>CAMWUK010000180.1 GCA_947177415.1 uncultured Clostridiaceae bacterium
ATATTTCTCTATATATCCTATTCTTGGTTGATACATTTTTCCAAAACACTCTTTAACAAATCTAAATTCACACCACTTTCTAAATATGCTCCTATTATAATACATACCAAACATAAGAAAAAAAATCCGCTCCACTTTGCTATATGCCCCTTTGTTTTTATCTGACTGCCAAAATATTCCTCCCGTATGCTATAACATATAGATAACTGTATCACAAATGCCGCCATATAAAATATTCCTTGAGGGAACCAATTTACAGCAAACAAAAGCCAGCCAATTGCCCCATAACACTTTATAGCAGTAGAAAAAAGAAAACCCAATATGATACCTTTCCACATAAACAGAAATTTCCCATATAATCCAAAAAACATAGTGAATGTAAACAAGATAATAAAAAACATTTGCTTAATACAATCATATATACAGAAAAGAAAATAAGATAGGTCATTTTTACTTACTCCAGATATAGATGTATATAGCTGTTTTTGAATATACAAATATTGTTCTTTATATTGTGGCAAAAAAAATACACCTAACGTGCTTCCTAAGATAAATCCTACTATTCCAAAAAACAAAATTCTTTTCATATACGGTATATTTATATACTTTCCTTTCTGCATGCTTCCCTTACCCTTTCCTATACCTTTGTGCACTTTTTTTAACTTCATTTAACATAATATATGCAAAAGCATCTTCAGATAGTCCAAGAACTTTTCCCTCATATCCGCAATGCTCCCTCATAAAGTGTCGGTTACTACGCACGGTGTGCTATCATAACCTTTCATAGTAAAAAAACACAGGAAAACAAATATGTCCTCCTGTGTTTTTTATAAGCATAATTGTAACATAACTATTGCTATTCTACTTCTTTTTCTCCATAAAATTATAGTAAGAAAGAATTCCTGCTATTGTCTTAGAATCTTGAATTTTCCCTTTTTGTATCATATCCAACAGTTCTGGTAAATCATAAGCATGTACTTCTACAAACTCATCCTCATCCAGATGTTGATTCTCTTTCTTTGTTGCCTTTCCGCAATATATTCCTATTTTCTCATTGCAAAATGCAACTGTTGTATAAATATCTATTAAATGCCTGACATTCTCTACCTGATATCCCGTCTCTTCCTCTACTTCCCGGATTGCTGCATCCATCATATTTTCTTCCGGATTAATTCCTCCTGCCGGAATTTCTAAAGTATATCTTTCCAACGCATTCCGATATTGTGTTACCATTAAAATCTTTCCTTCTTCATTTTCTGCTACCATTGCAGCAGCTCCATGATGTCCTATAAAATCCCAGTCAGCTTCCCGACCATTAGGTAGAAGCATACGATCAGTATATGTTGTGGTAATCTTTCCTTGATGAACCAAAGTTCTATGCAATCTCTTATATTCCGCCATTAAAGTAACCAACCTCCTTTTGGCTTCACTGGATTATTTATTAAAAGAAACTGATTTTTCATAGCAAGCATCTGCCGCTTTAATAACCGCACTACGGAATCCACATTCTTCTAATGCGGAAACTGCTGCAATAGTTGTTCCTCCCGGAGAACAAACCTGATCTTTTAATTTTCCTGGATGTTCACCTGTTTCCAATACCATTTTTGCAGAACCAAGAACAGTTTGTGCTGCAAAAGTATATGCTTTATCTCTAGGAATCCCATATTTTACTGCACTATCTGCTAAAGCTTCAATAAACATATATACATAGGCTGGAGAACTTCCACTTGCACAAACTACTGCGTCCATTAAGTTTTCTCCTACTTCTTCAAATTTTCCAAAAGAATTAAAAAACTGGTATATCGTATTTTTTTCTTCCTCCGTGAAAATATTTTTAGAAAAACAAACCCCACTCATTCCCTCATTTACTAATGCTGGCGTATTTGGCATTGCACGAACCACTTTTGTGTTTTCTCCAAAATAAGATTGGTAATAGGATATTGCAATACCAGGGGCAATTGCAATAATAACATGTTCGTTGCCAATATCATCTTTAATACTTTCTAATACACCTTCTAAATGTTGTGGCTTAACTGCTAGTACTAAATATTTTATTTTTCCAACCATTTCATGAAAATCCAAAGAATACTGTACTCCTGTCTCTTTCTTTACTTCTTCCACACGTTCTTTATTCAAATCCGTATAAGTAAGTTCTTCTTTACCAAATACCTGCAATGCACCTTTTAACATTGCAAATCCCATATTTCCTGCACCAATAAATCCTATCTTTGCCATAATCTTCCTCCTAATGTCTCAAATTAGGTACTGCCGCACCTATAGCTTTCTCTTTTCTATCTTTTCCATTATATCTCTATCATCTTTTTTATGCAAGAGGAGCACTATAGAATAACTTTGAATCGTAACCGTTCAGACCTACCTGAACTATTGCTTTGAATCTCCCCTGTCTACCACCGAATGATATCCTATATTTTCTAATCTTTTTTCTAAACACATTCTACATTCTGCTGCTTCATCCCCCATACAAACTTTTCCATCATATAAAGTATATTTTTTCCTTTGTGATACTGGAGACAGATTAGGCATCAATACATTAGCTCCAGCCAAAATCCCCAATTCTCTTCCGTTGGCATCCAAGGTTGCCAAGGCTGTTGTTGCTGGTAATAAAACTCTTTTATGCATAATTCTGATTAAACTCAGCAATAAAAGTGTCATGGTCAGGCTTCCGTTTTTTTCTTTACGAAAAGGGGTCTCCCTGTGAGAGAGAAATGGCCCAATTCCTATCATCTGTGGCTTGATTTCCTTCAAAAAGAACAACTCCTCCACAAGGTCATCAACCGTCTGATATGGCGTCCCTACCATAAATCCACATCCTACTTGATATCCTAACTCTTTTAGCCAATACAAACATTGTCTTCTATATTTCCAACTCATTTTATCAGGATGTAATTTAGCATAATGTTCTGGATTTGCCGTTTCATGCCGTAATAAATATCGATCAGCTCCTGCCTCCTTCAATCTACGGTAACTCTCTCTATCTCTTTCACCTAGTGACAGAGTAATTGCACACTCTGGAAAATTTGACTTAATATTTGCAATAATTTCTACTAGACGATTATCTGTATAATAAGGATCTTCCCCGCCTTGAATAACAAAAGTACGAAATCCAAGTTCATATCCTTCTTTGCAGCATTCTAATATCTCTTTCCCATTCAGACGATACCGGCTCGCAGATTTATTACTACATCGAATTCCACAATAATAGCAATCATTTTTACAATAATTAGAACACTCAATCAATCCTCTCAAATATATATTTTTTCCATATACTTCATCTGCAATATTTCTAGCTCTTTTTTTTATCCACTCTATCTCCTGTTCCTCTATTTCTGTGAGAATCCAACGAAATTCCTCTCGTTGTAATTTTTCATTTTTCTCTAGATTGGTTATCAACTCTTTTATTCTCATACACATACAGACCTTTTTCTCCTATTTCAAAGTATCTAGTCTTAGCTAGTGTAACCCTTAGTTTCACCTCTTAATTACTTTAAAGAACAAAGTGGGCAAGCCCACATCAACTCCCCTAACCCCTCATTCATGAGGGGATTGCACACTTTGCGTGCCAGATGCGTGTTGCATGCTTTTTTGCAACAATATTCCTTACGCATCTGTGCACATCCTCGCGGAGCGTTTTGACTTTATAGGACGAACTTTCCTATAAAACAATCATGCCTCGCAAGCGAGGCATCACCATGAATGAAAGTTGATTGCTACGTGCTACGCACTCCCGCAATCACCAACTGTATTCGTATTTCGGGCTGTCGCCCTACATACTCATACAGTTTAGCCAGCCAAATGTCTACATTTCTTTGCAAGCAAGCTTGCACAAAATGTAGCCGTTTGTCAGGACTTTCATAGTAAGTCAAAAAAGCCAAAATCCTATCACTAGAATTTTGACCTTTCTATTCTCAAATATTGTAATTGCTCTATCAATTACTTAGCATAATCCGTTACTCTTGATTCACGAATCACATTCACTTTAATTTGACCTGGGTATTCTAATTCTTCTTCAACCTGTTTTGAAATATTTCTAGCAAGTAATACCATATCTGAATCACTTACCTGTTCTGGAATAACCATTATTCTTACTTCTCTACCAGCTTGAATTGCAAAAGACTTTTCTACACCCTTGAAGCTATTTGTAATATCCTCTAATTGTTTTAACCTGTTTGTATAAGTCTCCAAGGTTTCCCTTCTAGCCCCTGGACGTGCTGCAGAAATTGCATCTGCTGCTTGTACAATGCAGGCAATCAAACTCTCTGGCTCTACATCACCATGATGTGCTTCCACAGCATTAATGATAAGAGGTGCTTCTTTATATTTTCTACATAAATTTACACCAAGTTCAATATGTGAGCCTTCCATTTCCTTATCTACGGCTTTTCCAATATCATGTAATAAACCTGCACGTTTTGCCATACGGATATCCAATCCCATTTCTCCTGCAAGAAGCCCCGATAGATGTGCAACCTCTATAGAATGCTTCAAAGCATTCTGTCCATAACTTTTGCGGAACCGCATCTTTCCCAGTAATCTTACTAATTCTGGATGAATACCATGTACTCCTACTTCTAATGTCGCATTCTCTCCATCTTCCTTAATAAGTGCTTCCACTTCTTTTTGGGCTTTTTCTACCATTTCTTCAATACGTGCTGGATGAATACGACCATCCACAATCAATTTTTCCAGCGCAATTCTCGCTACCTCACGACGTACCGGGTCAAAACTTGATAGGATAACAGCTTCTGGTGTATCATCAATAATTAAATCAACACCTGTTATAATTTCCAAGGTTCGGATGTTTCTTCCCTCTCTACCAATGATTCTTCCCTTCATTTCATCATTTGGTAACTGGACAACAGTAATTGTAGTCTCAGAAACATGGTCAACTGCACACTTTTGAATGGCTGTAACAACATATTCCTTCGCTTTCTTTTCTGCTTCCTCTTTTGCCCTGCTCTCTAATTCCTTGATGAGCAATGCTGTTTCATGTTTCACTTCGTCTTCAACAGTTTTTAAAAGATATTCCTTTGCTTCTTCGGAGGTCAAACCAGAAATCTTCTCAAGCTCTTTCAGCTGTTTATCGTGCATTTCCTCGGTCTGCTGTCTCAGCTTATCAAGTTCTGCTTCCTTGGAATTAAGCTTAGATTCTTTCTTTTCAAGTGTCTCCATCTTACGATCCAGATTTTCTTCTTTGCTTAATACACGCTTTTCATAACGCTGAACTTCAGATCTTCTTTCCTTTACTTCCCTATCCACATCGTTTTTGGTTCTTAAAGCAGATTCTTGTGCTTCTAACTTTGCTTCTTTTTTCAAAGTTACTGCTTCTTTAATTGCAGCATCTTTGATTTCACGAGCTTTTTCTTCTGCACTTCCAACCTTATCTTCATAACTTTTAATTCTATGAGAAATTGCTAATTTCCAAGAAACCAAAGCGGTGATAACGAGTAAAATAAGAACACCCACGCAAATTCCAATAATAACCTGTGGTTCTGGCACTCGAGCACCTCCCTATTTAATTTTCATCATACCATAAGTACAACATATAAATTTTATACTTTTTTGTACAAAATGTCAAGTCAATACCTTTCATTTCTCTTGTATATATACCCCTTAATGTTACTGTTCACTCACAAGCTTGACACTTGCTGTCAAGCTATGTGCCAAGAACATAGAATAGCCAAGAATCCAGACTTTCGCCAAAGGCGAATTACAAATAGGCTGGATTCCGTTACAGTTTGCACCGTAGGTGTGAACTGTAACCCCTTAATTATTCACATGTTACTGTTCACACCTATGGTGCTAACAGTAACATTCACATCTATATTGCAGACTGCTGCTAACTATTCTCTATACGGTCTCTATCTGTTCCATAGCCTTCCTTGTTTCGTGGATACTGTAACCCTTTCTATACAAATAAGCCATAACCTTATTTTTTTCTTCCCAAGTAATCTGTTGTTTTCCCTTTAATTTCTTCTTTATTTCTTTTTGGATTGCAACTTCTTCTGAGTACTCTTCTTCAAAGAAAATATGTAATCTCTCCTTATCAATTCCCTTTTGTGCTAATTTCATTTCCATCCATTTACGGCTATGGTTAGCCTGATTTGCTCTGACAAAATTTTCTGCAACCCAGTCATCATTTATATAATGGCAATTATGTAAAAATTTTATTGCACTCTCTATAACGTCTTCTTGATATAATTCTCTTTTCAATTTTTCCCTTATTTCCTGCTCTGTCCGGTTAGATTTTTCTAAATAGGAAATTGCTTTTCTTTTTGCCTTTGGAAGAATACTTTCCTTTACAATTCTTTTATACTGTTCTTCTGAAATTTCCGCATTTTCTTTTACTTTCCAAAAATAAAGTTCTTTCCAAGTAAGCCAAAAGACATAATTATAATCCATATACACTTTATATTTATATTTTCCTTGCTTCTCGATTAAAGTAACAATCATAACTTCTCCCAAAAAAGGGCTATTGCACCACCCTTTAACAACATTATATAGTAAACTGGTAACTATTCAGAACCTGCAAAAGTGATATACAAATTGCATAAATAAATTTATT
>CAMWUK010000181.1 GCA_947177415.1 uncultured Clostridiaceae bacterium
CCCCTTCGCCGAAGGCGAATTATTATGGGCTTAAACGTAACTGTTCATGGTTCTGGACAGTTACGAATTCCTAAAAGAACGAAATGAAAAAATACCAAAAGTAAAAGAAGAAAGAAAGGAGATTTTTGCATGTGTAAGAAAAAATTGGTATTGGGGATTTTCAGTGTACCTTTGATTTGTGGAGGACTGTTTGGTGCTGTATTTTATGGCAATAAATTAAAGAATAGAACTTCACTTACCGAGAACCCAAGTTTAATTACAGAATCTGCCGGGAATAATCAACAAGCAGATGGAGTGATAAAACTTTCCAATAAAGAGAAGAATCAGAAAGGCATTACCATACATTATAAAGGTACTGGTGACCAGCCACATCTTTACTATGAGATAGAAGATACTAAGAAAACTACTACATTTCCAGGTGTTCCAATGAAAGAAGAAAAGGATGGCTGGTATAGTTATACTGTATCAAATGCAAAAGCTGCCAATATGATTATCAGCATACCAGACAAAGAATACCAGACCTCAGAATTTACAAAAGAAGAGGGCGAATGGTGGTATGATATAGATGGTGGATGGACTAATCAGTCACCAGCTGATTATGTGGCACCAGCAAAGGATGAAACAGAAGTAGCAGTTCCTATGGAGGAGACTGCACCTTTGGCGGCAGACGAGAAGATTACTCTTCATTATAGTACGGACTGGAATCAGGTAAGTGTATATTATTGGAATGCTCTTCCAACAGACAAGGAAACCACATGGCCAGGAGATTCTGTGGAGAAAGATGAAGATGGATATTATACCTGCAGTTTTGATGGAGTGAATAAGATTAACTTTTTATTTTCTAATGGGGAAAGCCAGACAGAAGATTTTACCATTAAGGAAAAAGGGGAATATTGGTATATAAATGGTAGCTGGAGTAAAAGTAAACCCAATAATAATGTTACAGAAACCAGCAGACCATCAGAGAGTAACAAACCAGTTCAGACAATTACTCCAGGAGATGGAAAAACAGCTTCTTTTGCAGATACCAGAACGGACTTCCGGGATGAAAGCATTTACTTTTTAATGACTACTCGTTTTTATGATGGTGACCCAGGGAATAATACAAGAACTTCCCATGATGATGAAGTAAATAATCCAAGTAATGATCCATCCTGGAGAGGGGATTTTAAAGGATTAATTGAAAAGCTGGACTATATCAAAGCCCTTGGATTTACTGCAGTATGGATTACTCCGGTAGTTGAGAACCGTTCAGGGTATGATTATCATGGATACCATGCTTATAACTTTAAGAAAGTGGACAACCGGTATCTTTCTTCTGGAACAGATTATCAGGATTTGATTAATGCATGCCACGAAAAAGGATTAAAAATTGTTCAGGATATTGTATTAAACCATACAGGAGGAAGTGGAGAAGCGAACTTGCAAACTTTGTCTACCAATGCTTCAGGAACCATTACCGGACAAGACAGCAATAATACTTTCCATCATTTTGACTATATTAAATCATGGGAATCTTATGATTGTCAGGTAACACATATTGATGGAAATTGTATTGACCTGAACACAGAGAATCCAAATGTAATTCAATACTTAAAAGAAGCATATAATGGTTATATTGATATGGGAGTAGATGCCTTTCGTATTGATACCATGAAACATATTTCAAGACTTACCTTTAACAATGAGTTTGCACCTGCATTTATAGATGAGGCAAAGAAAAATGGCAATAACAACTTCTATATGTTTGGGGAAGTTTGTGCCAGAGATGAAAATGCAATTTATTTCTCACACTATGCTTGTATTTCTGCATTTTTCTATACATGGGCAGAAACCAAAGATTATGCATGGGGAGATATGGGAACCAATGAGGCAAGTGTAAAACAACATTGGAATGATTATGAAGACTATGGTGACCAGAAAGCGAGAACAGAATTTAATAGTGATAATGCACTACTAGATGGGAACAATTATCATGAACCAGATTATAGTAAAAATTCCGGAATGGGAGTGATTGATTTCCCAATGCACTGGGCATTCCGTAATGCCAATAATGCCTTTAACAGAGGTGTGCAGGATGATAGACTTTACAATGATGCAACATGGAATGTCGTTTATGTGGATTCTCATGATTATGCTCCTAATACTATGGAGAAGATGCGTTATTCGGGAACAACAGAAAACTGGGCAGAGAACCTAAATCTTATGTTTACTTTCCGTGGAATTCCATGTATTTACTATGGCAGTGAGGTAGAATTTAAGAAAGGATGTCCAATTGATGACTATAATAATCCGCTGGAGACATCAGGACGTGCCTATTTTGGTGATTATTTAGAGGGAAATGTAACCGCTTCTGATTTTGGTGTTTATACAGCAAGTGGAAAAGTTCAGGAGACACTTTCAGAAACTTATCCATTGGTGGGACATTTGCAAAGACTGAATAAAATTCGTCAGTCGGTGCCTGCCCTTCGTAAAGGGCAATATTCTGTGGAGGATGTAAATGGCTCTATGGCATTCAAACGCAGATATACCGATGAAAATGTAGATAGTTTTGTATGTGTTACAATTACTGATGGAGCAACTTTCCAGAATCTTCCAGGTGGAACCTATACAGATGCCGTTACTGGTGATGTGCAAACTGTTTCAGAAGGTGGAAACCTTACTATTTCAGCACCGGGAGCAGGTAATATGCGGGTTTATGTATTAGACACAGCAAAAACCAAAGCCCCAGGTAAGGTAGGAGAGAATGGAAAATATCTAAAATAAAATAGGAAAAGGTCTGCCACTATAAAGATTTAAAAGATAGTCTTTACTTGTGTGACAGACCTTTTCTTTGGGCATAATGAAATTATATGTAAATCTGCACAAAATAATTTAAGTTAATGAGAGTTTCGCAATTACCTATTATGTGAAAGAAAAAAGGAGGAAAGCTGTATGAAAATAAAGGTGATTTTTACAGGAGGAACTATAGGGAGCCAAGTGAAAGAAGATGGTTATATTGCACCAAAAGAAAAAGCTCCTTACAAATTGATAGAATTCTATCAGAAAGAAAATCCAGGCAACATAGAATTTGAAACTACAGAACCTTACTGTATCCTTAGTGAAAATCTTACTGCCCATGAAATAAATCAGCTAATTACCTGTGTAAAAGAAGTTTTAATGGAAGAATTGGCAGATGGAATTATTATTACCCATGGAACAGATACGCTGCAATATAGTGCAGCAATACTCTCCTATGTGTTAGGCTCTGCTAATGTGCCGGTTCTATTGGTATCAAGTGATTTTCCTTTGGAGGATAACCGGGCAAACGGACATATAAACTTTGCTTATGCTGTAAAATTTATTGAAGGAAGATATGGAAAGGGTGTTTTTGTCAGTTATTGTAACAAAGGAGGAAAACCTATTATACATAGGGGAGCAAAATTGTTACAACACAAGGCATTTTCGGCAGATATAGAAAGTATAAAAAATAGCTGGTATGGTAGTTTTGAAAAGGAGATTTTTACATGCAAAGACAGTGATAATTTAAAGAATATGGATAATGGAAACATACAAGATAAACCGATGTTTCAAATGGAGGAAAAGGTTCAGTTATTTCCAAATTCTATGGAAATTTTAAGGATTGTGCCATGCGTTGGGATGAAATATCCTTCTATTGGAGAGTCAATAAAAGTGATACTTCATGAAAGCTATCATTCAGGGACGATTGGTATAGGTGATGCATTAAGAGAGTTTGTAAAAAGTGCAAAAAAACGGGAAATTCCCATTTACATCACTGGATTAACACAAGATAATAATGCCTATGAAACAGTAGCAGAGTATAAAAAAATGGGCATGATTCCACTTTTAGATACAGCACCTATAGCCCAATATTGTAAACTATGGTTAGCACTTAGCAACGAAAAAAACATTAAACAAGTAATGGAACAAAGATATATTGGAGAATAAAATGATGAATATTTTTGGTCATGATGTATATTTGGTCAAAATAGGAGAGGCATGGCTGGACTGTTATGATAATGTTAAGGTAACTGTTCAGAAGCATGAACAGTTACCTTCTAAGCCCATGAAAATTCGCCTTCGGCGAAGGGCTTAGAACAATCAAAATTTACTATGAAAGTCCTGACAAACGGCTATATTTCGTGCAAGCTTGCTTGTAAAGAAATATAGCCATTTGGCAGGCTAAATTGTATGAGTATGTAGGGCGGCAGCCCGGAATACGAATACAGTTAATGATTGCGAGAGTGCGTAGCACATAGCAATCAACTTTCATTTTTCTCAGGTCAAAAGTAAATGCGTGTTTCTACCTAAATAATTACATATTAACACAAATATAGATTTTTTCACAAAGTATACACAAATATTCTGTAGAATAATTGTAACAGTTCAGGTAGGTCTGTGCATTTACTGCATTGACCGTAAGAATACGTAGAACAGTGATGGAATTGGGCAATTATAAATGCGAAGCCTGCCCAATTCCGTAATAGTTTAGCCTATGGGCTGAACTATTACGAATAATTAGGTAAAAAGGAAATGAAAGATTAGGAGGGTAAACGTTGATTGAAGTAAAAAATCTTGTAAAAAAGTACGGAAATCATACGGCGGTGAAAAATCTAAGCTTTACCGTTGAAAAAGGACAGGTATATGGTTTTCTTGGACCGAATGGAGCCGGTAAGTCCACCACTATGAATATTATTATTGGTTATCTTTCTGCAACTTCTGGAGAGGTATTGATAAATGGACACAGTATTTTTGATGAGCCAGAAGAAGCAAAACGCTACATTGGTTATTTGCCAGAGATTCCACCATTGTATCTTGACATGACAGTCAAAGAATATCTGGTTTTTGCAGCGGAATTAAAGAAAATTCCCAAAAAAGATAGAGCGAAGAATGTAAAAGAAGCAATGGAAATGACGATGATTACCCAGATGGAGAATTGGTTGATTAAACATTTATCTAAGGGATATAAGCAGCGTGTAGGTTTGGCACAGGCAATTCTTGGATATCCGGAAATCATTATTTTGGATGAGCCAACAGTAGGTCTTGATCCAAAGCAAATTATTGAGATTCGTGATTTGATTAAGAAATTAAGTGAAAAACATACTATTATCTTAAGTTCCCATATTATGCAGGAGATTAGTGCAGTATGTGACCATATTTTGATTATTAACAAAGGGGAATTAGTAGCAGAGGGCACACCAGAGCAGTTGACAGAATTAGCACAGCCAACACAGGAAGTGAAAATGCGTGTGAAAGGTAATAAATCTGCAATTGAAACAGTATTAAAGGGAATGAAAAAGGTTCATAGACAAGAGTTCTCAATATCAGAAGAAAAAGGTACTGTAGATGTGTTGGTATATGCTGCAAAAGAAGCGGACATCCGGGAAGAATTGTTCCATACATTTTCAAAAGAAGAGCTTCCAATATTATTTATGTCTGCACAAGTGAAATCCTTAGAAGATATCTTCTTAGAAGTTACAGACGACTCCAAGAAATATGTACCATATAAGAAGTCTGGAAAGAAGAACACAAAAGAAGAAGTCGTGAAGGAAGTTTTGGACGGAAATGAGACAGAAGAAGTAAATAAAAATATTAAAACAACAGAAAGTGAGGACGGAGATGAAAGCGATATATAAAAGAGAAATAAAATCCTACTTTAGTTCTATGGTGGGATATGCTATTTTAGGCTTTTTCCTGCTAATTGTAGGATTTTATTTTTGGGGAATTAACTTAAGCAGTGGAAGTTCATCAGTGGGTTCCACATTATCTAATATTATGTTGGTATATACAGTTATATTGCCGATTTTGACTATGCGTCTTTTAGCAGAAGAACAAAAACAAAAGACAGACCAGTTATTATTTTCTTCTCCAGTTAGCATTTGGGGAATTGTTACAGGAAAATATCTGGCAGCAGTTACTATTTTTACAGCACCATTTGTAGTGATTTGTACTATGCCAGTTGTATTAAATCTATATGGTAATGTAGATTTTGTAGGAAATTATGCAACCATTTTTGCCTTCTGGTTATTAGGGGATGTACTTCTTGCTATTGGACTTATGGTTTCTTCTTTTACAGAAAATCAAATTGTAGCAGCAGTAATATCATTTGCAATAAATATTACCTTGTTTTTGGTATCTTCTATTGCCAGTATTTTACCAAGTACAGCACTGCCTTCTATGGTTGGATTAATGGTACTTGTACTATTAGTAGGAATATTTCTATTTGTATACATAAGAAATATTATTGTATCCGGTGTTGTTGTGTTTATTGGTGAAGCTGCATTATTAGTAGTGTATATGATAAAATCTTCCTTGTTTGAATCAGCATTTGCTAATGTAATATCAGGAATTTCCTTTATGTCAAGATATACAAAATTTGCAAGTGGAAATTTCGATTTAGGCTCTATATTTTATTATGTAACTTTTATATTTTTATTTTTGTATCTGACTGTACAGTCTATACA
>CAMWUK010000182.1 GCA_947177415.1 uncultured Clostridiaceae bacterium
ATTCAACAAATATCAAAAGAATATAACTGTTTAGGCAGAAACATGCATTTACTGCGTGTTTTGTACGAAAAATGAAAGAAGATTGCTACATGCTACGCACTCCCGCAAAATAACTTCAAACCCATTTTTCAAGAGACATACAGTTGCAATTTTCTGATTCATAAGAATATATTTTTTTTATTTACAAATACTACCAAGTAATGGACTAGAAAACAAAGGAGCGTGTTTGTAAATGAAAAAAGAGGAGCATAAGCCTTATGTGCCAGCCAATAAAGATATACCGGAATTTACTTTGACTTCCGTTATTATGGGGTCTTTGCTTGCCATAATTTTTGGGGCAGCAAATGCATATTTAGGGCTGAGAGTAGGAATGACGGTATCTGCCTCCATTCCTGCAGCAGTTATTTCTATGGGCGTGATACGGGTATTGTTAAAAAGAGATTCCATATTAGAGAGTAACATGGTACAAACCATAGGATCTGCCGGGGAATCACTTGCAGCCGGGGCAATTTTTACCATACCTGTGCTGTTTTTCTGGGCAAATGAAGGAAAGATGAATTTTCCTAATATGCTGACTATTACTTTGATAGCTTTATGTGGAGGAATTCTGGGGATTCTTTTTATGGTGCCCCTCCGCCGTGCCTTAATTGTAAAAGAACATGGGGTACTGCCTTATCCAGAGGGAACGGCATGTGCGGATGTATTGTTAGCTGGTGAGGAAAAGGGAGGTAGTGCCAATACGGTTTTTGCAGGAATGGGAATTGCTGCAATTTTTAAATTTCTTGTGGACGGATTAAAAGTTGCAGTAGGTACGATTACAATTCCTATTCGTGCATTAAAAACAGAATTATCTACAGAAATTTATCCGGCTTTACTTGGTGTGGGATATATATGCGGACCAAAGATTGCATCTTATATGCTGGCTGGCGGAGTAATCGGATGGTTTGTGCTGATACCGGCTATTACCACATTTGGAGCGGAAACGGTTTTATATCCAGGAACGGATACCATTTCCAAAATGTATGAGGCGAATGGAGCAAGTGTACTTTGGAGCAGTTATATCCGTTACATTGGTGCCGGAGCAGTGGCAGCAGGAGGACTGATTAGTTTAATCAAATCTTTGCCCCTTATTGTTACAACTTTTGTGGAAGCTATAAAAGGAATGAAAACGGAAAAAACAGAAGGTACAATTCGTACAGAGAGGGATTTATCCATCCGTACCATACTTTTGGGTATACTGATTATGATACTTTCTATCTGGCTGCTTCCACAGCTTCCGGTTTCTTTTTTAGGAGCTTTACTGGTTGTTGTTTTTGGCTTCTTTTTTGCGACTGTTTCCTCTAGGATGGTAGGATTGGTAGGAAGCAGTAATAACCCGATTTCTGGTATGACAATTGCCACGCTGTTATTTGCGGCACTTTGCTTAAAAACAGTAGGAGATATTGGCATACATGGAATGGTGGGTGCTATTGCAATTAGTTCTGTAATCTGCATTGTAGCAGCTATGGCAGGAGATGTGTCCCAAGATTTAAAAACGGGATTTTTACTGGGAGCAACACCGAAAAGACAACAGATAGGTGAGTTAATTGGTGTAGTGATATCTTCCTTTACCATTGGCAGTGTGATGCTTTTATTTAATTCTGCATGGGGATTTGGAGCTACGGAACTGTCAGCACCGCAGGCAACATTAATGAAAATGATTGTGGAAGGGGTTATGAATAACAATTTACCATGGGCATTGATATTTATAGGTATTTTTGTTGCTATTGCTATTGAAATATTGGGGATTCCGGTATTGCCTGTTGCCATTGGGCTTTATTTACCATTAGAGTTAAGCACGGCAATTATGATTGGAGGATTGATCCGTCTTTTTGCAGATAAAAGAGATGGTGAGAACAAAGACGAATCCAGTAGTGGTGTACTGTTTTGTTCCGGGTTAATTGCAGGAGAAGGTCTGGTTGGCATTTTACTTGCTATTTTTGCTGTGGTAAATGTGGCAGACTGGTTCGATATTTCTTCCACTATACAGACAGGAATTTGGGGAAGTGCTGTATTTCTGGTAATTTTAATATTTTGTATAGGGAAAGCTGCTCTTAAGAAGGAGTGAGATTAAGAGAATAGTGATAAATGGAGGAAGCTTTAATCCTCCATTTTACTTTTAACTATAACTCTTTCCAAGCGGTTTCCCAAACGGCTTAAAATTTCATTTGATATAGTATTTGCGTGGTTTGCAAATTCACAGGCAAGAATTTCTTTGTCCCCACTTTTTCCGATAAATACAACCTCATCCCCAGAAGATACATGCGAAAGATTAGACACATCTATTAATAGCTGATCCATACAAATGCGACCAATTATTGGAACTTTTTCTCCATTTACCAAAGCATATCCTTTATTTGACAGTTCACGAGGGATTCCATCGGCGTATCCAATAGCGACAGCGGCAATCTTCATTTCTTTTTCCGCAGTATAGGTAAGACCATAACCAATAGATTCTCCAGTATGTAAAGGTTTCACGCACTGAATTCTGGCTTTTAGGGACAACACGGGTTTTAAATTTATGCTGGAAACCGTTTTATCATAAGGGCTGCTAAGTACACCATAAAGGGCAATTCCTAAGCGGGCATAATCATAATTTAAAGAAGGATAATTTAAGACACCATAACTGCCTTGAATATGGGTTTTAAAACCATCAATACCCTGTTTGTGTAAAGAATCTATTACCGAATTAAACTCTGCAATTTGTTTTAAGGTAAATTGTCTTCCTGTGTCCGAAGTATCATCAGATACACATAAGTGTGAAAAAACTCCTGTAATCTTTAAATTGTTAAACATCCAGATATTACCAATATGTGCATGGTTATCACTTCGTTCCCCTAACCGGTGCATACCTGTGTCTATTCCAATATGAACATATAAAGGTTGGCCATAATCATTTAGTTGTTTCGCATATAGGCGGTCGACTACAGTCTGGGTCAAACAATAATGTGATAAATCGGAAAAACGATAAGGAGAGGTGTATCCTAAAATCAGTATTTGTCCGGTAATACCGGCTTTCCGAAGTTCAATTGCTTCATCCACAGTAGCTACACAAAAGTCTTGAATTCCCATATCCTGCAATGATTTTCCAATCAGATCAGCACCATGACCATAAGCATTTGCCTTAATTGCAGGCATAATTTTACAACTAGGACATATAAGCTGTTGAAATTGTTTTACATTATAAGCCAGATTATCTATATTTAACTCAATCCATGCTCTTCCCGTTTGATACATCTTTCCTTCCTCCTTCTAAAGACAACTATAATAAAAATACGTAACTATTCAGGTAGAAACACGCATCTACTGCGTGTTTCGTAAGAAAAAGTAAATTTCGCAATGTTTAAGTCCCTTCGCCGAAGGCGAATATTCATGGGCTTAAACGTAACTGTTTATGATTCTGAACAGTTACAAAAAATACAATGATTATTGATAGCACGCAAACAGATAAATATTGAACAAAGGTATTATCTATCAATAATTTTGTAGACTTTGTTACTTTGGCAATTCCACGAATAACGACAATTACAGCAGGGTGTATAATATAAAGGAGCATGGAACCATTCCGTAGCCAGGCAGGGGCTTTTCCAGGAATCTTAAGTAATAATTGAAACAAAAAATACATAGTTGGTATTAGCAAAAAATACATGCTATTATGTTTCTGAAGCTTTAGAGTGTATGTAAGAAATCCTTCAAAAAGCATCAGCACCAAAGAAACTACAAATCCCAGCTTTAGTATATGTACCATGCAATGAAATTGGGAATTAGCAGTAACAGGGCAGCCATCGGCTGAACTGTTACAATTAGCAAGTAACACACCCATTAAGATGAATACTGGTGCGAAAAAAATACCATTTCTTGTATAACTGCTAACGTGAAAAATGCCATCATACAAAGTGCCAAGAAAGGGAACATCTTTTACAATTCCATAATAGGAATCACCAAACAGACCAATCACATAAGCAATTATGGAAAAGATAACTGCTGTCCTCAAAGATTTCTTTATCAAAAAGATAAGTAAAATACAACCGATAATTGCAGCAGGAAAATACCATAGATGATAAAATGTTCCATCAAAAAATAGCTGTTTTAGCAGTTGGGCTATACTATGAGGCATATTTCCCGAATATAAGGAAAGTGGTAAATAGAAAATAGTTGCAGCAAAATACAATCCTATATTTTTCTTGATATATTTACGGACGGAATGTTGTTTTTGGAAATCACTAAGTATATAAGGTGCTAAAACAAAATATCCTGTTGTCATAAGAAAGAAGGGAACTGCAACTCTGCCTAGGCAGTAGGTAAGCAAATAATCTATATCTTTATTCCAGATTGTAAATGGTGATATATGAATGGCTATTACCATAAAAGCTGCTGCAAATCGGAAATAATCTATTCCTGCAAATTTTTTAGTGTTCATTATGTTTCCTCCAAAGGCTAAAAATAATACCACCCTCATTTGTTCCTGAAATAAAATAGGAAGATTTTTCAGGTATATCAATTTCTACTGGTTCGTTGGTGTCCAAAGAAATATATGAAATTTCTATTTCAGCTTTAGAAGAATGATAAATGTAGGGATGTCCAAAATCTGTATTTTCTTTAAGAAAATGAATATATTCTTCTAAAGCCATATTTTTTTCAGTTATAATAACTGAGTGGGGATAACCGACATATCGAAAATGCCATGGTTCTGCTCCAATTCCAGTAATGGATTCTTTACCAGCCATATACCGCTCTATAAAGCCAAAACTAGTTGCCTTTTGCCGAAAGTCTTGAAAGATCCCTGTGTAAGGAAATGCAGGACATATAAAGTCAATATCTTCTTTATTTTCTGCAAGGTCTATGGCCAGACCTGTTTGATGTTCACTATGTCCCGGAACAGCAACAAATTTTTGAGTGAAACTTAAACCATTCTCAGCAATGGAATCATTCCATATTTGTTCCTGCTCTTCTTGTGTGCGAAAACCACTGACTGCTATAATATCATTTTTACAGTGTATACTTGTTAATAATTCTTGCAAGGATTTAGCTGCTTGTTTCTCTATTAATATTTCTGGCTGTTTCTCTAAAGCAGGTATCATAGTGTCAGCAATAGAATATGGCATAAGAGGAAACTCTGGTGTTACCAGAATCAAACTTCCATTATATGTATTCTCTTTTGTTAATGTAATTTGAGCCATAGTTATTCCTCCAAATCTAGTAAACGGGTAATAATATCTGCAAAGGTTAATCCAGTTTCTTTCAGCATATTTGGATAACGGCTGTGTGAAGTAAAGCCCGGAATGGTATTTACCTCATTAAAATAAATTTCTCCTGTTGGAGTCAAAAACATATCTACTCTTGCAAAGAAGGAACAGTTTAATAGCTTATAAATGGTGAGAGCTGTCTTTTTGATTTCTTCTGCTTTTTCCGATGAGATACGTGCAGGTACATGTATCTTTGAACTTTTCAATGTATATTTTTCGGTATAATCAAAAAATCCTTCTGATAACTCAATTTCATCAACTGCTCCAACCAATAAATCTTTTGTCCCAAGCACTGCACATCCTACTTCAAATCCTTGAATCATTTCTTCAAGAATGACTGTAGAATCATGTTGAAATGCAAGCTCAATTGCAGGAATCAAATCTTCTTCTCCAGATACCTGTGTGATACCAAAGGAAGAACCAGAACGGACTGGCTTTACAAACAGCGGAAAGCCAAGTTCGGACATTGCTCTTTGTACAATGGAATCCGAGTATTCCTTGTGAATGGTAATAGATTTAGGTACTTTAATACCATGCATTTCAACAATATGGTGTGCTAAATCCTTATCCATACACAATGCAGAAGATAATAAGCCACAGCCAATGATTGGAACACCCATTAATTCTAAAACACCTTGTATAGTTCCATCTTCACCATTTTTTCCATGTAAAATTGGCAAAGCAGCATCTAGGGAAATGGTTTTTAAACTACCATTATCCATATAGCATAATCCGTGAACCGTTTTATCAACCGACGGAAAAACAGGAATGCAGTCTGTTTCAGACTGCCAGCAGTCTTTTTCTATTAGTTCCAGTTTTCCACGATACCAAAACCATTTGCCAGAGTGGCGGTCAATACCGATTAAGACTGGGTTATACAGATTTGTGTCAATACATGGAATAATAGAGTATGCAGATTGTAAGGAAACTTCATATTCTGTGGAACAGCCGCCAAAGAAAACAGCAATTGTCTTTTTGGAATAGGATGTACCTTTTGTATTTGTAATGGTTTCTTTTGATGTGTTTTTCATATTATTTGTAAAATTGTTCATTTGTCATTATCCTCCTTTTATGTATGGTTATAACATTATAACAGTTCAGCCGGGGGCTGACCTGTTACGGAATTGGGCAAGCTTCGCATGTAA
>CAMWUK010000183.1 GCA_947177415.1 uncultured Clostridiaceae bacterium
ACCTATCTATTCGGCGGCAGCGTCAGTTGTTTATAAGAGACAGACCATGTATTCGACAAGAAGATATGTTAGTAGGGGAATATGCCTTTGAAAAGAAAAAGTTTCAAGAGGCAGTTATAAATATGATTTTGGAGATAGCAAAAGAAAATCCATTATTTCTTTTTTTTAATGAAGCAAATCTTGCTGGAGATTCTTTATGGAGAATCTTAGATGCTCTGCTGCAAAAAGATATAGTAGAGGGAATTAAGATGGTGATAGTGGTAAATGAAGCAAGGGAATGGTTATCTTTTACAGAAGAAAAAAAGCTCTACCGAAAAGTATGTAAAGAGGCAGAGTATGTTTGTGACTGGCTTTATGAATCTGAGATAGATTATCCGGCAAAAGCAGGTAAATCTAAGGAAAAATACGAAAATACAAAAAGGCTAATTGCACAACTGAGAAATGTGTCTTTTGCGTTGGAATTTGAAGAAGCAATGTATTATTTGAATGATTTTTTAAAGCGGATTGAGAATGATAAAAGTGCTTTACAGCCAGAAGAGAAAAAAGAACTGCTTCAGATATATTTTTGGTCAAGTCTTGGAATGGAGGATTATTCCAGAGCTTTATATGCTTGTGATATGTTGCAGCAGATGGAAGTTAAGGATGCTAAGGTGCAGTCGAAAATAAACTTTGATATTGCTTACTATAAGACTTTGGTACACATGTATTCTGGAAATGATCCCCAAACAAGAGAAAATATCATAGAATGCCAGCATTGGGCAGAGAAGATAGATATAGAGTGGAACTACTTTTTAGTAGAATTGCTAAAGAATATGTCTCAATATTTTGGTTGGAAAAATTTGTGGATTAGTGAAAATGACACAGAGGTTTCAGAAGAATTAATTGAGCTGTGTAAAAAATTTGAACATTGGAATCATCTTGCCTATATTTATGTATACAGCTTTAATAGTGATTACCATAACTTTATAACCACAAAGGGGATTGAGGATAGAATTGTGGAGTTTAATAAAGGAATTGCCATTGGAAGAGAGATTGGAAATGAACATTTTTTAATTGAGGCATATACCAAAAATATTATGTTAGCATCCATTCACGGACATTATGATGTTAGTGTATATTTTTACAAGAAAACATTGGAACTGATCCGGGAATATGGGGATGAAATAGGTGAAGCCGGACACTCCAACGGAATGGGATATAGCAATTGTGGCATGGAAAATTATCAAGAGGCACAGAAATATTACAACAATGCCTTGATTATATATTTTCGCAATAAAATGGTGGACGAAGTAGTAGAAACTTTATATAATATGGGAATTAATGCTATTTTAGCAGAGGATTACCGTCATGCCAGTGAATATCTGCTTAGTGCTTCTAATATTTTGCATGAATTAAAATTAAGTGCTATGCGTGCTTGTAATATTGCAAAGCTTTATGGATTAATAGCACTTTCTAGTTTCCGTCAGGGGATGACACCTAGAAGTCATTTATATTTGAATTTGACCAAACAATTTTTGGCACATATTCTTGGAAAGCCGGACGAGGAGAAAGAAATATACTCTGATGATAGTATGTTTCTGTCATATTTTGTGGATGCTTTAATTTTAGATAAAGAGGAAAATCATGAAAAAGCTCTCTGGTGCATAAACAAAGCAGAATTTTATATGAACCGCTCTACTGGCACTATGTTTTTTCATTATCCCCAATTTGCAGAAGAGAAATATAAAATATTAATGAAATTAGGAAAAACACAAGAAGCAAAGGATGTTCTGCAAAATTGTAAATCATACTGTAGAGAAAAGGATTTTTTGTTTCATGAACAAAAATTAGACATTCTTCTTGGAAACAGACCATCCCAAACAGATAGAATTACTTATCCGGAGATGAAATTAGAGGGTATTACATTAAATGAAATTTTAGAATGGATTCGTAGAGAAGCTGCCGAAAAGAGTAACAAAGACATGTTGGAAACACTCAAGTTTTTTAATGTATTGCAACGTTTTATCAACCATATGAATGGTGGAGAAGCAGATTTGGCAAATATTATTCCTATGTTTGAGAACCATTTTCACATGGATAATGCCATAGTCATCCGTTGTAATGAAGGAAGAAACAGAATCATTTATTCGGATTTAGGATATCCTATAGCAGAAAATGATGTGGATAGAATTGTTCAATATTTCAAAGAAAATACATTAGGTTTTGTGGTTTCCAAAAACGGATTTGAGTACGAAGAGTATAGACGAGTGATTAAAGTATTTCAGCATGATAGGATATTCTCCCTTGCCGCAATACCAAATTTTGAAAAAGAAGTGCTAAATGGTGTTTTAGTGACCTATATTAAGATGAATGATGGTTGGACTGCATCTAGAGAAAGAACTATTTTAGGGGAAGAAGATCTAACCATGTTTCAATATGTTCTTAAGCAGGTGTTTAATGCAATAGAAAAATTAGAAGTGCATCGAAAGCTGAAGAGTGCAAATGAAAAGTTGACAGAACAAATGGAACAATTAGTGCATTTAAAGAATGAAGCCGAGGCTGCCAATGAAGCAAAATCCAATTTTCTTGCAAATATGAGCCATGAAATCCGCACACCAATGAATGCGATTCTTGGTATGTCAGAAATTGTTCTTCGCAGCCCATTGGAACAGCATCAACGGGAATCCATGGTACAGCTGCAATCAGCAGCAAAAAATTTGTTATCTATCATCAATGATATTTTAGATTTTTCTAAAATTGAGTCCGGTAAACTGGCTCTTAATGAAGATAAATATCGAATAATGGATCTAGTGACAGATGTTGAAAATATTTTGACTACCTGTAAGGGCGATAAGAATTTAGGACTTGAATTATTCGTAAAACAAGATATCCCGCCATATTTGTATGGGGATGATGTCCGGTTACGACAGATTTTAATTAATTTGGGAAACAATGCAATAAAATTTACAGAGCAGGGCAATGTAACCATTACAATAGATTATGCTCCTGCCAAAGATTCAAAAAGTATCCTCCTTCAGATATCTGTGAAGGATACTGGTATTGGAATAAAACCAGAGGAACAGGACAAACTGTTTGAAGCATTTTTACAAGTAGATGGAAAACGGAATCGTAAGATAGAAGGAACAGGACTAGGTCTTTCTATTTGTAAAGCATTAGTTAATTTAATGGAAGGAACCATTTCTGTTCAAAGTGAGTATGGGAAAGGAAGCGAATTTACCGTCGTGGTTCCACAGAAAATAATAGTGGAAGAAGCGAAGGAAGAAGTTACGATTCCAGATGTAGAGTTAAAAGATGTTTTTTCTGCTGCCGGAGCTAAAATTTTGGTAGTTGATGACAATCTGTTAAATCTCAGTGTAGCAGAGGGATTGCTGGAACCTTTAAAAATGCAGGTGGAGACGGCAACAAGTGGAGAAAAAGCAATATCCATGCTGGAGCAATCACCGGATTATCATATGATTTTTATGGATCACATGATGCCGGAAATGGATGGAATTGAAGCAACAAAAAGAATTCGTAAATTAGAGGGGGAATATTATAAAAATGTGCCGATTATTGCATTCTCAGCCAATGCCATTGGTGAAGTGAGAGATATGTTTATCAAAAATGGAATGAATGATTTTCTAAGTAAGCCAATTGAGATGAAACAGATGGAAAACATGCTCAGAAAGTGGCTATATAAAGTGAAACCTCCAAAGGAAAATCTGTTATCCCAAAGGGAAGAAATACCAGACCAAAATGAAAAAAAAGAAGATGTTTTGCAACAAGAATCTTCTAAACTTATAATACCGGGCATTAATGTAGAAGCGGCTATTCAGTGCTCTGGTACAGAAGTTATTTTTAGAAAATTGTTACAGATATTTTATGATACACTTCCTGGAAAGGTAGAATTGATTCGGCAATTGGAACAAGAAGGAGATTTGCCAAGGTATATCATTGAGGTACATGGATTGAAAAGTGCAGCAAGATTAGTTGGTGCTATGGAATTGGCTTCTCAAGCGGAGTATTTGGAACATTGTGGAAAAGCGGATAATATACAAGAGATTCATGAAAAAAATGAGTCATTCCTGCAATTTTATTATAGCTATAAAGAGAAGTTATATCCTTTTGTAAAAGTAGATACGGGAGAAGAAAAACCTCTTTTGCCAAAAGAAGAATTAATGTCTATGTTGGCAGAACTTCGTCATTGTCTGGAAGAATTTAACATTAATGGAGCGGATAATATTATGGAAGAAATTGGAAAATACAGTCATGAAGAAGAATTTAATAAAATATTTTCTGATTTAAAAAATTCGGTAGAAAATGTGGAATATGATATCGCTACTGAATTGTTGAATAGGTTTATGTAAAAATCAGGCAGCCGACTTTGTTGTTAGCTGCCTGATTTTTTATTTCCATTTCTTTTTCTGGGAAAGATAACACACTACACCTACAAAAACCATACCACCAAGGATATTCCCGATTGTTACATAAAGAAAGCTAGGGACACTGCCGATAGATAACAAATCAGAACATTGACTGGCAGTAATGCCATAAAGTTCTTCTGCTTTTGCAACATATTGTGGATTTGTAGCTGCAAGCATTCCAGCAGGAATGTAATACATATTTGCAACACAATGTTCAAAACCAGAAATCACAAAAGCACAAATAGGGAAGAAGATTCCCAGAATTTTTCCGGTAACATCATTGGCAGCAGCAGCCATTAAAATAGCAAGACAAACCAAAATATTACACAAAATTCCGCTTGCAATAGCCGTTCCTGGTGCAATTCCAGCTTTTGCAATGGCTACTTTAATAGTATAAGCACCAAGTCCGCCATTTGTATATTGGAATTGTCCAGAATAAAAAACCAGAATATCAACAATTAAAGCTCCAATTAAGTTGGAGATATATACAACTACCAGATTGCGGATTAGTTGGGATGTTTTAATTTTTTTGTCTATACATGCCATAATCATTAGGCAGTTGCCAGTAAACAATTCACCACCAACCAATACCACAAGCATAAGACCTACTGGGAAAATTGCACCAGCCAAGGTTCTTGCCAAACCAACATTTGCAATATTATGTACAGCAACATTACTGGCAGTACCGCCAAATGCAATAAAAGCACCAGCCATAATGCCAAGAAGAATCATTTTACCAAGAGGCAGGGTTGCTTTTGTTACTTGTCCATCAATACTATTATTGACTACCTCTAAAGGGGTATAAAAATTTTTATCCATTGTGCATTAACTCCTTATTCATATTTTTTTTATTTATAATCCTTGTAACGGTTAGCACATAGGCTTAACTGTTACTAATCCTCTACCTGTCAATCGTACTACTATAGGGGAAAAAAGTCAAGTTTTTGAAAAATGAAAATAGTGGTATGGATAAGCATAAAAAAAAGAAAACATACATAGCGTATTATAGAAGGGATTGTCATAACAGTTCATCCCCTGGCTGAACTGTTACGAATCATCAGGAGATGTGTGATGATGAAAATAAAAAGAATTTTAGGATTGGCACTCAGTGGAGTATTAGCAATAGAAAGCTTTACCGCTTGTAGCACAGCAAAAAACAGTGATATAATTTCTGTAGTAACAAGAGAAGAGGGATCTGGAACCAGAGGATCTTTTGTAGAACTTACTGGTGTTGAGACAAAACATGCCAATGGCAATAAAGTGGATGATACTACAGTAGATGCTATTTCTGTAAATAGTACTGCAATTGTGATGACAACTGTAGCTGGAAATAAGAAAGCAATTGGATATATTTCCCTAGGATCCCTAAATGATATGGTAAAGGCAGTACAAATTGATGGGGCAGCCCCCAACCCCGAAAATATAAAAAATGGCAGTTATACTTTAGTAAGACCTTTCTATGTGGTAACAAAAGATGACCTTAGTAAACAGGCACAGGAGTTTATGAATTTTATACTAAGTGATATTGGTCAGGAGGTGGTAGCTGGAAAAGGATATATGAAAGTGGATAATACCAGAGACTTTATCCCTAGCGATGTTGGTGGAAAAGTGATTATAGCAGGATCTTCTTCTGTAACTCCAGTTATGCAGAAATTGCAGGAAACATATCAGAAAATCAATCCAAAGGTAAAGATAGAAATTCAGGAGAGTGATTCTACAACTGGCATAAATTCGACAGCAGATGAGACATGTGATATTGGCATGATATCCAGAGAACTAAAAGAAAAAGAAATCCGGCAGGGACTAACAGCAACAGTAATAGCTATAGATGGTATTGTAGTTATTGTGCATAAAGATAATGAAATAACAAATTTATCAATGCATCAATTAAAAAATATTTTTACAGGAGATGTAACAAGGTGGAGTGAAGTAAATAGAGGGTAACAGTTCAGGTAGGTCTGCACACTCCGCTGTGCAGACCGTAAAAAAGACTA
>CAMWUK010000184.1 GCA_947177415.1 uncultured Clostridiaceae bacterium
TTCTAAGCCCATAATAATTCGCCTTCGGCGAAGGGCTTAGAACAATCAAAATTTATTATGAAAGTCCTGACAAATGTCTATATTTCGTGCAAGCTTGCTTGCAAAGAAATATAGACATTTGGCTGACTCAACTGTATGAGTATGTAGGGCGATAGCCCGGAATACGAATACAGTTAGTGATTGTGGGAGCGCGTAGCACGTAACAATCAACTTTCATTTTTCTCAGGTCACACGCAAAGTAAATGCGTGTTTCTACCTAATAGTTACTACAAAACTATCAACTGGATTCTTTAGTACTCTCAAGAATTTTACATACATCCAGCCATGCTATATATCCAGAATATTTCTCTAACTCAGGAAGGGTAAGCTCTATTGCACTGTTAGAACTGCCACATGCAGGAAAAACCGTAGAGAATCGTTTTAAAGATATATCTAAATACACCTCTACACCTTCATTTACTGCAAATGGACATATACCGCCTACAGCATGCCCAATTAAGGTTTCTGCCTCATTATATGACAACATTTTTGCTTTTACCCCAAATTTTGCTTTATATTTTGCATTATCTATTCTTGTATCTCCAGCGGTTACAATCAATATAGCATGTTCATCCACCATAAAGGAAAGTGTCTTTGCTATTCTTTGAGGCTCACAATGTAATGCAGTAGCTGCTAATTCTACTGTCGCACTAGATACATCAAATTCCTGAATTCTATCTTCTATTCCATATTTCCTAAAAAATGTTTTTACTCTTTCAATAGACATTTCTTTCGCTCCTAAACCTTTCTTTTTTTCTTCACTCATAAATTCATTCACTCTTTTACTTTATAAACTTTAATTTTATATTTTCCAATATAGTTACTGCACTTTGCTGCTAAAGTATATGTATCTGAATTATCCAAAGTAAAAAAACATTCTAATTCTTTTGCCCTGTCTAATTCATATACCACATTCCCCTCTGAATTATATAAGAACATATCTAAATCACCATTCTCTATATTAGATTTAAAGGAAAATTTTATTTTGTCACCTGCATCACCTAAAAATGAAATATCAGAAGTTGTTGTTGTTTCCTTTGTGTAACTATGATTCATATTACCCAATAATTTAGGACGTACTAACAAGTAAATACTTATTACTACAACAATCACAGCAATGGTTCCTATTGTTATACATCTCTTTTTCATTAAATTTTACCTCTCTTAAAAGTTTATTTCCATCATTTGTAAAATTATAACTCTACACTTTAATATATTCTTCCATCCAGATATTCATTATATGACCAAAAAGCCTCTTCTTCATTATCATCTAAAAGATATGTCAAACATTCTTCTATGATATCAATCCATATCAAAAGTTTCCTAGTCTGGTCACTGGTTAACAAATGATTTCTTCCCAACATACCTTCTGGTGATGCCCATACTCTGGCAAGATATACCATTCCAACAATATCGGAAACCATTCTTTTATCAATCATTGATGCAGAAAATTCGTCTTTTAACACCTTCAAACATTCCATTACTTCTATAAAATTCTCTTCATGTAATTTCCCCCGAAAAGGTCTTAAACTACCAAGAAATCCATATTCCCATTTTGGATTATGTACATCTTCATTTGTTCCAGAATGATAGGATAGTAATTCTTTCGCTTCTTCGATATTCATTCCATGTCCTCCTTTAGCCATGTTCTCTTTTGATAGTGCGTAACTGTTCAGAACCATGAACAGTTACGTTCTAAACCCATGAAAATTCGCCTTCAGCGAAGGGCTTAGAACAATCAAAATTTACTATGAAAGTCCTGACAAACGGCTATATTTCGTGCAAGCTTGCTTGCAAAGAAATATAGACATTTGGCTGGCTAAACTGTATGAGTATGTAGGGCGACAGCCCGGAATACGAATACAGTTAGTGATTGTGGGAGTGCGTAGCACGTAGCAATCAACTTTCATTTTTTCTTACGAAACACGCAGTAAATGCGTGTTTCTACCTGAATAGTTATGATAGTGTTCCATACAATCAGAGACTATTGCCTCAAAAGTTCCTGGAGTTTCGCTTACATAAAATTCTAGTGTGCAGTTTCATTTCCAGATAAATGAAACCGCACACTATCCTGCTTAAAACATAAATAATCTTAGTTAATAGGAAACGCATTTATTTAATGCGTTTCCTATAATTCACCTTCTTCTAATTCTTTCCCATCTTTCCAGATTCTTTCCAAATCATAAAACAATCTGTCCTCTTTGGAAAATACATGAACAATAACATCACCATAATCCATTAGTACCCAGTTGCTATTGCCCACACCCTCAATTCTTTTAGGAGAAAATCCGGCTTTTTCAAGTTGTTCCTCCACATTATCTACTAAAGCACTTACCTGTGTTGGGTTATTTCCATCAGCAATAATAAAGTAATCTGCAAAGGTCGCAACCTCTGTAATTTCAATGACTCTTACATCCTCCCCTTTTTTATCACACAATGCATGATAAGCAATCTTTGCCATTTCTTTTGCTCTTTCTAATTCTGTTGACATAATTTAATTTATTCTCCTTCCTTATATAGTTCTTTATAATAGAAATATGCTTCTTTTGTTACAGGGTCAATTTTATCTTCCCCTTTTGTTTCTTTTAGATACAAAAGAGTATTTTCTAAACTATAATATGTTGCCTTATCTAAATCCTCAAATGCAATCCTTCTGCACTCCTCTAATCCCGGAATCTCTCTCCGGTTAGGCTCAATATAATCTGCAATAAAAATAATTTGTTCCAAAGGTGTCATACCTGCTTTTCCTGTAGTATGATAACGAATTCCAGATAATATCTCTTGTTCTTTTATTCCATATTGTTGTTCTGCCAGATATGCACCAACCTTGGCATGAAGCAAATAGGGTGCTTCTAATTCAGCGGTTGAAATTTCTATTTGTTGTTCTTCACAAATTTCCAATAATTTCTCATCAGAAAATCCTTTTGCACAATCATGAAGAATGCCTGCAATTTGTGCATGTATTATATTCTGTCCATGACACATTGCTAATGCTGCTGCTGTATATCGTACCCCCTGTGTATGAATAAAGCGACTCTCTTTTAATGTGGAGTGTAATTGTTTTTCCAATTCCAGTAACTTTTTTTGCATTACTCTTATCCTCCCAATATTTAATGATTTCCAATGCAACCACTTTATACTATTATTCTGTTTTATCATTTATTTATAAAAATAAATTATTTGCTTTGTACATAAGTTGTAACTATTCAGGTAGAAACATGCATTTACTGCGTGTTTCGTAAGAAGTTTTAAATTTTACAGTGTTTAAACCCCTTCGCCGAAGGCGAATTATAATGGGTTTAAACGTAACTGTTCATGATTCTGAACAGTTACCATAAGTTTATATAAGAACTACATCTCACTTAAATATAACTTATGACATTTAATATACTCCTCTACTGCTTTGGGAACATAATAAGATATAGATTTGCCTTCCAACACACGCTTTCTAATACTTCTTGAGGAAATCTCAATATTGGGAGAATTTAAAAACTGGATTTTAGCTTGATATTGTTGTTCCAGCGTATTCTTGTGTTTCTCCAATTCTTCTTTTTTATGTCCATCCCTTGTAGCAACCACAAAACTTGTCTGCCGAAAAAGTTCCTTGGGATTATACCAGCTCTCTAATGCAAAAAAAGAATCTGCCCCAATAATAAAATAAAAGGTATCCTTTGGATATCTTTTATTTAACTCTCTCATGGTATCTACTGTATAGGTTGTCCCTTTTCTTTCAAATTCCAAAGAGGAAAAAGAGAAATGAGGATTATCTTGGGTTGCAAGTAATATCATCTCTTTTCTGTTAATATCTGACAATATTTGTTGGTCTTTGTGGGGAGGTCTGGCAGAAGGCAAAAAAATCACTTCATCCAAGGAAAACTCTTCATAAGCATGTTCTGCCAGCATTAAATGTCCTATATGTATAGGATTAAAAGTTCCCCCCATAATTCCAATTTTTCTGCCCATTTCCATCCTCCATATTTCTATTCTTTCTTTGCCTTTGGCAACTCAATCCGGTTCTTTTTCTTTGGGTCTTTAAATGGTGCATAGAGAACAATCTTCTTACCAATTACCTGAACCACTTCAGAACGTGTTCTTTCTGCAACTACCTGGGCAATTTCTTTTGGGTCATCTGCACAGTTTTTTAACACACTGACCTTTACTAATTCCCTGGCATCCAATGCCTCTCTGATTCCTGCCACGATTTCTGTGGTAAGACTGCCTTTCCCAATTTGATAAATAGGCTCCATATTCATAGCAAGGGATTTTAAATATGCTCTTTGCTTGCTTGTCATCTGTTTTCCTCCTTAATTTCTATATATTCACTCTTTTTAGGTAGAACCTTGCACTCTGCTGCAAGGTTCGTAAAGCACCAAGTGCTGCTCTTGCACTTGTGTGCATCCTCGTTTACGAAACACTCATGGGAATATATTTATGTTGATACCACAGTCCACAAGGCATGGGTGTTTTGTAACTGTTCCAAACCATGAACAGTTACCTTACTCTTTCTGACTATCACTGACTTTCATGAATTTCTTTTCTGGTAATCGCAACAGTGTGATGAATTTGTTTCCATTCTGGTGTATAAAATAATGCCACAAAGGAAATAGGTATATAGGTACACATAAATACTGGGAATAAAAACAAATAAAATATTGATTTATACCACTTACAGTGTACTCTTTTTCTTTCAGATAGTAAAGTAACAGCTCCAAGCAGCAAAAATGTCAAATATGAAGTAAACAATGTTCCCCCAATTGATTTCAAACATAGCATAATAGCAAATTTCAGGTGAAATGCCCCCAAATATAGGGATATAATACTAATAATCATGGTAAGTAAACTAAGTCCGATTCCCGGAACCAATGTAATAAACATATCATAACAGGAAAAATCTTTCTTTTTAATACATCTTGAAATCAATTGTTTTCCATAATTATAAAATACCTGATAGAACCCCCTAGACCAACGCATCCTCTGATGCCAGGAAGCTTCCATATCTTCCGGCTGTTCATCATAGAATATAGCATCTCCACAATATCCAATCTTTTCTCCATGAATCATACTATCCACAGAAAATTCAATATCTTCTGTAAGAAGATGATGCTTCCATCCATGGTTCTCTTTAATAATCTCACTGGAAACTAAAAAACCAGTACCAGAAACTGCACAACTAACTCCAAGAATCATTCTGGCATTATTCACAAACTTTGCCTCTCTTAAAAACCACACACCATAACCAAAACTAATCCAATTTGCTCCAAAATTCTTAGAATTCCGATAACTGGTAACAATACGATAACCATTATCAAACACATGATTCATCTGTTCAATATAATCTTCCTCTAGAATATTATCGGCATCTATAATAAAATATCCATCATAATAATCTATACCTTTTTCTTTATCAATCTGTTTAAATCCATAATCCAGAGCATAACCTTTTCCAATTTTTTCCAAGTTAAACCTTTCGTATACAATTGCTCCTGCACGTCTTGCCACTTGTGCCGTATCATCGGTACAATTGTCAGCAATTACAATCGTGTCTACTAAGTCGACATCATAACTTTGAGATTGTATACTGGCAATTAGATTTTTTATTACCATTCTTTCATTTCTTGCTGAAATCACTACTGCATAACGATGCTTGTTCTTCGCAATAAGTTTTTTGGGTTTTACAATCAAACCTACAATAACATAAATGAATTGATACGAAAAACAAACCATAATAACAATCCCAATCAGTTTCGTAAATATCTGAAGTATTTCTTCCATGCTTATTCTCCTAACTTATTGAATCTCTTTCACTTTGAACAGTTACTTTCACTTTCCTCTTTACTTACCTAGATAGATTTTACACGTTTGTACCTTGCAATGCAACAATGAAATTCTTACATTTTTCTTATAAATTCTTACATTTTTATTTATCACATAAAAATTTTTATTTTTTCTACATTTCGTTCTATGTTTTCATAAATTTCTTCTCTATTTTCGTGCTTTTTACTATAATTTTAAAGTCATGCTAATTTATTTTCGTAATAATGTGAAACCCTTCTTTTTAATCTATATTTACTTTCAATGTATAAGTGTATCATAAAAAAGGAAAAACACAAAAGAAAAAACATATAAAAGTTGAATTTAAAATAAAAATAATGTATAATCCAAAAG
>CAMWUK010000185.1 GCA_947177415.1 uncultured Clostridiaceae bacterium
TAAGAGTGCCGTTCTTATAAAGCGGTGGTCGCTGGTTCAAATCCAGCAGTTCCGATTGATTTACAATAATTTGAAGTACCCCCTCTAAATCTTTTAACAAAAGGGCATCCGAAAGGATGTTTTTTTGTTGCATGAAAGGAAGTGAGCCTGATGGCGAAATTAACAGAAAAACAAAAAAGATTCGTAGAAGAATATTTGATTGATTTAAACGCTACACAGGCAGCAATTCGAGCGGGATATTCAGTAAAAAATCCTGACAAAATAGGCAGTGAACTACTAGGGAAAACTAGAGTTTCAGAAGAAATTAGTAAGGCAATGGCAGAACGTAGCAGAAGAACAGGAATAAATCAAGATAGGGTTGTAATGGAACTTGCAAAAATAGCTCTTGTAAATCCAGATGATGTAATTAATCCAGAGGATGCATCAGTTCGAGAGAATGCATCAAAAGATGATTTGGCGTGTATTCAATCCGTTAAGGTAAAGCACTCTTCCTCAGATAAAGGAAATATCACAGAAAGAGAAGTAAAGCTGAATGATAAAATAAAAGCCCTGGAGCTACTAGGAAAGCACTTAGGTATGTGGAAAGACAAAGTAGAGTTATCTGGTCTTGATGAAGAAAAGACAAAGCTGGATGCTATTCTTGAGCAAATGCGTGGTGATGGGTAGTGAGTAAAGAAAAACTAACTCTATCTGAAAAATACAAAGCATTTATACGACATGATGCACCTGTGGAGTTTTTGGAAGGAACAACGGCAGCAGGCAAGACAACTGTAGGCATATTCAAGTTTATGCTTAAAGTGGCAGAATCCCCGAAGAAATATCACATCATTGCAGCAAAGGATACAGGTACCGCAGAAAAGAACATTATCAACAAAGACCTTGGAATCATAGATGATTTTGGCATATTAACAGAGTATAACGGAAATGGTACCAAGCAAGAAAAAATACCACATATCCTATATCACACGAATAATGAAGATAAGATTATCTATGTAATGGGATATGGAGACAAGAAAAAGTGGCAGAAAGCCCTTGGTGGTCAGTATGGCTGTCTATATATTGACGAAATCAACACGGCGGATATTGACTTTGTAAGAGAAGCTTCTATGCGTTGTGATTACTTTATGGCAACTCTGAATCCAGATGATCCAAATCTTCCGGTATACAAAGAATATATTAATTGCAGCAGACCGCTGCCAGAATACAAAGAAGATGCACCACAAGAAATAAATAATATGCTATCTGAAGAGCCAAAGCCCGGATGGGTTCACTGGTTCTTTTCTTTTGTCCATAATTTGGGCTTATCCAAAGAGAAAATCGAACAGATAAAACTAAATGTCCCGAAGGGAACCAAGTTGTGGAAAAACAAAATCCTCGGACTAAGAGGAAGAGCGACAGGGCTTGTGTTCAGTAATTTTGACCGCAGGATCCATGTGAAGTCAAAAGAGTGGGCAAAACAGTTTATACAGGATAAGACAAACAAAAAACAGGCAGAGTATTTTCAGTATTTCACAGCAGGATTAGACACCGCCTATTCCAGTAAATCCCCTGACACAATTGCTATGTCTTTTGCTGGTATCACCAATAAAGGCAGGTTTGTATTACTGGATGAGAGAGTATATAACAACGCAGAGCTGGACACACCAATTGCACCATCTGATACAGTGGTCAATTTCATTGACTTCCTGGAGAGAAACAGGAAGGATTGGGGCATGGCAAGGCAGACATTTGTAGATAGTGCCGACCAAGCCACTATTACAGAATTTAAGAAGTATAAGCATTCCCATCCGCAATGCTTATATGTCTTTAATGATGCTTATAAGAAAACCACAATCATAGACAGAATTATGTTGCAACTTGGATGGATGTCCTATGATGAAGAAAATGGCAAGGAACCATGTTATTACATTATTGATACATGTACCAATTACATAAATGAGTTGGATACCTACAGTTGGAACGAAGAGAAGGACAATGAGCCGGAGGACAATAATGACCACATGATAAACAGTGTGCAATATGCATGGCTACCTTACAAAGCAAAGATATTTCAAAGTTGCGTTAATTTGAATGGATATAAAACAGAAGGAGCTGAGAAGAGGTGAATTTATTTAAGACTATGGCAGAGAAAATAAGAAGCGGAATACAGACTTGGCTAAGAATACAGCCAGCACAGATTTCCTCTATACAGTTGCAGGAAATTCTAAACTATGAAGGAAATGCCATCAAAAACAGAATATGGTACCGAGGCGATAGCGAAGAATTAAACCAGCTATACAAACAGGTACCAGGTGATAGGACAAGATTCTGGGCAGCAGTGCCAACAAAAGGTATGGAGATAAGAAAAATCCATGTCGGGATACCAGGAGTAATTACAGATACTCTAACAGATATCGTAATTGCAGATATGAACGATTTTGACTTATCAGCCAGACAGGAAGAATGGGAAGAAATCAGCAAAGAAAATAAGTTCAAGGATATATTAAGTGAAGCCATCACGGAAACGTTAGTAATAGGTGATGGTGCTTTTAAAGTATCGTTCGACACAACCCTATCACAGTATCCCATTGTTGAGTTTTACCCAGGAGATAAGATTGATATTATTTACAATCGAGGAAGGGTAAAAGAAATCATATTTAAAAGTGTATATCACCAGAATAGGCAGGAGTATGTTCTTCTTGAAACTTATGGCAAAGGATATATTAATTACACGCTGACCAAAGATGGAAGGGAATGTGATATGAAATCCATACCAGAAACAGCAGACCTTACAGATATTGTATGGAGTGATAATTTTATCATGGCGGTTCCATTACAGTTCCTGAAGTCATCCAAATGGAAAGGCAGGGGGAAATCCATCTTTGATGGAAAAACAGATGCCTTTGACAGTTTAGATGAAGCGTGGAGCCAGTGGATGGATGCCCTAAGGGCGAATCGGACAAAAGAATATATCCCGACGGAATTAATACCAAGGAACCCTAATACTGGGGAGTTAATTACACCAAATGCATTCGATAACAGATTCTTGCAATCAGACGGTGCTATGGATGAAGAGGGTAAGGCTACAATAAGTCTTGTACAGGGTGAGATACCACACGAGAGCTATCTTGCAACTTATATCACAGCACTTGACCTTTGTTTACAAGGTCTTATCAGTCCGAGCACATTGGGAATTGATGTAAAGAAGTTAGACAACGCTGAAGCCCAGAGGGAAAAAGAAAAAGCTACTCTTTACACCAGAAATAAGATTGTACAGACATTACAAGAGACTCTTCCAGAGCTGGTAAATATCATATTCAAATCGTATGACACATGGATGAAAAAGCCAACCACTGATATAGAGGCAGATATCCCATTTGGGGAATATGCGAATCCATCATTTGAGAGCCAAGTTGAGACAGTCTCTAAAGGTAAGCAGGGCGGTATCATGAGTATTGAGGCATCCGTAGAAGAGTTGTATGGAGATACCAGAGATGAAGAGTGGAAAAAAGAAGAGGTGGCTAGGTTAAAAGCGGAACAGGGCATAGCAGAGGTAGAGGAACCAGAGATAAATACGCAAATAGAAGAATTTCCTCTTGATATGGAAGGGAATAAAATATGGATGAATACAGCATCACAAAAGCCTTAATAAGAATTGAAGATGAACTAATCCGCAGTATGATAAGAAACTTTGACAGACACAGGGAAGATGAAACCAAAGAGGGCATGAACTGGACCATGTGGCAGGCAGAACAGATGAAAGCATTAGAAGAGTATAAGAGAAGAAATCTCAAACAATATAAAGGGTTGTTTGGACATATAAACTCTGAAATAAGTAAAATGATACGGATAGCCAGAGAAAGCGGAAATGCTGACCAGGAAGAAAGTATTTTGAAAGCTATCCAAAAAGGCTACAAGATAGCCAAAGAATACTGGAAGGCTGGAAAAGGACACGGTGCAAGCATGTCTGGTGAATTCTTCAAAATTAATGACAGAAAACTCAATGCACTAATCAAAGCCACAGTATCAGACATGGAGAAAGCCGAACACGCTGTTCTAAGACGTGCCAATGACCAGTACCGAAAAATCATATTTAATGCCCAGGTTTATGCTAATACCGGGGCAGGTACTTATGAGAAAGCAGTGGACATGGCAACCAGAGACTTCTTAAAAGCAGGAATCCAGTGTGTGCAGTATAAAAACGGATCCATGCATAAATTAAGTGAATATGCCAGTATGGCAATTAAAACAGCAAATAAGAGAGCCTATCTCATAGGGGAAGGCGAAAAAAGAGAAGAATGGGGCATACATACCGTGATTGTAAACAAACGTGGGAATGCATGTCCCCTTTGTATGCCATTTTGTGGGAAAATACTAATAGATGATGTATATGGGAATGGTTCAAAGAAAGATGGGGATTACCCTTTATTATCCACTGCAATGGCAGCAGGGCTATATCATCCAAACTGTAGGGATATCCATACTACATACTTTCCAGGCATATCTACACCACCAGAAAAGCCAACCAAGGAGGATGTAGATAAGGCAAAGGAGGGCTACATAAATGAACAGAAACAGAGCTATTGCAAGAACATGGCAGAAAAATGTACCAGAGTATCCGAGAACAGTCTTGACGAAGAAAACAAAAGAATGTATGAGGCAAGAGCCAAGCAGTGGAAAGAGAAGGAAAAGCGTTATCAGAAGGATATTGGAGAAGTTAATCTTGATATTGACGAAGAGGCTGCACTCATAAGATATATTAGTCCAGATGCATACACTCTAAATGACAAGTTAAGAAGAGGAATTGACTTGACAGAATTTGAAAAAGAGTGGATAATGAATTTAGATAAAGCACTGGATAAAATGCCAGAGTATAAAGGTACTGTGTATCGTTCAGTATCTAATTATGGTATTGATGATGTTGAGGCATTTATTGCTAGTCACGAAGTGGATAACATAAAGAGATTTCCGTCATATATTTCAAGTTCTCTTGGTGTATATGATGAAAGTTTTCCAATTCAGTATGTTATAAAATCAAAACACGGTAGAAATATTAGTCAATACAATAATCAAGAGGAAGAGATATTATTTAAACATGGCAGCAGGTTTCTGATAAAGAAGATAGAAGGAAATACTATATGGATGGAGGAGATATGATGGAAAAACCATATTCAGATAAACGTTGGTGGGATAATCCCATGCCAATTGATAGTATGTGTAATTTTTGTATATACAAGAAAGGTATTGAATGTGATAAGTATCCGAAAGGCATACCCAATGACATCCTTGATAAATCCTTTCCAGAACCAGGGAAAGAGATTGATAAAACATATTGTAAATATCGAGAAGAAAAGAAGTAGCAAAGTTGCACCAGTGCAACTGGAACAAACAATTAAGACACTCAATTGGGTGTCTTTTTTGATACAAAAATAAGAAAGGGGAAATAACTATGAACTATTATGTTTGTGTATTGACCACAGGTGAAAGACTGGATTTTGACAAGGAAGTAGTAGACATTGAGTGGAATGGTGATATGTGTCAGGTAAGAGATAAGGAAAACACAATTATTGGTATTATTCCAATGATAAACATTCAATATTTTAAGCTAGTGAAGAAAGAAGGATGATAGTAAGTGCTTAATTTAATTGTAAACAGAGATAAAATAAAAGAAACCTATCTGTCCGCAAATGATACAGAGTTTAAGATCCTTTTTAGTAGTAGTGATTGGTACAGAATGTACAAAAAAGCCATATTTCTGGTAGAAGACCAATCTTATATTGTGGAAGGATTAGAGAATAACCGTATATATCCATTACCAGAAGCATGTGTTGGTACAGAGTTCAGTGTATATATTGTTGGAGAGATGGCAAATGAATTCAAATCTACAGAAAAGCTTCTTATCCGAGTGATGGGTGGTGGTTCTGGTGGCAGCAGTGAAGAAGAATATGCATCAAAGGCAATTTATGGTGATAATGCGGTGAGCATGGGAAGAAAAGAAGGTACCACTGTTGGAGTTGGTAGTTTTGCCTTTGGGTATAATATGAGAGCATTTGGAAGCTATTCCCATGCGGAGGGATACAGCACAGCAGCAAATGGAGATTATTCCCATGCAGAGGGATACAACACAACAGCAAGTGGAAA
>CAMWUK010000186.1 GCA_947177415.1 uncultured Clostridiaceae bacterium
TTAGTCTTTTTTACGGTCTGCACAGCGGAGTGTGCAGACCTACTTGAACTGTTACATCAATTTCATATTAAGCATAGCTAAATCCGTGAATAATCTTACTCAATTATAACAGATTAAGGTATGAAATTAAAAGAAATTTATCAGATATCTTTATCGTTACACCATACATGAATATTTTACCTGAATCACTTGCTTGGTGTTAAAAAAATAGATATAATGAAAATATGGAGGTTTTATTATGAATAGCCAAGAAGAATTGTTAAAATTTAAAAAGAAAAATATAACTTATGTAAACCGACTTGTATATACAATTATATTACTATCCTCTCCCTGGATACCATTTGCCTTTGTGTTAGATTGGCTTCATGTATTCCATTTTCAATTGTCTACTATAATAATTCTATCTTTATTTTATGTTTTTTGTGATATTATACCTATTCTAATTTACAAAGCAAAAATGAAAGATCATATCTTTATGTATTATACCACGTTGGTCATATCTATTATGATAAGTATAATTGCCTATCAATGTGGTACATCCGTATGGCTTATGTATGCCTTCGGACCAGCCATAAGCTGCCTGTATTTCAACAAGAAATTGACGACACTAATTAGTTTTGTAGAATATTTTGCAATGCTAATTTCTTTATTTTTTTGCACAAAGCATTTTTATCCCAATTTATATGGAAATCATCCAAGTAGTATGCAGGCATTTATAGGGTACGCAATAGGCTTAACTATTGAATTTAGTTTACTTCTTGTCACTCTATACTTTTTGTTAAAAAGAGTAGAAATCTATTTCGATATACAAAGTAAATTGATTGATGAAATCTCAAAAGAAAAAGAACGTTTTCAAATTGCATTGGAAAGTACATCCGATATTATTTTTGAATATGACATGCTTACTGATGTATATACTGCAACTGCTGATATGTTTCAACCAGAATGCAAGCTTGAGGATGGGATTTGTATTGAACATTTTCGCAGCTTTGTTTCTGAACACTATCATGAGAATAAAGAATTTGAAAGAATATTGAATAAATTGATGGCGGGAAAATTGGCGAATCAATCTGAGCTTCATATTCAAAAGAAATCCAAGGACAAAACCGATATCTGGATGTTGTACGAAGGAAAAAACATGTATGATGAGAAGGGAAACAAAGTTGCTGTTATTGGTAAATTGAGAGACATTTCGAAAGAAAAAATGGAACAGCAGATACAAAAAGAACAAGAACGAAAAGACCGGGTAACAGGACTCTATCTCTATGAATATGCTGAAGAACAGATACGCTATACAGAACAGATACTTCATACCCATGGTGTGCTTCTGGTAAATGCCACGAATTATTTAAAAATACTGCAAGTGTATGGACATATTTTTGGAGAAATGATTTTGCATAACATTGGGGAAATCATTCAGAAAACAGCTACCAAAAAGGCTATTGTCAGCCGGTATGAAGGAGCTATTTTTCTTGTATATATAGAAAACACTTCTTTAGTAGAAATGCAACAAATCAAAAAAAATACAGAAGAACAATTGGAAAAAATGTATATCGGAGAAGGAACCATAAAGCATTTATTTTGTGAAACAGAATTAGAGGTAGATAACCTCCCATTTCAGCAACTGCTTTCTGCCACTATGGAAAAGCTTACCCTGAAAATAGCAGAATTAGATGCCTTAGAAGAAGAAATTACACAAGATAACATCAGAAGAATGCATGTAAATTTTGGTATAGAAGCTGAAGATTTCAATTTTGGCAAATGGCTGGAATTTCATAACTTCTTTAATACTATGTCGGATCTGATTGAAGATACCAAAGACTTAAAAAGCAGTGTCCGCATGGTTATTGAACAAGTGGGAAAATTCATTGGTTTAGACAGAATTTTAGTCATCCTCGTATCTCCAGAGAAACTCTTGGCAACCATTACCTATCAATGGGCATTAAATGACCAAAACATTATAGGACAGAACCAGAATCCGATTACTTCTGATGATATTGAACAAATGATAAAAACATATTCCAGTTGTAAAGTTGTAGATGTAAACAAGATGGTAAAACAATATGAAGATTCTTCTTATACAGGAAAACATACCGATATCTCTTCTATTGTATTAGGTTCTGCACTCTCCTGTCCTTTAATTGCAGAAGGTTCTATATTGGGAATTGTTTTGTATAATAAGGAAGATAAAAACTACAATTGGAGTGACAGTGAAAGATATTGTATAGAAGAAGCTACTCGTATTATCAACAATGGCTTAAATAAATTACATGCAGATAGTGCAAATCAGGCAAAGTCCTCCTTCCTATCCAATATGTCCCACGAAATCCGTACACCTATGAATGCCATTATTGGAATGACAGAGATTGCAAAAAGAACAATGCCTGACACAAACACCGTATCAGAGTGTCTGGACAAAATTGATTTGGCATCACATCATTTATTGAACTTAATTAATGATATTTTAGATGTATCAAAGATTGAAAGTGGACGAATGAAATTGAATCAAGAACCTCTTATACTTTCTGAGATTATAAACCGTGTGGATTCTATTGTCCGCCCGCAAGCAATAGAAAAAGAGGTACATTTTGATATTGTTTCACTTTATGACACTCAGAATATCATAGGCGACTCTCTTCGTTTGTCACAGATTTTAGTTAATATTTTAGGCAATGCACTTAAGTTTACACCAAAAGATGGAACCATATCTTTTACAATCGAAGAAATCTCCAAATCGGATACCCATGCAGATATAAAATTTACAATTTCTGACACTGGTATCGGTATTTCTGAAGATGCAAAGGAAAAAATATTTACTGCATTTGAACAAGCAGAAAATAACACAGTAAGTCAATATGGAGGTACTGGTTTAGGTTTAACAATAAGTAATGATTTTGTACATTTAATGGGTGGAAAATTAGAAGTAGAAAGTGAAGTAGGACAAGGCTCCAGCTTCTTCTTTACACTTCCATTCCCATTGCCTACACCAGAACAACAGCTTCTTTTTAAAAAGCAAACAGAAAAAACAGAAGAGGAATATGAGGAATACAATTTAACTGATATACACTTTCTAATGGCAGAAGATAATGAATTAAATGCGGAAATCGCCAAAACCATGTTAGAAATGTCAGGAGCAGAAGTAACCGTGGTTTCTAACGGAGAAGAAGCTGTTTCTGCATTTGAAAACACGCCTAAAGGAACCTATCAATGTATTTTAATGGATGTAAATATGCCTGTTATGAATGGGTATGAAGCAACTAAATCCATTCGTTCCCTGTCACGGGAGGATGCAAAGACCATTCCGATTCTTGCCCTTACTGCTAACGCCTTTGATGAAGATAAAAAAGAAGCAATAGCATCTGGTATGAATGGGCATGTGGCAAAACCAATTGAACTAAATATCTTAGTAAATCAAATCCAGAGATTATTATAGTTCTCACTGTTTATATAAAGAGCTTATGTGCTTAATCACACATAAGCTCTTTTAGATATTATCCAACTGTCAAAATTAAGGCTGTAATCATTATTCTTTTTTCTTAACAGGAAAATACACCTCTGTCTCCCATTCTTCTACAGGAAGACCACTGTTGAATCCTGTTTTGACATAAATATCATACGGTGCACCATTGCATTCATAACCATTCTCCTGTATCCATGCAATTAATGCTCCATAAGCATCAGACAGGGAGGAATAGCCACCTTTGTGGACTGTTACCGCACATAGAGTACTTTCCATGAGCTTATCTGCCTTTTCTTTCTCTCTGATTCCTACAATCAATTCAATATCTGAACATTCACGATTGAAGTTTTCATCATAATATATGGCTCCTGTTATTCCATTTGGAGTTATTTTTTCTTTTGGTACTCTCTCATATAAAGTACTATAATATTTCCCAAATTCATCTACTCCCATTTTATTTCTACAGGCAAGCACTGCCCTCACTGGGGTTTCTCTTACCTCAATCTCATAATCTTTCTGATATCCCATAATATCACCAGTCCTTTCAAAATTTTGCAGATGGGCAGACATTTCATTGATAATCAACTGCATCTGTCGCATTTGTTGTTTCAGCCGCTCTTTCTGCTTAAGTAGTATAGAAAAGCATATACTTTCTTGTGTACAATCAAGAAATTCCCGAATTTCTTCCAATGAGAATCCATACCGTTTTAGCCGCTGAATTAATAGCATTTTTTCCATTTGCGGTTGGCTGTAATAGCGGTATCCAGTAAATTCATCCACTTTTACCGGCTTCAATAAATCAATCTTATCATAGTGATGCAGTGTTTTTACGCTTACTTGACATATTTTTGAAAATTCTCCAATTGTAAACATTCTCGTTCCTTCTTTCTTGTACTTTTTGATCCAGATCAATTGTTAGTATAATCCCTGACCTTGGGGAAGAGTCAACATATTTTTTTAATTATATTTTGTGAAAAGCATAATTCCATGGTTTCGGGGGATACTAAATGCCTAAATAGTTAAAAAGAAAGGGTTATGTTTCAAATGAACGCATAAGTATGTTCATTTAGGCTTGGTATTAAAAAATGAGTGGAAACAGAACAATAAACACAAATAAAATTTTATTAAAAAATACCTTTATTAAATTGCCAAATCTTTTTTATACAAAGCAGTTACCAGATAGTATACCGTCACCACATATATGGATACTAAATGATAAATTAGTTAGAGATTTGGGAATGGATCTTACCTTCTTGCAAAGTAAGGAAGGAGCAGAATTTTTATCAGGAAATCAAGTATTAAAAAATACCAATCCCATTGCCCAAGCTTATGCAGGACATCAATTTGGTTATTTTACCATGTTAGGAGATGGAAGAGCAATCTTATTAGGAGAATACCAAGCAAAAGATGGAGAGAGGTATGATATTCAGCTAAAAGGTTCAGGAAGAACCCCATACTCAAGAGGTGGTGATGGAAAAGCAGCTTTAGGACCTATGTTACGGGAATATATTATTAGTGAAGGAATGCATGGTCTTGGAATCCCGACTACCCGTAGTCTTGCAGTATCCATAACAGGAGAAACTGTCATAAGAGAAGAAATGTTAGAAGGGGCAGTGTTAACAAGAATTGCGAAAAGCCATATCAGAGTAGGCACTTTTGAATATGCCTCTAAATTTCTTGGCAAAGAAAGTGTAAAAGCATTGGCAGATTACACTATAAATCGGCATTTCCCAATAATAGAGGATAGTAAAGAAGACGCAACTTATAATGTTTATCACAGTCTTTTGCAGGAGGTAATAAAAAAACAGGCATATTTAATTGCCAAATGGCAGTTAGTGGGATTTATTCATGGGGTTATGAATACGGATAACATGGCAGTAAGTGGAGAAACCATAGATTATGGTCCTTGTGCATTTATGGATCGCTATAAACCAGATACTGTATTTAGTTCCATTGATACAAAGAAAAGATATGCCTATCAAAACCAGCCAACCATTGCTATGTGGAATCTGGCAAGATTTTCAGAAACTTTATTGCAATTATTAGACCCTAACCCTTCCAAGGCAATTCAAATTGCAGAAAAAGAAGTAATGGAATTTACACAGCTATATCAAAAATATTGGTTAGATGGTATGGGAAAAAAGCTTGGAATCTTTTCATTAAAAAAAGAGGATATAAATCTCATCAAACAGTTACTGGATTTAATGCAAAAATATAAGGCAGATTATACAGATTCGTTTTTCCAGCTCAGCAGAGGAACAACGGAACAATTAGAAATGTATCCAGCACAGGGATTTCAACAATGGTTATCACTTTGGAAAAACAGGCTGTCTTCCCAAAACCAGTCGGAGGAAGAAGTAAAAAAAATTATGCAGCAAAATAATCCAACAATTATTCCAAGAAATTACTTGGTAGAGGAAGCATTAGAAGCAGCCGTAAAAAAACAAGATAAGAGTATTATGAAGAAATTAGTAGATGCATTACAGAACCCATATAATTATGAAAATATCCCTCTTCCATATACAAAAGTCCCAAAAGAAAACTCATGTCCATACAAAACCTATTGTGGGACATAAGTAAAACCACCTTATTCACAATAAGGTGGTTTTTATATGTACTTTATATCTTTAAGTCTTAACGCCATTTATATAAATA
>CAMWUK010000187.1 GCA_947177415.1 uncultured Clostridiaceae bacterium
ACGTTTAAGCCCATAATAATTCGCCTTCGGCGAAGGGGCTTAAACATTATATAATCTACTTTTTCATACGAAACACGCAGTAAATGCGTGTTTCTACCTGAATAGTTACAAGAAAATTTAATTTTTTCTGAAAAAGGCTTTTTCTGAAAATTTTCTGAAATTTATCTGCTATAAATATAACTATTAAGTAACTGTTCATGTTTCTTAACAGTTACCTATTAAGAAACAAATGCTTATTTAACAGGAGGTAGTTTATGGAACATAACATTGAAATAAAAGGTGTAAATAAAAATTACGGCAAAAATCAGATATTATCGGATATTTCTTTTGAAGCCAAGGAAGGAAGAGTAACTGCTTTTCTTGGTCCTAACGGAGCTGGAAAAAGTACAACACTTCGCATATTATTGGGTTTGGACAGAGCAAGTTCCGGTTCTGCCAGGATTGATGGCAAGGCATATTCTAAGCTGAAAAATCCATTAACAAAGGTGGGAGTTTCTTTTGACGGAGTTGGTGCTCCTAGTGACAGAACTGTTTATCAGCATTTAAGAATTGTTGCAGCAAGTAACGGAATATCTAAATCCAGAATTGAGAATGTTTTAAATATAACAGATATAAAGCATAAGGTGTCGGCTAAGGTCGGAAATTTGTCTTTAGGGGAAGGGCAGAGACTCGGCATTGCCACTGCTTTACTTGGGGATCCCCAATTTTTGATTTTAGATGAACCTACCAACGGATTGGATCCAAGAGGTATTCGCTGGTTTAGAGAGTTTATCAAAGGTCAGGCGAAAGCAGGCAAAACTGTTCTTTTATCCTCTCATATTTTATCTGAAGTAGAAGCTGTTACAGATGATGTTGTTATAATAAATAAAGGACACATTATTTCAAAGGGAAATTTAAATACTGTAATGAAAGGATTGTCATCTCTTGAAGATGTTTTCTTTAGTTTGACAGATGGGAGCGGTTATAATGGTTGATTTTCTTAGAATATTGCACAGTGAATTATTAAAATTGTGGTATATGAAAGCTACAAGGATAGAGGTTTTATTAGTAACAATTTTACAAAGTGGGGTGGCATATATTTCAGGCGGACAGATATTGGCTATAGGTCTTGATGCAACTCCGGAAACATGCAGCGATTTGATAGGAGCGTTGCCGCCGTTAGAGTATATGGGGTTTGATGTGGTTGGTGTTGTAACAATTCCTTTGATTGTTTTGGGGGCAATTTATGGAGCGGGGGAATATAAAAGGCACAGTATGAGAACGACTTTGTTATCAACATGCCAAAAGGCAAAGGTATTTGCTTCTAAACTGATTCTTATAACAACATTTTCGTTTTTGCTATCATTTTTATCAATATTTATTACCATAACAGTTACCCATGCAACATTTGGTGTGCAAGGACTCAAATTATTTGCTTTCAATCCGATGGTTTGGAAATTCATTATGATAGGCACAATTGGATTGATGTTGTTGACAGTGCTTTCTTTTGTAATAGGTTTTCTGTTTAGAACATCTATTGTGCCTATGTTGTTTTTAATTCCTCAAGTATATAATTTAGGTAATGTTTTAGCAGAACATTTCTATGTTTGCAGATTTCTTCCTGTTTCGCTGGTGAATGGTTTGATAGCAAGTTCTGAAAGTATATTTAGCAGTCACCCGGCGACAAATATTGCTTTTATATCTATTTGGATCTTAATGATCAGTATTATAGCATTCATTCGATTTTTTATTAGTGATTTAGGAGGAGAATATTAATGTTTAAAAATTTATTAAAGAGCGAAAGCCAAAAGCTTTTATTTAATAAATGGATATTGATAACAACCATCGCAGTGGTAATATTTGTGCCGCTGATGGTATATTCGCTTGGTGCTTTAGGAGAAGAAGCAGGAATTGACCTTTATATAAGTAAGCTTCTTCAGAGTTTTTATCTGGGGCAGACCGGAGTTGTTGTTATATCGGCTTTGTATTTTGGTGAGGAATTTTCTAATTCAACATTAAGAACAAGTTTGATGTCAGTGCCTAACCGGATTCTTTTTTTTATATCCAAGTTTCTGTGTCTTATGTTTTGGTGTATTATAACACTGTTAATATCTACAGTTATTTCTTTTATTGTTTTGCAATACGTTTTTTATGCTGATTTGGATATGAATAATATTGTCGTTTTAATGAAATCTCTATTTCCGGCATATATATCTTCAATAGAATTAGGCATTATTACAGCAGGCATGATTATAGTAAGTAAATCTATGGTAGTTTCATTGGCAATCATGTTATCTATGATATTAGGATTAGGTCATTTGTTGATGCAATACAGCAGTATTATGACATTTCTGCCTGTTTTATCTACAATGAATAGCTTCTTATTGTTTCATACAAATGAATATCTATCTTTATGGTCAGGTATATTGTGTCAGGGAGTATGGTGTATTGTTCTGGCAATAATTTCAAATGGGTTATTAAGAATCAGATCTGTAAGATAAAACAAAGCTGGTAGATTTTAATGATAACTATTGCAAAAAATAGGGGAATATGGTAAAAAAGAAAAGCCAGTTACATAACAACTGTGTTATTCTATTTGTTTTGGAGGTTTTGATGAAAAAAATAAAAATGTCATTAAAAAGACTTAGTTCATGCTTAAGACCATGAATAATCTCAGATAAATATATTATATACAAAAGGAATGAGAAATAAATGAAAAAAATTGCAGTAATATCAAATATACAATCTAATTTGTATGCACTTGAAAAGTTTTTAGAATACATTTCAGACCAGCCAATGGAACATATATTTAATCTGGGAAATTTTTTTGACAGTGATTTATTTTGCTGCGAAATTTTTGATATTATTTCTTCTGATTCCAGATTTATTAATATTTTGGGAGAAAAGGAAAGAAAAATGTTGAAAGTTTTGGATAAGAATGAAGAGAATGAATTAGAAGATGACGAAAAAAAGAAAGTTCTCAAAATGATAGATGTATTAGGTGAAGAACGAGTAAACATTTTAAAGAAATTCCCTGAGAAATTAGAAATAGAATGTGACCATAAAAAAATATTTGCAGGTGCTGATACAACAGATACGAGATGTGTAGATTATGGATGTAGTGAGAAAAAAATAGCAATTATGTTACTGGAAGAGGAAGTCATTGATAGGAATGATTTATTTAGCTATGATTATATTTTATACGGATATCATGGATTAAGTGAAATGGAGTATTTTTTGGAGCCACTACACAAGGATAGAGAAACTTGTTATATTAGCCCGGGAAATTTGTATATGCAGCATAGAGGAAAAATACAATTTACCATAATTGAATTAAGTCAGTGGAATGATATTATACAACAAAATAACATTGCAATGGAAAATAGTAAAATAATCCATGCAATAAAAAATCACAATCAGGATGCTTATCATGAATTGCGTAAATATGGTGAGTTAAATTATGTATCAAAAATGGAAGGAAATCTTAATATACATTGTTGCATAAGTGAACCATTTAAAATTCATAGCCAATATAAGGAACAATATATAGAGTTATGGAGAATGTTAATTGATTTCTGCGAAAAGAAATGTGTTCGTTATTATACTTCAAACTTAGTAAATGGCGACCCCGAACTGGGAAGTCAAGAGTGGGATTGGACACAGGAAGAGAGAGAAAAAGTAAAAGTTGATTTTATAGATAAAGATGGAAATTTTGCATGGCATGAGATGGGGGTATTAGACAAAAATGGTGAAATATTATTTGCCAGTTGTGAATTTGGAGAAGTTTACTGGTTAAATGGTTTAGATAAGAAACAGATGCGGGAAATAATAGATTATCTAAATTCCTTGCCAAATAGTAGAAAAATGATATTCTATCGTTTGGAGTAATCTGGCTGAACTTTTACATCTGTTTGAAAAAAATTTAAATTTCTACTTGCAAAAAAGATTTGTTTCGTGTATAATAGTTTTTGTCGTTGATGAAGACGACAAATACATTGGGATATCGCCAAGCGGTAAGGCACTGGATTCTGATTCCAGCATTCGGGGGTTCGAATCCCTCTATCCCAGTTCATAGATAAGAATGCCATGTGAATGATTACATTTACATGGCATTTTTTTTGCTTTATAGCAAAATTGGTTGTAACTATTCAGGTAGAAACACGCATTTACTGCGTGTTTCGTATGAAAAAGTAAATTTTACAATGTTTAAGTCCCTTCGCCGAAGGCGAATGTTCATGGGCTTAAACGTAACTGTTCATGGTTCTGAACAGTTACAATTGGTTCTATAATGGCATGGCTCAACAAGAATTTTATTTGGATAAAGAAAGGAAAAATTATGAAGAGAATAATAAGATGGATAGAAAAGAGCATTTTGGTCATTGGGATATTATTTTTTGGATGGATTTTGATGCTTGATTTATTTATGGGCAATAGAATAAATTATTATTGCAAAAGCAGGTGTTTAGTTTCAAATAGTATATTAATCGGAATTGGTGTACTTTTGTTATGTATATTTGTTTTTCTTGTAAAAAGATATGCGGACAAAATAAATAGAATTTTAGGCAAAGGAGATAGAATTATTGGGATTTTATCAGTTGTATTGTTTTTGGTTGAACTTATAATTTCCTATGAAATATTATTTGCCTCCGGCTGGGATGCTGGTGAAGTTTGCTGGCAAGCAGGTTTGGTTGCTGCCGGAGAATCTAAACTGGACAATAGTTATTTTTCGAATTATCCTAATAATCTGCTTATTACATTTTTGTATTCTCTTGCATATCGTCTTATGGGTGTGTTTGGCTTACAAATGTATGGAGCGGTTATTATTGTTGCAGTGCAGTGTTTTTTATCTGCATTAACAGGATACCTTTTATATCAGGTTTCAAAGAAGATGTTTCATAATAATAAGATTTCTTTTGTAGTATGGACAATTTATGGATTATGGATTGGACTCATGCCATGGTATACAGTTACCTATAGTGAACCGTTAGGAATTATTTTTCCGGTTGCAATACTTTGGCTATACCAAAGGATGGAAAGTAACAAGGCGGTATGGAGAAAGAGTATACTAATTGGAATACTGTCTTTCTTGGGATATCAAATAAAGCCATCTGTCCTTATTATATATATTGCAATTTTAATTATAGCCGTACTGCGTTTTATAGAAAACAAGGAACGCAATGTTAGAACAAAACAGATTTGTGGTCTTATTGTTTCCTTTTTTGTGGTTTTTGGTATTTATCAGCAGATAGATATTGGAAAATGTATGGGTTTTGAGCTGAATAAAGAGCAGGAACTAACAATTACACATTTTGCAATGATGGGATTGTCAGAAAAAAGAAATGGAGTGTTTGATATGGATGAAGTTGACTATTCACTTTCATTTCCAAATAAGAAAAGAAGGCAGGAAGAAAATGTAAAAATAATAAAGCAAAGGTTAAAAGATTATGGTTTTTGGGGTATAGTTAATCATTTGGCAAAGAAGACTCTTACCAATTATAATGATGGAACGTTTTCTTGGGGAAAAGAAGGAGAATTTTTCTCGGAGGAGATTGAGAAGCCTGAAGAAATTTTATCAGAGACATTGAAGGACTTATATTATAATGATGGAAAACATAGAATTATACTAAATACATATATGCAGTTTTTTCTTATTATGATACTTTTAGGAGTTTTTTTGAATTGTATACAAATATTTAATAATAAAAAGATTATGGATTCGTATTTAATTACTATGTTGGCTTTGGTGGGGATTTTTCTTTTTGTATCTATATTTGAAGCACGTGCAAGATATTTATATGTATATGCTCCATTGTATATTTTAATGGGGGTGCAGGGGTACACTAGTATATTATATTTTTTATTATATAAATTGAAATACAGAAGACAGAACAAAGATTAGAATGTAATATATAGGTATAAAAAGCCTTGGATAAGGACAGATAATAGAATGTCCTGTTCAAGGTTTTTTAATTATTAATGCAAGAAAATTGTAACAGTTTAGGTAGGTCTGCACACTCCGCTGTGCAGACCGTAAAAAAGACTAAAACAGGATTG
>CAMWUK010000188.1 GCA_947177415.1 uncultured Clostridiaceae bacterium
ACGAATACAGTTGGTGATTGCGGGAGTGCGTAGCATGTAGCAATCAACTTTCATTTTTCTCAGGTCACACCCAAAGTAAATGCGTGTTTCTACCTGAATAGTTACAGTGTAGCAACAAATATTGCCAGTGTCAACTTTTTTCTTGTTCTGTAACTGTTCAAAACCATGGAACAATTACCTTGTTCTTTACAATTTTACACTTCACAGCTCTTTTCATGACACAAAGTATAAATACACATAGTCGTGGCAATTAGGAAAATACCCACAGCACTCCAAACTTCAATTCCCGCAATACCAGTAATCTGGCTTAACATACTCGTAAAGTCAAACAACCCTTCTGTTAACGCAACATTTATAAATAATGCAAATATTACAAATACAGGAACTACTTTAAACAACAAGGAAATATAATGTCTGCTATATCGGGAAAGTACAAATGCAATTCCTGCCATTCCTAATGATAATACTATTGTAATTCCAATCATACATATTACATACTGACCATAGGTTAAATCAAACCAAAAGATTTGAGCATATTCAAAGGTATGAATGGGATTGTTCCAAAAAAATTGTGTTCCTAAAGTACTATATACTCCAATAAATATCACTAATTCTATTATAACTAAAATTGCGGTTGATAATAATACTGCTCCTAATTGTGTGATTAACACTTTGCGTCCCTGTTTACTGCTCCATTGAAGCTGCTGCATATTTGTCAAACGGTCACGGGTGACTACAGGTGCCAAAAGTATCAATATACTAAGAAGAATAAAAGTAATTTCCCAACGGCTGTATTCATTTATATTTCCCATAGCTCCAAAAGGCATGATTCCATCCAGCTTACGATTTTGAATCAAATCATCTATCCTTTTTTGCTGAACAGCCGTCTTGTTCTCTTTCTTTTCTTCAAAATACTGATATCGGATATCATAACTATATAACATACTTGATAAAGTATCTATTTGATAACCAATCCAATCAAATTCCTCACTATACAATAAGTTTTCCCATTCCTGTGGCTCTCTTTCCTCTTCTCCCTCCATACACAATAATGCACTCCTTGCGTCTTCTAGTCTTTTATAAGAAGTAATTCCTTCTTTGCTAAAACGTTCCTCTTTTTTAATCATAGTGTCTGCCCTGGCTATCAGTTCTTGTACTTCTTTTTGGGCATCTGTGTATTCATTCTCTTCTAATGTTGTTCCATATTTTTTAGTCCACTGTTTCATTTGTTCATAATCTTCTTTTCCAGGATGCTCATAAAAATACTTCAATGGCATTTCTAAAAACAAATAGCCAAAAACAACTCCTAAAATTGCTAATGTCACCAATACACCAGGATGCCAGATTTTCTTTAATTCATATTTTAATATTCTCATGCGGCAAGCTCCTTTCTTTGAAATTTCCGTAATGCAAACCATAAAAATAATATAAATAGTAACAGTTCAGCCGGAGGCTGACCTGTTACGGAATTGGACAAGCTCCGCATTATAAATTGCCCAATTCCAATCCTGTTTTAGTCTTTTTTACAGTCTTGCACAGCGAAGTGTGCAAGACCTACCTGAACTATTACTATAAATACTATAATATTTCCAATAAGTCCAATGGTTTCATGCCATGGCATTAATGAAACTGCCCCTAAATCCGTCAGCCACTCAGGACTATAAAACCATAGTGATGTTGGTAATAACTCTGCAAAAAAATATCCTTCCCAAATACCAACATCTGCACAAATAACTGGCAATGCCACCATTCCAAGAGCAATGGCAAGAAACATAACAAAACCCATATATGTATTCCTGCAAAGCAAACCAATTAATGCACCAAACAAGGAAAATACAAGTGTTAGTACAACTGCAAGCACCAACATAGCTACAAAATAGCTTCTTAAGGTAAATGGAATCCATGTCCAAAATGGCTTCTTATAACCGTAACACTGAATATAATTAAACTGGCTAGACACACTGCTATCCCAAATTCCTGAAAAATCATAAACAGAAAAGAAACAAAACAAAGATAATCCTGTAAGAATAACAAAATACATTATGACAATAAGTAGTCCTGCACCTATTTTTTCTTTTTGCACTTTTCTTCCTCTATAGGTGGAATATACTATTTGTTCTGTATGATTTTGTTTCTCAAATCCGAAAACATACAGCATAAGCAAAACTGCAAACAAACAGGATTCTGTTGTAATTGCACGAAAAAGAGAAGAAAATAAAAGTTGATGCATGTCATAGGTTATGTCAGCAGCATAAACAGATAGATCTGCTTCTTGCTGTTTCAAAGTTTCCACTGCACCTTGCAGTTTTTCATATTTTTCTTTCATTTTATCTGCCCAAAAACCAGAAATCCCATATTGTGAAATCAAAATCTCTCCTACATTGACTGCAACTTCACTTTTCAAAAAACTTTGTGCATTTCTAGTTGCTAAAACCAAATCATCCTTCCACTTCTCTTCTGGCATTTTAGAAAGTTTCTGGTCAAATTCTTTTCCCATGCCAATTCCTGTTTGTAGAACAGTTTTACTAATATAGGACAGATATTTGGCAGTATTCATTCCATAAGTTCCACTAATCACAATTGCTCCGTTTAAACCAAGACAAAGCACCAGAAAAATCCAAAGCATAGGCAGGGATACTAACTTTTTTATTTCAAATTTTAAAATTCTCATTCTATCCCTCCATACCATCCCTGTAAATATACAAAAACACATCTTCTAAATTGGGTGCAACCAAAACTCCGTCTTTAGGCGGCTCCTCGCAAGCAACCCGAAGAACTGTACCATTTTCGGATTGGCGTTCACTTAATAAAAAACCTGTTTCTCTGTTTTCAGACTCTGCAGGTACTTCATATACTTTTCCCTGCAACCGCTTACAGACTTCTTTTGGGGATTCACAACACAACAATTTATGCTGACGCAGCATAACAATCTGATTTGCGATTGTCTCAATATCAGAAACAATATGCGTAGATAAAATAACAATGCGGTCTTTTGCCAAATTATGAATAATATTCCGAAATCTAACTCTTTCCTTTGGATCAAGCCCTGCTGTTGGTTCATCTAATATCAATACTTTCGGATCATTTAACATAGCTTGTGCAATTCCTACTCTCTGTAACATTCCACCCGAAAATTTTCGCATTTTTTTGTCTGCATCTTCACACAGGGAAACCATTTCCAACAATTGCTCTATCTTTTCTTCCACTACTTTAACATCAATATATTTCAAAGCTGCCAGGTATCTTAAAAATTGACGTGGTGTGTTATTTTTATAATAGCCAAACTTCTGTGGCAGATATCCTAAGATGTCTCTATACTGTTCCCCTAATTCCGTAATTTTTATGCCATCCCAAAGAATTTCACCACTTGTAGGAAATAACAATGTCGCAAGCATTTTCATTAAGGTTGTTTTCCCTGCTCCATTGGGTGCCAAAAGTCCGTAAACACCATTTTCAAATTCTAATGTTATATCTTCTAATGCTATAAATTTGCCATATTTTTTTGTAACATGATTAACTGACAACATAATAAAAACCTCCCTTTTCTCCTCCGAATAAATATTTTTTTATCTGTACCAAATAACAGCAGACTGCTGCCACAAAAACAATTCCCACAACCACATTTGGCAAAGCAAGTAAAATTGCCTCCATATCTATTTTTAAAATAATTGGTACTAAACACAGTACACTCCATATAACTGGTACAGCCAGTTGTCCATAGATGGACAATCCTTTTCTTAATACCGCCATTGTGGCTGTTCCATAGAAAAATAATGCGGATAGGGAAAGTCCTATTAACTGGAACAATTTCATTCCTTCTTTTGTAAAATGCCAGATTCCCCCAGATAAAATAACATCCAGAACAATACAAAATACACTAAAAATAATCATACGCAATGCAGTCAACTCCCGCAAAGTATAATGACAAGTCATCTTTATTTCGTAAGTGCCATTTTGTAATTCCTTCCATGCCGTAAATCCATGTAACATCAAATAAAAAAACGGAGAAATAAAAAACAATCCCATATACCTTACATTTCTATTTATTCCTTCTGGTAACATAAATACAACAGTAAATGCAATTACGCAAACAAAAGCAAGAAAAATTGCATCCCATATTCCAAAAAATAAATTATAAATTCTGATTCTTTTTAATAACACCGGTATAACATCCTTTAATGTTTTTGAAGGTTGCATACCCAATTCCAAAATTGTATGAATAGACTGTTCTTTTTCTTCTTTACTTGGCATCATAATACTCATGATAAAACTCCTTTCTCAATTTCTGTATCAGACGGTGATACTGGCTTTTTATTGTAGACTCCGGTAATTCCAATGCTCTTGCAATTTCTGGAAATGTACAGTTCTGATAAAGTCTCAGACGGAAAACTTGCTGAACACGAAAATCCAGTTCTGACACATATTCCTCTATCGCCTTTAGCATTTCCCTATTTGCCGAATGGGTGACAAAATCAAATTCATCAGGCAACTGTAAATCATCTATATCAAGAGTTGGAGGATTATATTTCCTTCGGTAATCAATAATCTTATTCGTAGCAATTCTATACAGCCATGTCCGGAAAGAAGATTTATTTCTATCAAAATTATCAATGGAATGCAGCATAGCAATAAATATTTCCTGTGTTAAATCAAGTGATGTTTCCCTTTCTCCAATTTGCCTATATACATAAATATATATTTCATCATAATAGGCACGTACCAAGCTATCTGCTGCCTTTCTGCTCCGCTTTTGCTGGATTTTCTGTATCCATTTTGTTTCCTGTTCCATTCTTATTTTCACCTCACTTTCGTAATTCTAATAAGGGAACGCCTTATCCCTCATCTAATATATATATTCGTATTTAGACTGCAAAACGTTTCACATTTTTTATTTTTATTTTCAGATTCCATTATTCCCTAATATAGTCACTTTATTGTTTTAACAATAAAAGCCCCAGATATAGTATTTAACCATATCTGAGGCTTTCCTTACTTTCAGTGTAACTGTTTAGAACCATGAACAGTTACCTTTCAGTCTAATATTTACAATTCTTCCCATTCAATGCAAGTTGGCATTTCCAATTTACAAAAAAATTCATCTGCACATTTCATTGCCAATTTAAGAGATATAAGCTGATATGCTGCTATCTCATATGTTTCTGTCTTTGTTTTAAACTTCACTTCTCCTTCTTGTTCTATATTGCCAAGTGATGCATACATATCACCATCTTCTGCTGCAAAATAATTCACAACAGAATAACTCTGATTGCCAAGAATTGCTATACAAGGATATGTTTCCTGTCCTTCACTGCACCAGATTTCGTAAGTGGTCAGTGTGTCCAAACATTTTCTTAATGCTTTTCTATATTCCTCTAGAGTATTACAATTAAAATCACCAATATCACTTGAGATTAGCATAATGGTTTCTCCTTTTCTACTTTTTCTCTTTGTTTTCCCTACTTTATCAATAACTCAACTTTCCCACCTGCAAAACAGGTAAAGGATCTTCTTCTTTGACCTTTACCCATTTTATTATGAACTGCTAAATACCTTTTCTATCGAAATTCTCTCAAATCAAAAGGTTCTTCTTTTTTTATAGGTTGAATCGTTATATTCTCCTTTACTTTTGAAAGGATAGTGTTCTTTTCTTCCTTATTTGCCTTTATAATTAACCACCTTTTATTTGTCTTAATAAAGAGAAAATTTTTATATTCAATAATAAATTTTATTTCTGTATATAAAAAATCTGTCTGTTTGTATACCAATGTACTCTCATTCAATATAACAACAAATGGCTCTCCATATTTTTGTTTAACCACATTCTCAGGATTCATTTTCTTTTCCAGCATATCCCCAAAAAATACTATAAAAAAAATAATTACCCCAACAACTATATATAGCATCATCTCCAGCGAAAATTTTCCTTTTAAAATTCTTAATGCTATATTACATTCAAATAAAATAGTGGCGTTATCTAATACACATCTGACGCTGCC
>CAMWUK010000189.1 GCA_947177415.1 uncultured Clostridiaceae bacterium
GAATGTTAAAGGTTTGTTAAGAAATGTAATAGTTTTATACATTTTCAGGCAAACAAATAAAACGCCAAGTAGGAAAGTTTTACCAAAGCAAACGCCTATGTTTAAAGCAGGAAAGGATTTTTATCATGAAGAGAACATGTAAAAGGCTGCTCTTTTTCCTTGTAGCAATGCTTATGATTACTACAGTGATGCAGCCCTACGCAGGACATGCCGAAGCAAAAAGTACTACGCAACGTCTAAAACAGCAAAGTATCCGTATTGTAAAAAGATCAAAACAAGCTGTGGATACTTTAAACGGAGTAAAAGCTTACTATCGTAAAGGACCAAATGATGGAAGCAATAAGTTTTACTCTTGTGCAGCATTTGTAAAACGCTATTACAAAACAGTCTATGGTGTTAATGTCAATAATTTATTGTACAACCGTACTCCTCATGCAGAGGGTGATTCTTTCAAAAAAATAAAGGATCCTCGTGTTGGAGATATTGTTGCTATGAATACAGGACATGGTACAACCCATTGGGCTATTGCAAAAAGCGTTTCTGAGGATGGCTCTACCATTACTTTAATTGAGCAGAATTGGAAGTGGACACAAGGTGGCTCTACAGTTAGTGTAAAAAACCGCAAAGTAAAAACTTCTAAAGTACGCTTATATCGTTTAAAAAGTGACAAGAAGATTGAGATTTCATTGATTGCTGATGAAAATTAAAGACATCATATAGGATCAAAGATGCCATGTATGTAGATATTTCATCTATATACATGGCATCTTTGCTTTTTTCTCTGGCATTTATCCTATCCATACCACTTAATCTTTGTATTTTATGCATGAATATGTTTTTCTTTTTTATACTTATCTTTCGTTGCCAAACCTCCCCGAATATGTCTTTCTTGCTTATTTACATCTAATACCTTTCTTGCTTCTGCTGCCAGTGCCGGATTAATTGTAGACAATCGTTCTGTACAATCTTTATGTGCAGTTGATTTGCTAATCCCAAATTGTTTCGCAGCCTGTCTTACTGTAGCATTCTGATTTACAATGTAATTCGCAATGGCTACCGCCCTCTCTTCAATATAGCTTTTCATTGAGAAAATCCCCAAACTCACCGTTTTTACAAGTCTATGTACTAGTTCAAAAATATATGCAAAAAACAGTGGAGCTGTATGTAGATATAATATTATACATACAGCTCCATTTTTTCTAATTTTTATTTTCTACTATATCAAGTATTTCTTCCAATCCCCGTCTGCCAAAATAAACCTGATCCTTATTCAGCACCATACATGGCACTGCCATAATCTTATATCGTTCACGAATTTCTGGAAACTTGGCTACATCATACATCTCTGCCTGTACATTAGGAGAAAGAGTTGCAATCTTTTGTGTCCCCATAACCACATCTGGACAATTGCTGCAAGACAGTGTTGTCATTACTTGTATTGTATAATCTCCTCGCAAATTCCGGATACGCTTTTCCAATTCGTTAGGAATCTCCTGCCCAGGTCCTGCTGCATTGTATAGTGCAACTACAAACGAAGAAAATTCATGACCACCTGGTATACTAAAATAACGTATTCCAATACTTTTTCCATTAACCCGGATATCCAAATAGGATGGCGTATCCTCTTGTTTTCTTTCCACAACTACTTTTACTTTATCTCCTAATCCTACCAATTCATTAGAAAATCCTTCTAACTCCTTCTCTCCAGTACCTGTTATCACTGCAGCAATTGTAATTTCCTTTTCAAATTTGGCAAAAAGTTCTCTTAACTGCGACTTCATATCCTCTGTTAGAAAAACACCCTCTTGATTTTCTTGATGAGATACATTTTTTCTTTCTCTTCGTTTTTCTCTGCTTTTCTCTTGTTTCGGCTGAATATTTGCTTTGGGAAGATTGTGTTTTTCTCTGATTTCCGAAACATATTTCTCTAATGATGTAGCTGCAATCGCTCCATCGGAAACAGCAGTCACAACCTGTCGAAGTTTCTTTACACATACATCCCCAGCAGCATAAACTCCGGCTACACTTGTTTTCTGATCCCTGTCTGTCACAATATAACCTTGTGGTTCACACTCAATTTGCCCCTGTATCCAGTCAGTTGCAGGTACATAACCGGCAAACACAAAAATTCCCATGCTGCCTTTATCCGCTGGCTGATATACCCACTCCTCGCCAGTTTGATTATTTCTTAATTTCGCATAGCTTATGATATCTTCTCCACCAGCTTCGATTACTTCTGTATTATAAAGAACTTCTATCTTATCATATTTGTTTAGCTTTTCTACCACACTTGCTGCACAGCTAAAAGCTTCGCTACGGACTAATATAGTTACTTTGCTGGCATATTTTGTAAGAAACATTGCTTCTTCTGCTGCAGCAAAGCCGCCACCTATCACAAGAACTTCTCTGCCAGTAAAAAATTCTCCATCACAGGTGGCACAATAAGCCACACCTCTACCCTGAAATTCTCTTTCTCCTTGAAATCCAACTTTTCTAGGACTAGCACCTAAAGCTAATACAATACCAATAGTCTGATATTCCTTTCCTTTAGCAGTTACTACTTTTTTGATATCTTCTTCTACATCAATACTAGCTACTTCTGCCAATATAAATTCTGCACCAAAATCTTCTGCCTGATACCGCATTGCTTCTGTAAGTTCTTTTCCATCAGTGGATTCAATACCTGGATAGTTGACAATTTCCGAAGTAATTGTAATCTGTCCACCAAATTTTTCCTTTTCTATAACAAGCACCTTATATTTTGCCCTTGCCAGATAAATCGCTGCTGACAGACCAGATGGTCCGCCTCCAATAATAATCACATCATATAATTGTTCCATGTCAGGGTTCTCCCTTTCTATAATATACTATGAAAGTCCTGACAAACGGCTATATTTCGTGCAAGCTTGCTTGCAAAGATATATAGACATTTGGCTGGCTAAACTGTATGAGTATGTAGGGCGACAGCCCGGAATACGAATACAGTTGGTGATTGCGAGAGTGCGTAGCACGTAGCAATCAACTTTCATTCTTCTCAGGTCACACGCAAAGTGAATGCGTGTTTCTACCTGAATAGTTACAATATACCAACTAAATCAAGACTCGGTTTTAATGTATCGCTTCCTGGCTGCCATTTTGCAGGACACACTTCATCACCATGTTCCGCTACAAATTGTAATGCCTGAACCTTACGAAGTAATTCTTCTGCATTTCGTCCTACGTTGCCAGCATTGACTTCGTAAGCTACAATTTTTCCTTCTGGATTAACCACAAAAGTTCCTCTCTCTGCCTGTCCGTCAGACTCAATCAATACATCAAAATCATAACTTAAAGTATGAGTTGGATCCGCAAGCATTGGATATTCTAACTTCTTAATACGCTCTGAAGCATCCTTCCATGCTTTATGGACAAAGTGGGAATCTGTTGATACTGCATAAATTTCACACCCTAAATCTTTAAATTTACTATACTGATTCTGCAAATCCTCCAATTCTGTAGGGCAAATAAAAGTAAAATCTGCTGGATAAAAGAAAAATACAGACCATTTTCCCATAATATCCTTTTTCTCTACTGTGGAAAATTCATCCTTATAAAAAGCATGTACCTTAAATTCACTAACTTCTTTTCCTATTAATGACATAAATCTTGTCCTCCTTAATTTAATTTGCTCCACTTGGAACTTTTTTGAAAATTTTAGCCTTAGTGTATACTGGCAAAATATGAATGACATGGCTGAACTGTTACAACTATAACACAACTCCAAAAAGGGTTAGAACATATCTCTACATTCTAACCCTATTATTGAGCTTTTTAAAAAAATTATTCTATCTATTTTTTTATTTTTATCCTCTGTTATTCCAGTTTAAATTTATTCACCTCATTGTCTAATTCCATGGCAATATCTTTGTTAGAGTTCGCTTCTTCACCAATTCCCCCTATACCAGTAGTAAGTGCCACAGCATTTTGTGTTACACTCTGAATTCCTTCTGCACTCTCTTCTACAGCTATATTCACTGCTTTTGCCGCATCCTTAATAAAAGAAATATTTTCCTTTAATTTATTGCTGGCATCCGCAAAATCCTGCATCATCTGGTTGGTATCTCCCACATCACTCTGATAATGCTCACTGGTATCAAGAAGCTTTGCATACCCCTGAATTGCTGTTTCTTCCATAAAGGTTAGCATGTTCTCTGCCTCCTTTGCCAGTCCATTCACAGCTCCAATAACCTGTTTGCTTACTTCTTGAATCTGTGTAGCCATATCTGCAGAATTCGCTGCAAGATGTCCAATTTCTGTTGCCACAACTGCAAAACCTTTGCCGGTTTCTCCTGCCCGTGCGGCTTCTATACTGGCATTCAATGCCAATAAATTTGTCTCTTCTGAAATATTCAGAATATTTGTAGTCAGTTCGCTAATTTCTTCTACTGCTTTTGATTTTTCAATTTTATCATTTACTGCCAAAGCCATATCTCTTGCCTGGTTTCGGGCTTTTTCCTGTTCTACAACCGCATTCTTATAAATGTCTGATGCCTTTTTCTTAATCTTCTCAGAAGAACCTTTACCCTCATCAGCTCTTTGTGCAATAGCTTCTATTGCATCAGAAATCTCCAGAATTGAATAATTAATCTGTCCTAAAGAAGAACTGGTTTCCTGTATGGCTGCACTCATTTGTTCCATAACAGCAGAAACATCTGTAATATTTAACTCTGCCTGTGACAACTCCTCTGCAATAGAAATAGAAGAAATGTTTAGCTTTTGGGAATTCTTTGAGATATTTAACATAACACTTCTTATGTATTCCAAAAGTTTATTCACATTCTCAGCAATCAATTCCATCTCATCTCCAGACATCACATGTAATTTCTGCGTTAAATCCCCTTCGTTATTCACTAATTCGTAAATTTTATCATCTACTTTGTAAAGGCTCTTCATAATTCCATTAATAATTATAAACAATACAATACAAACAATCAAAAAACATATTATAGAAATGAGAATAGTGATATTTCGGATAATAGCTAATTTTTCCACAACAGAAGATGCCTCATAATCACTTCCTAATATTCCGACCACCTCACCCTTATCATTAATAATTGGCTGATATGCCGAGATCAGATTACCAGATTCTGATTCATCAATATAATCCTGTACATATTCTTTTCCCTCAAAGACAGACTTCAATTCCTCGTATGAACTCTCAAAAACGTCCCCTACTTTTGATTGCAAATTAGAACTATCCGTATCTATGGCATAAAACACATCTTTTTCATCTGTATATAAGGTATATAAATAAGCAATTCCACAGATTTCCTGCGTTTTTCTTAACTGAGTAAGCATAGTTTGATAAGTCTCCCCTCCTTCACTTCCGGGAACAATATCTTTTAACAGATTACCATCCACTGCATTTGCAGCTATCTTAGAGGCCATCTGTGCCTCCTCTACCCCCATAGCAATCATGCCCTCTTTCGCACGATGATATAGTAGCATGCCCATACTAATACAGACAATCGCAATTAATAAACTGGTAGGTAAAAGAATTTTTGTTTGTATGCTTATTATTCTTGTTTTATTCCTGTTCATCTTAGATTTCATATTCGCTCCCCCTTTTCTTTCTATATGACATATCACACAAAAACCTACAATTTATTATACACCTTTTTAGAAAAACATGCAAATTTATCTTTTTATATTACGTTTATTTATTTACTATTTCCATTTTTTATATTTATTTTGTTTTATTATATAGCATATATAACAAATGCACAACAACAATGGTTCCATCCTGCAAAAATAGGATGGAACCATTGATTTTTCAGTTCTGGAGTAATATAATCAGCCTATAAACAAATATTTCTATATATTCACTCTTTTTAGGTAGAACCTTGCACTCTGCTGCAAGGTT
>CAMWUK010000190.1 GCA_947177415.1 uncultured Clostridiaceae bacterium
CAAGCACAATAACCCACTTTTTCATTTTTACCTCCAAACATATCTGCACTTTATTTAACAGGCATACAATGATCATATCATGTCGTCTCTGCCAATCGGAAAGTCTCTGGCATCACCATAAATATATTCCGCATGGGAGTTTCGTAAACAATGATGCACACAAGTGCAAAAGCAGCACTTGGCACTTATACGAACCTTGCAACAAAGTGCAAGGTTCTACCTAAAGATAGTGAATATATAGAAAATAGTCCATAACTTGAATCAGTTTTATCAACCACAAATTCACTTGTATTTAATAAGTACAAACACAAAGAGTGAAAGATATGTGTTTTCCTTTCTTCTATTTTCTTTCACTCTTTTGTGTTCACCTAATATACTTTTTAGGTTATATAAATGTTGCAAAAAAAATAAAATTTTTATAGAATACGAACATTTAATCCTTTTTGTTATGGTTTAGCCAAACAACAACATTCTTAAATACTTTCATCAATTAAGACTTATTGCTTCCAGTGTGAATATTCATAATAATTGCGGTTGCTACCGCTACCATCCAATACCCTTAACATTAATAAATATCTTAATATTAAAATAGCCAGCAGGTTCGTACCTACTGGCAAAATTTTAATTCAACAATCTATTTCTCTAAACTATATTCCTATTTATTTACAGAATATATCCTTCCAAATATTTTATTGTTACCTAACATATCCTTTTATATTTTGTCCTGTTTGCCATATGTAAGATATACCAGATTTACTGGTACCACTAGATGTCTTAACCTTAGACACCACATAGACATAATATGTACCTTTAATATTCTTCTTGTTGAATTTTGTAATGCTAATACTTGTCTTATTTTTACCTACTGATTTTACTTTTTTGTAGTTTTTCGCATCTTTTTTTTGGGAAACATATACATCATAACCAGTTGCACCTTTTTGCTTATACCAGCTAATCTTAAGACATTTTTTTGACTTTTTGTTGGTTTTCACTGCCACACTCTTTATCCATGGCTGTTCAAATACCTGTATGGTTTTCCATGAAGAATAATAAGTCTTTCCATCTATTGTCTGATATGCACGTACCATAAACTGGTATACATTGTTATTTTTTACGGAAAAATATAAGCTTGTATAATTGACTTTACCTTTTTTTGTCACCTTTCCTGATGGATTTTTCCATTTATACTCATATCCATCTGCTCCATATTGTCTATCCCATGATACCTCTGCACTTAATGACCAATGAAACCAAGTGTCCTGCTTTACACCTTTCATTGTAGACACTTTTGTCCTTGCATCATAACAAGTACCTGCAAGTGCTTCAGTTCCTGCTGCATTACGAGGTGTTACACGAATGGAATATACTTCACCACTTTTCAATCCACTAATCGTATATGCAGTACCTGTTGTCTGTCCTGCAACCTTATACTCTGAAGTGCTTCCATAAGTTTCTTGATAGGCAACTTCATAACTATCTGCATTTGCATCCCCCTGCCAGCTGACTGTAATTGTACTTGTTGTGAAATCAGTTACTACTACATTTGAAACATCAAGCCATGAAACTGCCTGTGCTGTGATTCCACTCCCCCCTGTAACTGCTCCTGTTCCCATTCCAACCAGCACTACTATAGCAGCTGCCATTGTAAGACTAATTGCTTTTTTAAACAATTTGTTCATTATGTTTTCCTCCTTCCTACTGTTATTTTTTGTAAGCCTTCTTCCTTGATGGTATCTGTATGAACACCAATTTGCTATAAAAATATTGTAACATTTTTTTTTGTAGTTTTTTTGTACTTTTCTGTTTTTCTAGAGAATTTATTAAAAACAATTGTTTTTTCTTATACAATTTCATCAACATTTCCTTGTTTTATCCACAATTATTCACAACTTATATTACAGATTACTGCTATCGCAGATGGAAGCCGCTTGGTAGTATATTGAAATTTTAACTTTTCTCTATTTTTTTCCGAAATTCATTCCCTTTATATATTCCTCTCGAAATTCTTTTTCTTCTGACAATGAGACATGTTTTGCTTCTGCTGCCATATTCTTTGCTAACTCAAATCCTTCTCTCTCTATTAACACCCGGCAGGCTCCTACTAATGCACCATTTCCCACTGGGATAATCCGTTCTGTTAATATATTAGGTAACAAACCAATTAATTTTGAACACTCTCCATCTAAATATGTTCCAAAAGCTCCTGCCAAATAACACTTATCCACATCCTTTGATTTTAAATTGCATTTTTTCAACATTGTATTCACACCAGCCACTATCGCACCTTTGGCAAGCTGTAATTCTCTAATATCTTTCTGGGTCAACAGAATTTCACTTTGTGGATCTTTATAAAGTTCAAATACAGTTCCATACTCACTTTCCCGTAAATGCTGAACTAGAAATTCGGATAACCCTTTTTCCTTTGCCTCCTGTCTAGTAAGTAAATATCCCGTTTCCTCTATAACACCTATTTCATAAAGTTTTGCCACAATTTCAATATATCCCGAACCACAAATTCCTTTTGGTCTTTTATCTCCAATCACCTGTAAAGTATAACCTTCTTTACAGAACGAAATACCTGTAATGGCTCCTGGTTCTGCTCTCATTCCATATACCATAGCAGCTCCCTCAAATGCTGGTCCTGCTGATGTTGATGCCACATAATATTGTCCATTTACCTGTAAAATTAATTCTCCGTTTGTTCCAATATCTATTACTAGAATTATCAAATCTTTTATATCTATATTTTCCATCTGATATTTTTTGTCCAAATAAAGCATAACCCCGACTGTATCTGCCCCTACAAAACTTTCAATATTAGGAAGAAGCAACAGCTCTGATCCTGTTATTCCCAATACTTCACCAGTTATACATCTTGCATCTTTATAAGTACTTTGATATGGTGCTTTTGCAAATCCAGACACATCTTCCTCAATAAAAAAATGCATCATTGCTGCATTACCTGCCACTACTATCTTTTCCAATACACCTTCTGTATTGGTACTTTGCATCTTGTTCAAAAAGAAATCTATCATATCCTTTATCGCATCTTTTAACACTTTACACAATTCTTTAAAATGATTTTTACTCTCCACTGCATACGCAATTCTTGATACCACATCTCCACCATATTTCTGTTGAGGATTGGATCGTACAACTCTCGCTATACAACTAGCATTTTCCAAATTCCAAAAAAGAGCTTCTATATTTGTTGTTCCAATATCTACAGCCAGTCCATATTTTCCCACATTCCCATGTTTTAAATTCCAGCCATATTCTATACTCTTTTTCTGAAAAAAATCTATTCCATCTCCTTCTGTTTCAAAAACAAATTGTTTTTGTTCTTCTACGGAATTCATCACTAACACTTCGCATGCCTTAAACCAATATTTAGGATAAAGGCAACAAGCCAGTCTATATCCTGCCTCTAATTCTTTTGCGGTAAAATATTTTTCCTCTTCCTTTGTTACAGCATTAAATTCTCCTATCTCCACTTTTACTTTACATTTTCCGCAAGTTCCTTTTCCACCACATATATTTTCACAAGAAACACCTGCATTTTGGGCACATCTTAAAACAGACTCCCCCTCTTTATTTATATAAGAGATACCATTAGGCTGAAATATCAGCATATTTTTTCCTCCTCATTTATAAGTTGTAACAGTTCAGCCGGGGGCTGACCTGTTACGGAATGGGGCAAGCTTCGCATATAAATTGCCCCATTCCCTTCCTGTTTTATTCTTTTATACGGTCTGCACAGTGGAGTGTGCAGACCTACCTGAACTGTTACTATAAGTTACTTATATTTTTTGCTATACAGCTACAATTTATGAGACTTTTACCATGTGAACAGTAACCAAAAAACCTCACAGATAATAATCTATGAGGTTTCATCACTATTATAGTTTGTAATCATAACTCTTCAGAACCATGTACAATTACTAATGTAGCCTTATTAATTAAATTTTTTACCAGTCAATAATTCAAAAGCTTCTTCATATTTATTTACAGTCTTTTCAACTACTTCTTCAGGAAGTAAATAGTCACTATCTGGATTCGCTTTTAACCAATCTCTAACAAACTGTTTGTCAAAAGAAGGCTGTCCCTGTCCAGGTTTATAACCTTCCAAAGGCCAAAATCTTGAACTATCTGGTGTAAGCATTTCATCGCCAATAACTATATTACCATTCTCATCTAAACCAAATTCAAACTTAGTATCAGCTATAATAATACCTTTACTTAAAGCATATTCTGCACATTTCTTATACAAATTAATTGTACATTCTTTAATTTTTGTAGCATATTCAAGTCCTTTTCCTGGATATGCTTTTTCTAAAACATCTACACTCTGCTCAAATGAAATATTTTCATCATGATCGCCAATCTCAGCCTTTGTACTTGGTGTATAAATTGGTTCAGGCAATTTGTCAGATTCAACAAGACCTTCTGGAAGCTTGATTCCACAAACTGTACCATTCTCTTGGTAACTTGCCCATCCACTACCTGTAATATATCCACGCACAATACACTCTATTGGAAGCATCTCTAACTTCTTACACATCATACTATTTCCATCAAATTTCTCCTGTTGAAAAAATTCAGGCATATCCTTTACATTAGTAGACATCATATGATTTGGCACAATATCTTTTGTAAAGTCAAACCAAAACTTTGACATTTGTGTTAGAATTGCACCTTTTTTGGTAACTTTATTTTTTAAAATAACATCAAAGGCAGAAATTCTATCTGTTGCAACGATAATTAAACTATTGCCGTTATCATATACCTCACGTACTTTTCCTTCTTTAATTGGACTAAATGATTCCATAATGCTTTTAACCTCTATTCTTTGTATTTTATTCAATGTCCAAGTATTCTTATTGTAAAAAATATATCGAATTCTTGGCACCATTTGTATTTTATTATAATACACATGACCCACTAAAATCAATATGTGAACTAAATTTAACAGAAGAAAGTGGGCAAGCCCACATCAACTCCCCTCCCCCCTCATTTATGAGGGGATTGCACACTTTGCGTGCCAGATGCGTGTTGCATGTTTTTTTGCAACAATATTCCTTATGCATCTGTGCACATCCTAAGCGGAGTGTTTTTACTTTATAGGATGAAACTTTCCTATAAAGTAAAAACCTCAGTAAATACAATATTTACTGAGGTTTATAATGAGACATCGGGGATTCGAACCCCGGACAACTTGATTAAAAGTCAAGTGCTCTACCAACTGAGCTAATATCCCATAAATATGAAATGCCCAGAGCCGGAATCGAACCAGCGACACGGGGATTTTCAGTCCCCTGCTCTACCGACTGAGCTATCTGGGCATTAATTGCGGGGGCTGGATTTGAACCAACGACCTCCGGGTTATGAGCCCGGCGAGCTTCCAGACTGCTCCACCCCGCGATAATAATTTTACGCAATTAAATCAAAATTGCAATGGATGGAGGTGGATTCGAACCACCGAAGCAATATGCAGCAGATTTACAGTCTGTCCCCTTTGACCACTCGGGAATCCATCCATATATATCAAAAACGATATAACAGCCGACAATCGGACTTGAACCGATAACCTGCTGATTACAAATCAGCTGCTCTGCCAATTGAGCCATGTCGGCATTAATGGGACCAATAGGGCTCGAACCTATGACCCTCTGCTTGTAAGGCAGATGCTCTCCCAGCTGAGCTATGATCCCATAAACACAATATTTTCTTCCTCGTCTCCGAAGAAACGACCCAGACGGGACTCGAACCCGTGACCTCTGCCGTGACAGGGCAGCGCTCTAACCAACTGAGCCACTGGGCCATTAAAGGCTTTATATACCTTCAAAACTACACACTGCTTCCATCCTTCCCTGGTCAAGACCTCGACCT
>CAMWUK010000191.1 GCA_947177415.1 uncultured Clostridiaceae bacterium
TGTGTATCATTCGAAGATGAAATATCATGTATTGATGTTAACTAAATGACATTGAACAGTTACGAAAAATGGTTATGTTTGGAGGAATTAGATGTTTAAGAAGTTTTATCCCCAGGAATGTAGGGATTCCACTTATGATATTGATTTTGAAACCTTATATAAAAAAGGATACCGGGGAGTAATATTTGATATTGATAATACATTGGTTTGTCATAACGCAGATGCAAACCAACAGGCAAAAGACTTGTTTATACGATTGGAGAAAATTGGGTTTCAAAGCTGTTTGTTATCTAATAATCAAATAGAGAGAGTGGAGCGTTTTAATAAAGAGATTGGGACCTATTATATTTATGATGCCCATAAGCCTTCCACAAAAAATTATTGCCGTGCTATGGAAATTATGGGAACAAATAGGAACACCACTATATTTGTGGGAGACCAGTTATTTACAGATATTTATGGTGCAAACCGGGCAGGAATTGCTACGATTTTAGTTAAGCCGATTCATCCAAAGGAAGAAATACAAATTGTACTAAAGCGTTATTTAGAAAAAATTGTGCTATTCTTTTACAAGCGGCAGAAGAACAAGAGTGAGGTGTTATTTTGAAAGAAAATATAATTTTAATAGGATATATGGGATCTGGAAAGACTACCATTGGACAGGCTTTAGCAGATAAATTATCCTATCAGTTTTTGGATACAGATGCTTATATTGAAGAAGAACAAAATACAACTATCTCCCATATTTTTGCGGAATATGGGGAAGAATATTTTCGTAATATGGAGACAGCAACTATTGAAAATTTGGAAAAAAATACGAACCATAGTATTGTGTCTACGGGAGGAGGATTACCTCTTCGGGAGTGCAATGGAGCGATTTTACAGAAAATGGGTTTTGTGGTTTTTTTAAGTGTGAAGAAAGAAACCGTATTAAAAAGACTGGAAGGAGATACCCAGCGGCCTCTTCTGCAAGGTGATAATGTGGAGCAAAAAATGGAAGAGATGTTACGTTTCCGTAATCCAATTTATGAGTATACCGCACATTTGAAAGTTGAGGTGGACAATAAAACTGTAGAAGAAATTACAGAGGAAATCTACCGTAATTATATGATTATGACAGGACAAGATGAAAAGAAAGAAGAGGGAAAATAGAAGAATGAAGGAGTTAGAACTGGCAAGATGTGAAAGAATACGTGATATTTTGGAAAAAGAGAAGCTGGATGGCGTTTTGATTTCTAATGCTTCGAACATGCGTTATTTAAGCGGATTTTCTGGTGGAACAGGATATTTACTGATTACGGACAGGGAAGCTGTAATTTTTACCGATTCCAGATACACCATTCAGGCAAAGGAAGAGAGTGATACCTTTACTGTGGTGGAATTGCAGGATACTTATGTTAGTCTTATTGCAGAATGGATAGAAAAAGAACAGATAGGAATTTTGGGATTTGAGGGCAGGAATGTACAAGTTTCCGATTATTTGGAATGGAAAGAAAAATTTTCTGTAAAGGAGTTAAGAGATATAGGTACAAAAATTGCTCTTCTCCGTTCCATAAAAACACCAGAAGAACTTGAAAAATTAGCAGAAGCAGAAAGAATAGGCGATAAGGCTTTTTCAAAAATCTTAGAAATTATCAAACCGGGAATGACAGAATTAGAAATTGCGGCATATCTGGAATTTTGGATGAAACAGTATGGTGCAGAAGGTCTAAGTTTTGACACCATTGCAGCATCCGGGTTAAATAGTGCAAAACCTCATGCAGTACCAGGAAGAAAAATCATTGAAAAGGGAGACTTTCTTACCATGGATTTTGGATGTGTGTATGAGGGATATTGTTCAGATATGACAAGAACTATTGTAGTAGGAAAGGCAAATGCGAAACAAAAAGAAATATATCAGATTGTTTTAGAAGCACAACTGGCAGCATTAGATTTTATACAGGCAGGAAAAAAAGGCTGGGAAGTTGACAAAGTTGCCAGAGATATAATTGCAAAAGCTGGATATGGGGATAATTTTGGACATGGATTGGGGCATAGTGTAGGTCTTTTTATTCATGAGGAACCAAGATTATCAAAAAAGGAAGAAACCATATTGGTAGAAAATATGGTAGTGACTGTGGAGCCTGGTATCTATATTGAAAATTTTGGTGGGGTACGGATTGAAGATATGGTAGTTGTTACCAAAGATGGCTGTAAAAATTTAACACACTCATCAAAAGAATTCCTAGAGATTTTCTAGAATCTGTAAAAAGTGGTTGAAAAAAGTTCTATTCTATTATAAACTATATAAGAACATGAGCAGTAACTGTTCATGGTTCTGAACAGTTACCGTGAGCGATAAATTAAGGAGGATTAATTATGATATCAGCAGGAGATTTTAGAAATGGTATGACGATAGAGCTGGATAATGGTATTTACCAGATTATCGAATTCCAGCATGTAAAACCAGGAAAGGGTGCAGCTTTTGTTCGTACTAAGTTAAGAAATATCAAAAATGGTGGTGTGGTAGAAAAGACTTTCCGTCCAACAGAAAAATGTCCACAGGCACATATTGAAAAGAAGGACATGCAGTATTTATATAATGATGGTGATTTATTCAACTTTATGGATGTAGAGACATTTGACCAGTTCTCATTGTCCACAGATGCAATTGGTGATTCTTTGAAGTTTGTAAAAGAGAATGATATGGTTAAGATGCTTTCTCACAATGGAGAAGTATTTGCAATTGAACCACCTATGTTTGTTGAGTTAGAGATTACTGAAACAGAACCAGGATTCAAGGGTGATACAGCTACTGGTGCAACAAAACCGGCTACTGTAGAAACAGGAGCAACTGTTTATGTACCTTTATTTGTAGAGACTGGTGACAAGATTAGTATAGATACCCGTACAGGAGAATATCTGAAACGAGTTTAATTTAATGATATCGTAATTGTTCATGGTTCTGAACAGTTACATGATATCTAGCAAATAAGGACAAAACAGCTATGATAGAGTAATTGTTTTCATAGATGGCATTGGTAATAAGCAGAAACCGTAGTCTTATACTCTTAGGTAAAAGATTACGGTTTTTCTTTACAAATGTTTCGTTTGTGTTAAAACTGTGGAAATTTTGCATAATTGAGTATTGTGGATAAAGGAGAAATATGTATGGGAACATGGACAAGAGCAGAGTTAAAAGGACGGGCAAAAGAAAATATAGGTAAAAATTATTGGTTATGTGTTGGTGTGTCATTGCTTATGTTTTTATCAGTAGGTATAGGAAGTATAGGAATTGGAAATAAATATTGGAAATTTTTTTCAGAATATAAAAATAAGCATTATTCTATATCTGGTAGTCAATATGCATACCAAACGGAACAAGATACACAAAGTACAAGAATGAATACTTCTTTTGAAGATTCTGGTTCAAGGGAAATGGCACTTTTACATCATTATGAGGAAGGTCATCATTATGATTATGATGACAATGATTACGACATAGATGATTTTTATGATGACGATGATTATGATATAGATGATTTTTATGATGACGATGATTATGATATAGATGATTTTTATGATGACGATGATTATGATATAGATGGTTTTTACGATGATAATGATTACAATATATATGATGATTATTATCATAATCATGAGTATAGAGGCTCTATGGGTGAAGCACTATATATATTGAAAAAAGGGTTATGGTTATTATTGATTACTTTCTTGATTTCATTTGTCATTTCCTTAGCAATTTCTGTATTGGTGTATATGCCTCTTCAAGTTGGAAGTTGTAGGTTTTTTATGTGTAACAGGGAAGATAATGCAGATTTGAATCATCTTTTAATAGGATTCCGGGATGGAAATTATTTAAATGTTGTGAAAATTATGTTTATCCGAAGTATAAAAATTGCATTGTGGAGTTTGCTTTTTGTTATACCTGGAATAATAAAATCCTATGAATATTCTATGATTCCTTATTTACTATCTGAGAATCCGGGAATGAGTAAACAAGAAGCATTTGCTCTTTCAAGAGAAATGACTAGTGGAGAAAAGTGGAAAATGTTTGTTTTAGGGATTTCCTTTTTTCCGTGGATGCTTTTAGGAGGAGTTACATTTGGTCTTATATTTATTTTTTGGCTATATCCATATATCTTTGCTACCAATGCAGAGTTGTATGCTGTCCTTCGGGAAAAATTGCGTCTTAACAGTGGAAGAATAGTAGGAACAGAAAATCTGCGTTATGCATATGCAGGTGGAAATCAAAACCAGTCATATAGTAATTATAGCACACAGCAACAGATGTACAATAATTATAGTAATGGTTACGAAAAAGATAACAATACGCAAGATTCTTATTCTAATAATTATAGTTCGCAAAATGATAAGTATAGTAATAACTCTTATAATGGTAGTTCTGGAGAACAAAAAAGTTATGGGAATACCTTAGATGATTTTGATAAGAAAAATAATCCACCAAAAAATTTATTTTAAAAATAGTGGTAAAAGAATAGTCAACAAATACCATAGATTCGGTATTTGTTGACTATTTTAATGTCTGGTGTATTGTTTTGTTCATATTTTGTCAAATGATTTGTTTGGATTCTTATGTACTATGTGTAACAGTTCAGGTAGGTCTTGCACACTCCGCTTTAAAGACCGTAAAAAAGACTAAAACAGGATTGGAATTGGGCAATTTACATACGAAGCTTGCCCAATTCCGTAACAGGTCAGCCTCTGGCTGAACTGTTACTACTATGTGTTGTAGATTAACGATCAAAATATTTCTCTTTAATCAGTGAAACCGGCATATCTTTTCCTGTCCAGATTCGGAAGGCTTCTGCACCTTGATAAAGTAACATATACAAACCATTAAAAGTAGCACAGCCAGCCTCCTTTGCCAAACGGAGAAGAAGTGTTTCTTCTGGATTATAAATAATATCAGAAACAATTAAATCTTCATGAAACAAAGATTTGTCTGTAATAATACTTTGTTCCGTATTAGGTGCCATACCAACAGAAGTGGCATTTGTTAATATGTGGCTGTTTTTTAAAGAAGTAGTAAGAGCTGTTGTATCGGCTATGTCATAGAGAGAAACTAAGCAATTTGTTTGTTGGTTGAGAGAGTCTGCCAGTGTTCTTGCCCGGTCAAAAGATGCTCCACGACGGTTAAATATATTTAATTTTTTCACTCCATCCAGTGCAGCCTGAACAGCAATAGCAGTAGCAGCACCACCGGTACCAAGTAAAGTCATTTCTTTGCCAATAATATCAAATCCTGCAGAAGAAACAGACTGCATATAACCAATCCCATCTGTATTGTGTCCTGTTAAAATCCCATTATCATTTACTACAGTGTTTACTGCACCAATTAAAGAAGCTGCCTGAGATAAATGGTCTACATATTCGCAAATTAAAGTTTTGTGTGGCATGGTGCAGTTAAAACCACGGCAGTTTAAAACTTTCAAACCATCTACTGCATCTTTTAAATGTTCTAAATCAACATCAAAGGCAAGATAGGCATAATCAAGTCCCAGTTGCCGGAATGCTTCGTTATGCATCATAGGGGATATACTGTGTGCCACAGGGCTTCCAAGTAATGCAGTAAGGACGGTATGTCCAGTAATATTTTCGCTCATATAAATACCTCTTTTCTAATTATGTGTGTAGATGATGACACTTTCACAGCATCATCTATAAATGAAAGTGTCGATTACTTTGCACTGCGTGCTTTTGTAATCGCCTGCGTAACTATTCAGGTAGAAACACGCATTTACTGCGTGTTTACGTAGCAAAATGTAAATTTTGATTGTTCTAAGCCCCTTCGCCGAAGGCGAATTTTCATGGGCTTAG
>CAMWUK010000192.1 GCA_947177415.1 uncultured Clostridiaceae bacterium
GATAAAATCTCCTTAATAAGATTTCTAAACAGAAATGAAATTAAGGAGGTTTTTTATTTATGTGTAAAAAAATAGTAATTGCAGCAATTGTATCTATCTGTCTGGTATTTACTGGATGCAGCACTGGGCAGCCAAAAGAAGAAGAAAAACAGATTAATGTGAAAGATACAGGAAGGCAGGAGAAAAATAACACAAAAGCAGACAATACAACAAAAGAAAAAGACAAGACCAATGTAAAAGGTGAATTACAGCTTTTGAGTAGTCAAAGAATGCATTTTATGTCAGAAGCAGGATATTACTATATCACAGAGGAAGAAAAAGAATTAAAGGATGGTACATCTGGACGGCATATTATGTATATGGACTTTGCAGCAAAACAGGAAGTATATCTGTGTGCGGAACCAGGTTGTAAACATAATAATAAGAATTGTACAGCCGTATTGGCAAGTGAAGAATTTGGAGACGCACCTCTTATTTTTGTATGTAATGATACGCTTTATGTTGTTAGCCGGGAATATGATAAGGAAGGTCAAACAAGGACAGGGGCAATTGTTATTGAGGAGGATGGTTATAGCTATGTAGAAGATCTAGAAATACCAGTTGCACTTTATTCCATGGGATTAGATGGAACAAACCGTACAAAAGAATATACCTTTGAGCAAGGCATAATGCTGGATGAAGACGTGCTTTACGATGGGAAAGACATATATTTTGTTACAAAAAAAATAAATTCATCATCTGACAAGTCATCAAATCAGAAAACCACTTATTATACTGCATCGGAGTATGAATTGGTTAAATATCAGACAGAAAATGCTAAACTTGCAAAGGTATGTTCTCTTGAATTTGAGGATAACATTCGTTGGCACATTGAAGGATGTCATAATAACAATGTGATACTGTATGGAACAAAATATAACAAAAATCTCACCCCTGAAGAGCAAGATAAATTAGAAAAAGAGGAATTATGGGAATGGTCGAGAGATTCTAAAGAAGTATATGCCTGCTTGGATCCAGTACAAGGTTCTATAAAAGAAATTTATTCCATAGAAAATGATCCGAATTTAGATCATAGTGTAGTAATGTCAGGTGATTACTTGTATATATCAGACGAAAAGACAGGCAAAATTGAAAAATTAGATATTGAGACAGGAAAGATACAAAAATTTGTAACATTAAATATGCGTTTTTTTGGAACTTTATCAGATAAATTGTATGGTGTTCCATGGGAACAGCAGTCGGATGATCATACAATATATTTTGTGGATATAAATTCCGAAAAAATAGATCACTGTACACTGGTAAATCATAAGACTGGAGGGGAGTTAGGTATTATTGGAGAGACTGGTAATCAGGTACTGGCAATCTATGACTGGGATGCAGAAAAAGATAAAGAGATCAAAGACGAAGATGTTTATGATGTTAAGCGAAAGCAGTATGGACTGATTGATAAAAAAGATTTATATCAAAGCAAGGATCGTTTTGAAAAAATTGAGATGAAAGGAGCTGGAGAATAATATGTTGGAGATAAAATCAATTACAAAAACGTATGGAAAAAAAGTCGGATTGGATAATGTTTCCCTTTATCTTGAGAAAGGTGTATATGGGCTATTGGGACCAAATGGAGCAGGAAAATCTACATTGATGAATCTGCTAACATTAAATCTCCAAGAGGATAAGGGAGAGATTCTTTGGAATGAGAAGAATATCAAAGGCATGGGGAGAGAGTACCGGAAACTAGTAGGGTATGCCCCACAGCAGCAGGGTCTTTATGATTCCTTTTCAGGACGCCGTTTTCTTGGGTATATGGCGAGTTTAAAGGGAATAAAGAAAGCAGAGACAGCACAGGAGATTGAACGTGTTCTTACATGTGTGAATATGCAGGATGCGGCTGACCGGGCGATAGGAGGGTATTCTGGTGGAATGAAACAGCGGATATTAATTGCACAAGCAATTTTAGGAAATCCCCAACTTATTGTTTTAGACGAGCCAACAGCAGGATTAGATCCTAAGGAGAGGATACGGATTAGAGAAAAGATTGCTGAAATCGCAGAAGGTAAAATTGTATTATTTTCCACACATATAGTATCTGATGTAGAAAAGATTGTGAATAAGGTTATCCTATTGAAAGAAGGACAGGTGGTTTCTTGTGGCACCATAGAGAATCTATGTGTGCAATATGGGGTATCAAATCTGGAACAAATTTATATGCATATATTTGGAGGGCTGGATGATGATGAAATTAATTTGCTTTGAATTGGAGAAAATTTGGAAAAGAAAGCAATTAATTATTTTAATAATTGTAATAATGCTTACTAATATTTTTCTCCACTGGTATAATAACAGACCTATAGTAGAAGTAGAGGGTGTAACAGATGCTAGACCTGGACTGCAGTCTTATAAAAAAGTTGTGGAGACAATGGCAGATATGAAAGAATCAGAAAAGTATACATATCTCCAAACAATGGCAGAGGATTTAGAGTGTATTCGGAGAGTTGATATGATTGTCTGGCTAATGGAAGGAGATAAGGATTTTCTTGAGAAAGTTTCTGAAGAGAATCAAGAAATTTTCCAAAAGTGGTATCCGGTCTATAAGAAAGGGGATTATCTTACTTATACAGATACTCTATATCAAGAGATTAAATTAATTGATGAAATGTATGAAGAAGCAAAACAGGTAACCCATTACAAGGAGTATCTGCAGGAAATGAAGCAAAATAAGGAAGAACTTAACAGTATTTCAATATTTGCAAATAAAAATGAAAAAACTTTTTCAGGGAAAAATATTAAAAAAAGTGCAGAGGATTACAAGGAAAGAACAGAAGCAAATGTAAGATGGATCCCCTCTAAGGGACTGGTGTCTGCAATAGATAGTCCTATAACAAGTATTCTGTATTTTATCACTATATTTTTGTTTGCAATCTGGGGGATTATGGAGGAAAAAGATAAAAAGCTTTTTTTTGTTACGAGAATAACAAATAAAGGTGTATTGCATAATGGGATAGCAAGAATAGCAGCATTAGGTATCAGTTGTGTATTCCTTAGCATTTTGCTGTATGGATGTAATTATGTATGGTATGGTATACAGACGGGATTCTGTGATGTATCACTGGATATTCAATCAGTGAGTGCCTATATGCAGAGCTGTTATAACCTGACCATTGGGCAGTTTGTGGTTTTATCAGTTTTTACCAAAGCTGTTGTTGCTTTTGGGTTTGGTCTTCTGCTTCAATGTATCACAATTCTGAACCGTAGAAAGATGATGCCATTTGTGGTAGGAATTGTAATACTTATAAGTAATACACTATTGTATGAACTTCTTCCTGCGGTAGGTGTACTTAGCCCCTTCAAGCACCTTAATATAATTGGTATCTTCCACACAGAAAATTTATATGGGGACTATCTGAATTTTAATATTGGAGAGATACCAGTATCCCGGATGTGGCTTTCCCTATTGTTGCTTTTCTTGCTGGTGGTTATTGGTTGCATTGTAGTAATCGTTGCTTTTTGTTGTGGAAAGAATTTTTATTTTGTGCAAAGACCGCGAAGAAGATGGATTTCATTTAAACCACACAATAACCTATTTCGTTATGAATCCTATAAAATGTTTATCACAAACCGTGCCATATTAGTTTTCGTTGGGTGTTTGGTGGTAACAGGAGCGTATTATACTTCCCAAAATTATTCATTATCTGCAAAAGAGCAATATTACAAGGATTTAATGATGAATTTGGAAGGTGAACTCACAAAGGAAAAAGAACAAATTTTACTTGCTGAAAAGAAACGGTATGATAATGCTTTTGAGGAACTGGATTATATTGAAGAAATGTTGGCAGCGGATGAAATAAGTGAATTAAAAGCGGAAGAGAGAAAGGACATTTTAAATGAAATTGTAGCATTCTATCCTTCTTTTCAAAGAGCATGGTGGCAGTATGAACATATTTTAGAGCAGGGAGGTGTATTTGTATATGATACAGGATACTTATATATGTTTGGTGCTTGGGGAAAGGGATTCCTAAGTGAGCTATTTATCTTTTCTATAGGCATATTGCTTATGTTTAGTAATTTTGTTTCTATGGAGTATCAGAATAAAACGAATTTGCTTATTTGCTCAAGTACATTTGGAATGAAAAAGGTGCTTCAAAAGAAGGCATGGTTATGTGTATTAGTTGGAATCTGTCTGCCCGTCTGTATTCGGATATTTTATGGAATACATATTCACAATACATTTCCAACGCACTTTTGGAATAGCAGTATTCATGAGATTTCCCAGTATCAAAATATACCTGTAGATATTCCAATTTGGACGTTTTTCATAGTAATAGTAAGTTTGCAAATTCTTGTGTGCAGCATTCTTGCACTTAGTGTAATGTTCTTATCTTATTGGAGGAAAAATTTTATGCAGACTATTCTTATAGGAGCAATTATCTTTGTTGTGCCAATAGCATTGTACTTTCAGGGAATTGAATTTACAAAGTACTTGTCTGTATATCCATTGTATAGTTTATTTGGAAAATAAAGGTTATATGTAATCATTATATATGCAAAATGATTTTATTTCATATAATTTTATGTATACGCAGCTATATTTAAAATGGCGAATGGATGGAGACAGTTTGGGGGGGGATAGGATATAAATGGAATGTATAAAAAATAAATGGAAAAATCTTTCGTTGAGAAAAGCGTTTATGCTTACGGTGTTGTTAACAGCCAGCATCCTTGTTTTATTATCAGCGATTACGATTGTGTTTTGTCTCCAAGGCAGGTACTATTTGCTGCCAGATGCAAATAGTGTCTGGCTTACTGTGGAGAAGAAATATAATAATGGCGAGACTACAGAAACTATAAAGATTCCCACAGATGCAGAATACTGGGAATCTCCTGTTTCCGTGTCTTTGGGTGGAAGTTATGACGGAGAATCCGGACAGAATGGGTTGGAAGATTCCGATAAAGTATTTACTAATTACAAAGTTACCAAAGTAGAGAATAGCTTTAGTTGTCTTTCGCCTAAAGGGCAAATAGTATATCGTATTCTGGGTATCAGTATAATCGTTTTACCAACACTATATGCAATGCTGGGTATATTATTGTGTGCGTTGTGGTTTTATAAACACAAGTTATCAAATCCAATCCGAAAGCTGGAGTATGCTATCAGTCAGATACAAAAACAGAATCTTGATTTTGAAGTGGAATCTTCGGGTGAGGATGAGCTGGAGAAAGTATGTTCTTCTTTTGAAAAAATGCGAAGGACGTTATATAAGAATAACCAGTCCATGTGGAATATGTTAGAAGAGAGAAAAAGGCTGCAGGCATCTGTTGCCCATGACCTTAGGAATCCGATTGCGATAATACAGACCTATGCAGAGTATCTAAAGCTCTATGTTGTGAAAGAGAACCTCTCGGAGGAATTAGGTAAAATAGTAGAGAATTTGCAGACTGCAGCAAAGAGAATGGAACAGTATACAGACTCCATACGGGATATCAGTAAATTAGAGGAATTAGAAATACATCCGGTTCTCGTAAACTTGGCAGAAGTTTTACCAGATATGGAGGAGGAATTGCGTCTGCTGGCAGGAAATAAACACAAGAAATTTATGAGTAATGCCTTAACTGGAGAAGTGAGGGGAATCATAGATGTTTCTACCTTATACCGTATTTTAGAAAATTTAGTTACGAATGCCTCAAGGTATGCAAGTGAAACAATCCAGATGGATTGTACTACAGGGGAGGAAGGAATTATCATACGGATTTCAGATGATGGACCTGGTTTTTCTCCAAAAGTTTTATCGC
>CAMWUK010000193.1 GCA_947177415.1 uncultured Clostridiaceae bacterium
CCCCCCCCCCCCCCCCCCCCCCCCCCCCCACCCACCCCCCCCCCCCCCCCCCCCCACCCCCCCCCCCCCCCCCCCCCCACCTGTTACGACTAATTCAAATATATGTCTTAACAAATACAAAGGAGGTTTTAAATTTTAATGAATGATTTTTTCTTTTTTGACTTCATATTTCCAGAAATTTTTACAATTGTTTTTATATTTGTTGTTGTTTTTATTTTAGGTACTTTTATTTTCGCCTTTATTAAAGGTATTGGTGAATGGAATAAAAACAATCATTCTCCACGTTTGACTGTTCCTGCAACGGTTATTACAAAACGAAGTCACACCTCCCACTCTCATTCTCATAATGATAGCAATATACACCATTCTAGTACAAGCTACTATGCTACTTTTCAATTTGAAAGTGGTGACCGTTCCGAATTTCTTGTCTCCGGTCAAGAATATGGTATGTTATCAGAAGGTGATATGGGAAACCTTACTTTTCAAGGTACCCGCTACTTATCTTTTACCCGTACTTATTAATGCATTGTAACTGTTCAGAACCATGAATAGTTACAATGCATCTTACCTACAGAAAGGAGTATGTGCAGATTTGCACAGTACAATACTATGTTTATTAATATGTTAAAAGGAAAAATACATCGTGCAACTGTTGTCCAAGCTGAACTTGACTATGTAGGAAGTATTACTGTAGATCCAGAACTTTTGGAGGCAGCAGGCATTTTAGAATATGAATATGTACAAATCGTAGATGTAAATAATGGCAACCGTTTTGAAACCTATACCATTGCCGGAGAACCAGGATCTGGTATGATTTGTTTAAATGGTGCAGCGGCACGTTGTGTATCCGTAAATGACAAAATTATTATTATGTCATACGCACAAATGACACCAGAAGAAGCCAAAACACACAAACCTAATGTAGTATTTGTGGATGATAATAACAAAATCATACGTAAAACAACTTATGAGAAACACGGAAAATTAGAAGATATGAAATGAATAAAGGAGAACTGCTTATGTTAAAAGGAAAAACCGTTATACTCGGCGTTACTGGCAGCATTGCAGCATACAAAATTGCTAACCTTGCCAGTATACTGGTAAAACAACATTGTGATGTTCATGTCATTATGACAGAAAATGCCACTAATTTTATCAATCCAATTACCTTTGAAAGTTTGACTAACAACAAATGTTTGGTAGACACTTTTGATCGGAATTTTCAATTTCATATCGCCCATGTCTCTCTGGCTCAAAAAGCAGATGCTATGCTTATTGCCCCTGCATCTGCAAATATCATTGCAAAGCTTGCTCATGGGATTGCCGATGATATGCTTTCTACTACGGCTCTGGCATGTAACAAACCAATTTTAGTTTCTCCTGCTATGAATACCAGAATGTATGAAAATCCTATTACACAAGATAATATAGAAATACTTCGTAACTATGATTTTACCATTATCGAACCTGAAACAGGCCGGCTTGCCTGCAACGATATAGGTGCTGGTAAAATGGCTAGTGAAACTGTTTTAATGGATTATCTTATGCGTGAAATCGCTTGTGAAAAAGATTTATACGGAAAGAAAATTCTTATCACTGCCGGACCTACCAGAGAGGCAATTGATCCAGTTCGTTTTATTTCCAACCATTCCACTGGAAAAATGGGCTATGCCCTTGCCAAACAAGCTATGCTCCGAGGTGCTGATGTTACTTTAGTAACTGGTCCTACAGCCCTTACTCCTCCACCATTTGTAGAAGTAATTCCTGTAGAAAGTGCCAAAGATATGTTTGAAGAGGTGATTACCCTTGCTGCCAGTCAGGACATTATTATTAAATCTGCTGCTGTAGCAGATTATAAACCTTCCTCTGTTGCAACAGAGAAAATCAAGAAAAAAGAGGATACTTCTGTTATGGAACTAGTCCGCACACAAGATATTTTATCACACTTAGGCACTAACAAAAAGGAAGGTCAGATACTCTGTGGTTTCTCTATGGAAACAGAAAACTTGCTTGAAAACTCCAGAACAAAACTAGAAAAAAAACATGCAGATATGATTGTGGCAAATAATTTAAAGGAATCCGGTGCCGGATTTGGAACAGATACCAATGTGGTAACTATGATTACTAAAGAAGATACCATAAAGCTTCCGATTCTCTCTAAAGATGAAGTGGCAAACTGTATTCTTAGTAAATTGATATGCCTGCTTTAGCAGGCATATATCAATTCTCTTCTCTCCAGTATTTTCCCTTTACTTCCTTACAATAGGTTCTGCCAATCCGTATTTCCATGCCATTTTTTAACACAACCATATTCCCTTTGATTGCAAGAATTTCTTTTATATTCACAATTTCCCCTTGGTTTACTTTTAAAAATCCATCCCCTAAACGTTCAAAAATTGAACAAACCGGCTCATACACCTTATATGTATTCTGTTTTGTATAAATCACACTTTTAGAAAACTCTCTTTTGATATGTATAATTTCCCCTACATTAATTTTTTTCTTTATCTTGCTTTCCATAATTATAATTTCTTTATGAGCTTCTTCTTTTCTTATTGTAGATGCCTGTATAAGTGCTTTATACATAATTTTTTCCATTTTTTGTATGTCATACGGTTTTACCAAATATCCCATTGCCCCCACTTCAAAGGCCTCACTGAAAAACTCTGTATGTCCTGTCACAAAAATCACACGCAAATCTGGATATTGTTCTGCTATTTGGGCTGCAACCTGTATTCCAGATTCCTCTCGCAAAACAATATCTAAAAATAAAATGTCCAAATGATTGTGCTTTATAAAATCCAATACCTGACTCCCACATCCAAAACTATGGCATTCTATCTTCCAATTATTTTTTGCTGCAATTTCTTCTATGCATAATTTGTTCAACTTTATTTGAAATTCTTCATCATCACAAATACCTATCCCCACTGCCATATTATACGCTCCCTTCTTAATACTTTATTCTATTATACCTTATTTTAGACAAAAAGTAACTGTTCAGAACCATGAACAACTTGCTGTTATTTATTTGACAACGGAAAGAATAGGCTACTAAATTATATAACCTATTCTAATCCTGTTTTAGTCTTTTTTACGATCTTTAAAGAAGAGTGTGCAAGACCTACCTGAACTGTTACAATTATTTCACAATTACCTTTCTTTAATATGTTATTTCCTTGTATTCTCCCACTTTATCATCGTCTGCGTATATTCCAAGCCTGAATTCTTCATCTGTACATTCCCGTATTTTAATCTTTCCTTTACTAACCATATCAAAATCAAGAATTCTAATCCCTTTTTTTGAAGAATAAAGCACCTTATCATTATAATCACAGACTTCATAATATCCGTTCAAAAGCTTAGATGCATTCGTGTAAACCAGAGTTGTAATATCCTCACCATACCAGGTAAAATCCATTCCTTCTTTCTCAACTATATATTCTTCCTTATCCAAGTCATAAACCAGAAGAATTTTTAACTCTTTAGCCTCTCTAAGATAAATTGCCACTTGTTTTTCATTAACAAGTTCAGAATCCCATATATACCAATAATCTTTTTCTGTCTTGATTTTAATTTCCTTCCCTTTATACTTAATGCTGTCTTTGAATATATCAATAGCAGATGTATTCTCTCCTTCTTCTTTTTCCTCTTCTTCAGACGCTGTTGGAATGCTTACTTCTTCTTCATTTTCAGATGGATCCGGCTTACTTTCCTTTTCCAGGGTTACTTCGGGTTCAACTGCCACTTTACTTCCTGCAGTTCCGTTATGTTCCATTGTTCCACAGGCACATAACAGACATATCAGCAGGCTTGCTAAAATTGCCCATTTTTTCATTTAATTCCATTGCCTCCTATTTTCTTTTTTTATATAACTGTTTATTTTTTATATTTGATTCTTGTTGTATTTTCTGGTGATTCTGCATAGAAGTATCCGTCTTTTCCCCACCGAAACCAGTTCTTTTTCTTTTTAAGTTTCTCTTTTTTTGTGGTTTTTAATTTTTTCTCTTTCTTTTTATAATCTGCAAAATAAACCGTTTCTTTATCCTTCTTATCATTAATCACATACGCAACTGTATCATCCTCTTGGGAAATATCAAATCCTACAATTTGCTCTTCTTCCCCAGTCTGAAGCAGTGTATCATCCTCATAATTTTTTATTTCCTCATATCCTGTTACTTCTGAGAAATGTGGTGCCTGTTCCACATATAATAAACTCTCCGGATTATCATCCACCCAGGTAAATGCAGAACCATATTTGGTATATAAAATCTTCTCCTTATCAGCATCAATCACAAACAATACAGATAAGGAGGGATTTGCATGCATAATAACAGCCAATGTTGTATCATTAATCCATAACACTTCGTCTATACAATTCCCTAGTTTCAATTCATCTTTTATTTCCATAGTTGTGCTTTGTTTTGTTTTTAAATTAGTAATTTTTATTATATTATTATAAAAATTTTCCACATACGCATCATACTTTAATGAAACCGCTTCTAGAGAGTAATCTTCTTCCATTTCATCCAGATAATCCTCTTCTGTTTCCTCAAAATTATCCTCTGCTACTTCTGTTGCATAACTATAGCTTTTATTTTGTCCCCAAAACATAACTATTCCAATTATACATACACTAACAAGCATAAATATAAGCCCTGTTTTATTCTTCATCTTTCCTCTTCCCCCTACCATAGATTCTTATTATTTCCTAGATAAGTAACAACTTTCATTCTATCTGACTTACCATTTTTATCTGTATTATACCTAGCATCAAATTTTTCAGCCTTAGATGCTCCTATTCCTACATAGACATCAATGTTCCAGTCATTCTTTCTCCAAAAATCACCACCAGAATCTTCTGCTCTGTAATAAATAGGTTTTCCATCTTTTTCAATTCCTGCAATGGTTATGCACCCTCTCTGCCATGTTCCATCCACACATAGTTTTGGAATACAAAAACTACTTGCAGCAATTGTTTTATTTGCGACTGGTGTTGTTCCTGAAGCGGTAATAGGTTTGTTCTTAGAATATTTGTCAGTTGCATCATTGTAAATAATGTTCTCTCCACCTTCTGTCAAACCACTGCCATTTACTTTGACTGCTTCCAAGAATTTCTTTTTATAAGTTCCACTTAAACCAGGGGCAGATGTCTTTGCTCCGGAATATTCAGATTCTTTTGCGGTACAGTAGGCTGTTATTCTAAATTTATGCTCATACTTTGATTTTGGAATTACATCTATTGTTTCTGTCCCACTTCCAGTAATATCCACTCTCACATCACCATTTCGCTCTTCATCATCTACAGTGGCATTCACCTTAAAATCAACCGCACCTCTAACTTCATAAGTGGCATACGCTATACCATTTGCATTTGTTTTAGCAGTCCAACCAACCTTTTTTACTGTTTGAGTATTTGGATCACTAAATTTAATTTTTCTTCTACTAACTGGTGCTCCATTTGGATATTTACAAACGGCTTTTACTTCTACCTGATATAAAACCTTAGCATTATTCACAATATCTACTCCCGATCTGTTTGACTCACTTGGTATAATTTGTGAATTCTTTGACACTGTAACTTTTACCTTAAGTGTACTTCTCCTTACAGCATTCACCTTATCCTGCTGAATATTTGTTCCAACACAAATAATCATCAACATCATTGTAAACAAAAAAAATCTACATCTGATAATTCTCTTCATAAG
>CAMWUK010000194.1 GCA_947177415.1 uncultured Clostridiaceae bacterium
TCAATAGAAGTTATGTTGGATAGGATGATATTAAACATATAATAAGGAACGAAAATGATTAATTGGGAATTGTTGTATAATAAATTTGGAAAGAAAAAATGTGCAGAAAAATTTGAAGATATGGCATTGGATTATGTCAGAGATGTATATTCTGAATATACATGGAAACCAACTGGAAGAACCCGAGACGGAAATAGAGATTTTCATAATTTAGAAGATGATTTATTAGCTATTTGGGGTGAGGCAAAATACAAAAAGGACTCTATCAGTTTGACTCGCAAAGATTTAGATCCGACAATTCTTTCTGGATTAATTGAGGGAACAGTTACTCTTATTATTTTTGTTACAAATGGAAAAGTACCGGAATCTTTGATTACTAGAATGACTTTAGGTGCCAATATGAGAGGCATTAAAATTTCTTTTGTCATGGGAAAACAATTATCAGATTGGCTTATATTAAATCCCGAAAAATATAAATGGTATTTCCAAGAGGAACTTCAAAAAACTGAATACAAAAATGATCAGCTAGTGGAATTTAAGAAAATATCGTTTTATGAGCCGATATCATTAGACTTTAAGCCTAATTTTGACAAAGTAAGCATGAATGTTGACGATATATTTATATTAAATTGCTTGATTTTTAATTCGCAAGCAGGTATTTTCAAAATAGAGTTAGAAGATGATGCTCCGTTATCCCTTATTGAATCCGAAAAGTACGAAAATCCTAATTGCTTTGAATTAAAACCGGGCATTAATGTCATTTCATTTCTTGTCAGAGCAAAGCATCAATATAAAAATGTAATTCGCATTGCACTTATCTGTAATGACAATGTATATCATTGTATCTCAAAGAAATTAGTGATTGAAAAAAGTCATCAATTAAATATCTATTACTTTCAACAGTTAGATGTATTAGGAAAAATAAAGCTTGTTATAGACGGTCTTGATGCCTCAATAGGAAATTATGCTTTTTTCATACATGGATGCAGTGGTATGGGAAAGAGTTATATTTTGAAGTCATTGTCATTAGACTATTGCCTTAATAATGATCTTACATTGGTTACATTTGAAAATGGGCAAAATAGCAATGCGAATTACTTGTTATTATGCAGAGTAATTATTTTTCTTCAATATGGAAATATCTTTTGGGATTATAATAAAGCGAACATTAAGAAATTCTGCATAACGTTCAATTCATTAAATGGTGGAATAGATATTAGCTTGTTAAATGAGATTTTAAATGGCTGTTTTGATGCTAATATTGCAAAAACAGTCATTGAATATTTGAATAATTTATCTCAAGCTATACCGGTTTTGGTTAGTCCAAAACAACAAAAAAATTTTAGAATCTTGTTATTAGACGATATACAGAATCTTAATAGGACACAAGGACTGTTTCTCAGCACGCTCGTGGAACAGCAACTAAATTCTAAAAACAATACAATTTTGGTATTAGCAGGACAGAAGAATGAGTTCGACTGCCCATTTCTTGAGAATAAATTATATAACACTATAAGTAATTATTATGAATTGAATAAACTGGGCGAAAAAGATATTGAGGGGACAATTCTTCAGAATTTTAATATAAAAGAAAAACTCCTTACATCTATTATTAATGAACTGCCTTCGAATCTATTGTTATTGAGTGAAATATTGTCAAACTTGAAATATTCATTTCGACATAATGGTGAAATAAATAATTCTCAGTTTATCAACGATTATATAAAATTATATAATAATAAATTAGTATTTCAAGAGAAATTTATTAAATTAAAAGATGAATATTATTTATTAGATATAATGTACCTTTTTGAGAAAGGCATCCCTGCCAGTGTTTTATATGCGTATCCAGCATTTGATAAAAATGTTTTAAAAAAAGATATTAAAATACTTATCAATTATAATTGTATTTCACAAATAGGGCAAAACATGTTATTGCCGTTTCATAACTATATAGTTGAGAGTTATAAGAAATTGCGAAAGGGCAAGGAATATAATGAAAGGACAGGAGATTTTCTATGCTTTTTGCTGAATAAAAAGCCAAAAGAAGTAGATATTAATCACTTACTTTCCATTATCTGCAAATGTGGTAGGAAGTATTTTAGGGCTTATAAGGAAAGCATCCAAGACTTAATGATACAGTATATTCGTAAGTCCGAATATGGAACAGCCGTAATTTTTGCTGATTTATTTTACAAAAATATTTCGAATAAAAATTGTTTGACAAAAAATGAGAAATATTATTTATATTTATATGCTGATTGTCTGGTTCATTGCGATAATATGTATCGAGCCAAACAACTTTTGCAACAGATTGCTGATGGCGAAGATTTTTTTAGTTTTGAAAAATATGAAGCTTCTATATCCTTGTTGAATCAACGATTTTGGAGTATGGAATTAAATGGAATTGTTGAGGATTCTAAAATATATCAGATGGATTTGGAAAATATATTTATGGATAATCTCAATTTTCAAATGCTTGGACGGTTCAAAAAGGCATATGAATCTTGCTTTAATCGAAGAATGGTTACCTTATTACTATTAGGGGAATATCATGATGCACAGAAAGCATATCAAGAGGGAGTGGTCGCATTAAAGGTGCTTTCGACTAGATATGGGCTTAACTTCCATGCAGAAATAGCAACGATAATCATGGATTATGCTAGGGGAAATATGGCAGAAAAACCAAAAATGTCCTATAGGTTATTTTTCTGTGCAATCAAATTTTTTTCAGAATGCAAATCCGAATATATAAGACGAACTTTAATCTGCCACATTGATTTGATGGTAAATGAAAATATACTTAAACAGAATGTGAATTACAAAAAATTTATGCATAAAGTGGAAGAACTAAACAAACTTAATTTTTTACCAGAATACATCAAAGGAATGCTGAAGTTATATGCTTGCAGAATGATTGATTATAGCAGGATAAATAATCATGGAATAATTTCCGGTTCCTTTATAACAGATTTTGCCAATCAGATTGAACAAATAAAAGCTAGAAAACGCATCGTATTGAAAAACAGAGAATTATATTTATACAATTATCTGATGGCATATTTTTATATTGTTCAGAACGAATATACGGATGCTGAAGTTTGTCTAAAAAGTAATATGGATTATATAAAAGGAGCAGGCAATACATATAAAATTCCATTAGAGCATAATCTAAAGAATTTTGAAACTATTCAAGGAATAGAATGGTTTCAAGAGGGCAAAACATACTCCGATAAGATTTATTTATTAGATTCGAGATTTTGGTAAAATGCCTAAATTCCCCACGGCAAATATACAGTTCTGGAATCTGTCAATGTCTTATAATAATATTGAGGTGCCATTTGATCTGCAACAGCAGCTTCTGTTGTTGCAATGCAGGCAGTAACTATGTGTTCAGGAGGAACACCTTGACGAATAATTTCCCCAGTTATAGTATTCAGAAAATTACCAGTCAGTGATAAGTTGTCAAGAATCAGTATATTTTGATCTTGATATTCCAACAATATAGTCGGAATATAGGCATGCCACTTTTGGGTGTCAACATACCAATAATTTTCTAGTCCTTTTATTCTAGTGCAATCATCTTTTGTAAAATATTCTTTTGAAACAGCTTGTCCGACAATTACGGGGATGTATTCTTTGAAGTAGTTTCGTATGAATTGTAACATAATTCCGCTTTTAATATTGGGAATATAGATGACAGCAGGTTGATATGTTTTGATTAGCTTTCTGGCTATTTTTTCAGAAGCCTTTTTCATATCTTCCCATGTAATAGACTTTAAGGCTTTTTCAGCCTTTTTCTTCTGGAGATACTGAAAAACGGCAAATGCAATACTAAATAAAGACAAATAAGTACTGGGACTTGAAAGAAAAGAAATAAAGCTATTCATTTTTTAACCTCCTGCTACATTTTTATTTAATATAGATAAATATTTAATGTATGTATTCAAAATTCTTCGCTGTTTGATATAATAAATATATATATCATTAATAATATTTTTTAATAGGTGTAAGTCTTTATCTGACAAAATCTTTTTAGAATAATAATCTCTTTTTATTTTATTACAAAAGGAATGAAAACTACTATTTCTGATAATGATAATGGGCAATTGTACACTCCTTGATGGATGCAGTCGTACAAATAGTTGAATTCCTTCTAGGACAATTTTTTCCTTACTCTGTATGCTATATTCCACAAGAAAATCGAAAAATAGATTACAATAGTAATTAAATAAAATGTCATTGCTGTTAGCATTATCTGTTTTTGTCCACTGAATGCTGATGTTCTTTTTTATCTTTGGATATTTTCTTAAAAAAAGATCAAGCATTGCCCGACTTTGTTCTGAAGATTCTGGATAGAATTTTAAAACATCAAAAGATACGCATATAGCATGATGATGTTTTGCAAATTCTTGTGCAAAGGTTGTTTTTCCTGAACCAGACAATCCAGTTATAAGTAATAATGGTAAATGGTTTGTATCCCATCTTTCGAGATTGTAGCAAATTGGCTGACATTTTTTTAATAAATGTACTTTCATGACACACACTCCTGCAGTGTCATAACATTTCCATGTGAGTCAATGGCAATATCGTGTGAAGCTCCACGATTTTTTATCCAATTGAAGTTTTCTGATATATCCTTAATTGAATCAATGATAAATAAATAGTTTCCGCCAAAATCCAAAAAAGAATATGGAAATAACTGGTATAAGTTAATTTCACCACTATGCGGATGATAAATATATCCATTAATATTAAGAGCAAGCTTTTTAATAATTTTTTCCCAACCTGCTAGTTGACTGAGGACAATGACACTATACATTCTGTTTTGAATATCTCTATTTATTTGAGGTGATATATATTGGTCAATATCAGTCACTAGCTTATTTCCCCAATGTTGTATAAAATACTTTCCCTGTTGAGTCTCACAGATATTCATTGAACTACGAGTCCCACCACCGATATGATATGCAATTGCCTTGGGATAATATATGCATTTTAGCCCGGATAAGTTTATTTTCAGTGTCAGTTCAAAACCCTCATATGCATTATAGTAATACTCATTAAATTTGCCGTTTTCCATAAAGACATTGCGTGGGATTGCACAAAAGGCGGATGTTAATGCTTGGCGGCAACCTTCCTTTTTCACAATATCCTTTTCGATGGCACTGTTTTGGTAAATATGCATATTTTGTAAGTCGATAAACAAGTGCCCCGTGCTCTGAACACTGTTATTTTGGGGATATATAAGAAGCCCTTGTACTGCACCTACAGTGACACTGTTTTTCTCTAAATAGGACACTAAGCATTGGATACTTCCTTGCGTGGGAAAAACATCACTGTTGATAAATACCAAAATATCTCCACAACTATTATCAACAGCTATATTATTTGCCTTTCCATATCCGAGTTTTTCATTATTGTAAATGATATTAATGGGAAACGATTTTTCTGATAAACTTTTTAAATAATTTATTGTCTTAACATCGTTACAACCATCTGATACAATAACTAATTCGCCATCATCCTCAAGTGCTGTAGTCGAAAGTAAATTTTCAATAAAATTATTGGTTAATGCAAAATTATTATCAAGTGCTACTATAATACTATATCTCATATCGGCTCTCCT
>CAMWUK010000195.1 GCA_947177415.1 uncultured Clostridiaceae bacterium
TACATTCCATATTATACGGACAACACCACAAAAATACAGATAAAAGTCTTTGACTTGAAGACAATATGCTGTATTTTTTGTGCATTTTTCAGAATTTGCTCATTCATAGTTAATAAGAAAGGAAGTTTTTTTACATGTTAGAGTGTAGTGAATTGAAAAAAGTATACAAAGGAAAATGTGCAGTGAACAGGTTGAGCTTTCAGGTGAAAGAAGGAGAAGTATTTGCACTTCTTGGAAATAATGGAGCAGGAAAGACTACCACCATAAAAATGATTTTGGGACTAACAAAGCTGGATGGCGGAGAAGTTTACATAAAGGAAGGAATTTATGTTGGGTATTCACCGGAAACACCATATTTTCCCCCTTTTTTAACAGGGGTTGAGGCATTGGTTTATTATGGGAAGGTTCAGAATTTAAAAAAAGACAGTTTGAAAGAGGAGGCAGAGAAGTTACTTATAAAAGTAGGATTAGACAATAATCATACGAAAATTAAAAACTATTCTAAAGGAATGCTTCAAAGGCTGGCTCTGGCACAGGCATTGCTGGGAAATCCAGATTTGCTTGTTTTGGATGAACCAACAGCAGGATTGGATGCATTAGGGAGAGTGGAAATGATAAAACTGATTGAAAGATTAAAAAGTCAGGGAAAAACGATTTTAATTAATTCCCATATTTTAAATGATATTGAAAGAATTTGTGACAGAGGTATCATAGTAAAAAAAGGGAAATTGATTGCCACATGGGATAAAAATCAGGATTATGGCGGGAAAAATCTGGAGAAGTATTTTATAGAACAAATTGGAGGAATAGAACAATGAGTATAGCAGTAAATACATTAAAAGAAAAAATAAGGAGAAAAGAGCTTTATGTGGTAGCAGCAATTGGATTAATTATTATATCGTTTTTTTGCAGCGGAGTAAGTACAATTACGATGGATGGGGAAGAAATAACAGATTATCAAAATTTGATTCCTATTTTAATTACCATAGTAAATGTAATTAGTGGTGCTTTGGCAATTGTATTGAGTTTAAAAACTATACCAAATGAATATGAGAGAAAAACAAGCCATTTAATTTGGATTAGAGAGGTTTCAGAAACAAGATATCATGGAGAATTGGCAGCTGCCAATATAATAAGCAGTTTGTTTTCTACTGCAATTATGTATGGGGGAATTTTGGTATTTATGATTGTAAAAGGAGAAACGGGAAGAATACTGTTTCTGATACCAGCATTTTTTATTTTGGCTGTCAGTATTATTATTGTTAGTATGATTACAAGTATTTTAAGTATCCACCTTCCGGGAATGGTATCAGGTGCAATTGCCACAATATGTTATCTGGTGGGAATACTTCATGGTGTATTAGATATATACAGAAGCATGGTAACTGGATTTATCAGTTCATTATTAAAAGTTGTATTAATTGTAGTTCCTGATTTACATAAGATTCAAAGTCAGACGGGACAATTGATTTTAGGGGAAGCTATGGATATACATACAGTTTTAAAAGGACTTTTTATTATTTGGATATTAAGTGTGTTCTTTCTTTTTGTAAAGAGAAAAGAGGCATAACAAATATAAAATATGGAGGAATTATAATATGAAGAAGAAAAAGGTAAATATACAAAAAATAATTTGGTTTTGTATAGTAGGGATTTTGGCAGTAGCAGTTTTTATGACTGGACAATATGGTTTAAGTGAAAAGAATTTGTCTATTTATGCATCAGCAGTTGGTATGCAGGAGTCTATGGAACAATTAGGATTTAAGGATTTTGTAATTACTGATTATCCGATAACCTTTTTTGATGGGAATACAGACTATGTAGTGGAAAAAAATGGTGATGAATGTAAGGTTACAAAAAGGAAACCAGTACTTCCTACTTTTGTGGGAACAGCGTATGAAGTGATACTTCCTACTATTGAGAAGTTTGAAGAAATGTTTTCTATGTTGGATACCGTAGAAAATATACAGACTTTTGACCAAAGCAGTAATTTTTCTTTTCAAGAAAGTGAGTATGGAGAGAACGAACAAATTGCAACTTTATGGCATGAAGGTTTTCACGCATGGCAGATGAGCAAATTTGAAAATGAAATAGAAAATATTTTAGAGGGGCATACTTTTTCGGAGCAGGACTTTCATGAGGGTAGGATTGTAAAAGAAATAGATAAAAACAGCCGAGTAGTAAATTTGTACCAGCAGGAGTTAAAATTGTTAAAGCACGCTGTTTTGTCAGAGGATATTGACAGTGTGAAACAGTTTGTAATAAAATATAGAAAATTAGACGAAGAAAGAAAAAAAATTGGTTTCCAGAGAAGTTCTTATACTTGAGAAATATTATGAACAGGTAGAAGGCATGGCACGTTATGTGGAGGGAAAGGCTTATGAGGAATTATATTCCAAAGAAGTTTTTACAGAAAGGTATCTTAAGAATCTTGAAAGTTTTCAAAAGGGAAGTGCAAAATATTATAGTATTGGAATGGCAAAGTGTCTTCTTTTAGATCGCTTAGATGCCAATTGGAAGCAGAACTATGATTTTTCTAAATCTTTAACAGACTGTCTTTATAAACAGATTGAAGAACAAGGCAGTAACGTATCGGCAGATTGGAGAATAAAATGAAATATAAGGTATTGGCAGCAGATGATGAGATAGAGCTTTTGGATGTTTTGGAACTGTTTCTGCAAAAAGAAAATATAGAACTGATTAAAGCTTGTGACGGTATTACAGCTATGTCCCTGTTTCAACATAGAGAACCCCATTTGGTTTTATTGGATATCATGATGCCCGGACTGGATGGTTTTTCAGTACTTAAAAAAATCAGGGGAGTAAGCAAAGTACCTGTCATTATGGTAACAGCAAAAGGAGAGGACTATGATAAAATTTTAGGATTGGAACTGGGTGCAGATGATTATATTGCAAAACCCTACAATCCTATGGAAGTTGTGGCGAGAATCAAAGCGGGCCTTAGAAGAAATTATGATTACGGGAAACAGACCACTGAACTGCCAAAAGAAATTTTTCTTTTTGATTTGGTATTAAATGAAACAGAAGGTATTGTGAGAAAGAAGAATAAAGTCATTGATCTGACAAAAACAGAATATTTGATTTAAAAACTGCTTATGGATAATCCCGGCAGGATTTTTACAAAACAGCAGATTTTTGAAAATGTGTGGGGAAATGGGTATATGGCAGATGACAATACCATTATGGTACATATAAGTAATCTGCGGGGAAAAATCGAAGATAATCCTAAAGTACCCGTTATGTTAAAAACAATAAAAGGATTGGGGTATAAATTTGAAAAGGAAAAGAAAGTTTAAATTAAAAAAAGGTATTTTCTCAAATCTTTTTTTCAGCTATGTGATTAAGGGATTATCTTTATTTTTCAAGACCAAGCAAAGAACAGCAGAAAAGTGTGGGAAAGTATATTGGCTTTATTGAGGAGTATGGAAATGAGGGACATTACCTTATGTGCTTTTATGAACGAAGTGTAATAGAAGTATCTTCTACTGTTATGCTAAATCATGTAAAAAGCAGCCGAGGCAGCAGTGTTACAAGTTTTTTTGTAATAGCCTTTCTGCTTCTTTATGCTTTAAATTGTTTTTTATTAAGTTTGTGTTTAAGCAAAAAGATAAAAAAAACTTTAAAAAATATTGTAGAGGGAATGGAGAGGGTAAAAGTAGGAGAGGAACAGGTGCATTTAGATTTTAAGGCAGAATGGGAGTTTAAGCAGATACAAGATTCGTTTAATGCCATGATTCAAAAGCTGGAAGTACAGAAGCAGGAAAAAATAAGGATGGAAAAGCAGAAGAACCAGATGTTTTTAGAACTGTCCCATGATATCAATACCCCTATTTCCACTATAAAAAGCTATGCAACTGCATTGGAATCAGGGTTGGTATCAGAAGATAAAAAGGATGCCTATTATCATATCATTGATTTAAAGGCAGGCAGAGTAAGTGAGCTGGCAAAGAATATGTTTTCTATGTTGAAAATGGATAATCCGGATTATGAATTACAATTAAAAAAATGTGATATGTGTGAAGTATTACGGAAAATCTGTGGGGAATATTATGAGGAAATAAACGAAAAGGGTTTTGAATTTATTATAGAAATACCGGAAAAACTTTGTTATGTTATAATGGATGAGAAACTGTTTTCAAGAGCTATTGCAAATCTTTTTATTAATGCCATAAAGTACAATAAAACCGGAAAAAAAATTATGTTGTCAATGAAAAAAAAGGAAAAGGGGATTTGGATAGACGTAATAGATGATGGAGAATTGTTGGACAGGGAATTGAGAACCACTCTGTTTGACGCATTTACAAGAGGGGATAAGGCAAGAAAAAGTGATGGCGGAATAGGATTAGGACTTTATATCGTAAAAGTGATTGTAGAAAAGCATGATGGTGTTGTAGAATATCAAAGTACAGAAGAAGGGAATTGTTTCCAAATTAGTATGGGGAATAATTCATCCATATAGTGTAATATTGCAAAAAAAATAAAGATTACTTTTTCCGAACCTCTATGATTTAATCCCGTCTTTAACAGTTGTTAAAATCAAAATGTGCTGACCCCCTTTTGTACAGAGGACTTCAGCACTTGTTTTTGATTTCATGGAATGTGGTATTTTTTATCTTCCTTTACTTTCTTTTTGGATTCTGCGTTTTTTGTTTCTTAAAAAGTAACCACGGTAAACGCATGAAATTATATCTAGCCAAAACTGCAACTTTTATGTAAAATTATAGATGATATTTTGTAACTATTCAGGTAGAAACACGCAGTTACTGCGTGTTTTGTAAGAAAAGGTAAATTTTATATTTGAGGTTTAGCAAATAGTAAAGGAGCATAAAAATATGAAAAACTTGAATGTGGATGTACCTGTATATATAGCAGGACTGGGAATTGTATTTCATTCTGGTGGAATTGCAAAAACAATTCCAGAAAGATATGATTATTTGAAAAATGAATATTGGGAAGCAGCAAAAGTTGCAGAACATATACGCAAAAGAGATATGGTAGGATTTTGCACAGGTTCACCCGGGGATTACATATTGAAATTTCGTCAGGGATATCCGGATGCTCATATTGAGACTGCATATCCAATTGGAATGCGATTAGGAATTTGTGTAGACGATGAGAAAATTTATATCAGAGATTTATATGAGTTGATGGAGTGGAACAAGGAATGTGATGAAAATATGCAAATTAATGTGAAAAATGGTATATATCACATAACATTGCAAACAAAAGTTCCAGAAAGTGGCATAGTTGGCGACAACCAGATAATATATGTATATTTAAATGAATTGGATGAGATGCCACAATTAATGTGGCAAGGTGTACCGCAATTGATGGAATGTTAGGAGAGGCCAGATTTTTTGTTACTGTTAGCACCATAGGTGTGAATAGTAACGAGTTTTGTAACTATTCAGGTAGAAACACGCATTTACTGCGTGTTTCGTAAGAAAAATGAAAGTTGATTGCTACGTGCTACGCACTCCCGCAATCATCAACTGTATTCGTATTCCGGGCTGCCGCCCTACATACTCATACAGTTTAGCCAGC
>CAMWUK010000196.1 GCA_947177415.1 uncultured Clostridiaceae bacterium
ATTCTTGGCACATAGCTTGACAGCAAGTGTCAAGCTTGTGAGTGAACAGTAACTAGAAAGGACAATTAAGATGAATATGGAATCTATGTACCAGCAATTACACATTTGTAAACCAGTATTACAATTTTGTGAAAGTATAGAAAAGGATTTAAAAGAACGGTTTACAGACATTGATCAAGTGGCAGAATACAATCAGTTAAAGGTTTTACTGGCTATGCAGAAAAATAAAGTAAGTGATGTACATTTTTTGGCGACTACCGGTTATGGTTATAATGATTTGGGAAGAGACACTTTGGAACAAGTATATGCAGATACTTTTCATGCCGAAGCAGCACTAGTACGTCCGCAGCTTACTTGTGGTACACATGCACTAACCGTAGCCCTTGCTGCTAATTTAAGACCACAAGATGAGTTATTATCACCGGTTGGAAAGCCTTATGATACATTGGAAGGTGTGATTGGAATTGGAGAGAACGACACCCCGGGTTCCCTGAAAGAATATGGGGTTACTTATCGTCAAGTGGATTTATTACCAAATGGCACTTTTGATTACGAGAATATCCGTAAGGCTATGAACGAACATACAAAAATGGTTACCATTCAGCGTTCAAAGGGATATCAGACAAGACCTACTCTTTCTGTCTCAAAGATTGGAGAGTTAATTCACTTTGTAAAAGAGATAAATCCGAATGTTATTTGTATGGTAGATAACTGTTATGGAGAATTTGTAGAAACTATAGAACCTACAGATGTGGGAGCCGATCTTTGTGTAGGCTCTCTTATTAAGAACCCAGGAGGCGGATTGGCACCAATTGGCGGTTATATTGTAGGAAAAGAAGAGTACATTAACCAATGTGCCTACCGCCTTACCGCACCGGGACTTGGAAAGGAAGTTGGTGCTACTCTGGGATTGAACCAGCAGCTTTTCCAAGGATTTTTTATGGCACCACAGGTAGTATCAGGTGCTTTGAAAGGTGCAATTTTTGCAGCAAACATTTATGAAAAACTGGGGTTTGCTGTAGTTCCTAATGGCACAGAAAGCCGTCATGATATCATACAGGCAGTTACCCTTGGTACTCCGGAAGGTGTTATTGCATTTTGTGAAGGGATTCAGGCAGCAGCACCAATAGACAGCTATGTAACACCAGAGCCTTGGGCAATGCCAGGTTACCATTCTGATGTAATTATGGCAGCAGGTGCTTTTATTCAGGGTTCTTCTATTGAGCTTAGTGCGGATGGTCCAATTGAACCACCTTATGCAGTGTATTTCCAGGGAGGGCTTACTTGGTATCACGCAAAATATGGCATTATGATGTCATTAGAAAAATTATACGAAAAACAATTGATAAATTTGTAATTTATTTCTATACAAATTTGGTAAAATGTGTTACAATGTAGCGTGAAACTTGTCTAGGTTTCATTCAAAAAGAGGATAAATACTTCATGCACACCAAAAAGGAGTGTGTATGAAACATTTAACATTGAAGGAATTGCCAGTATCAGAACGTCCGTATGAAAAATGTGAAAAATATGGTGTAGAAAGTTTATCAGATGCAGAATTACTGGCAGTTATCATTCGAACAGGTTCAAAAGGAGAGCGGGTCAATGAACTTGCCAATCGTATTTTGAATTATTCTGAAAGGAAATCCGGACTGATTGGATTAAATTATCTTACTTTGGAAGATTTTAGGAGCATTCGTGGTATAGGCCGTGTAAAGGCCATTCAGCTTGTATGTGTTGCAGAACTTACCAAACGGATGGCAAGGGCACATTTGCCTGAGAGTGCAGTATTGAACCAGCCAAAGGAAATTGCAAAATACTATATGCAGGAATTGCGTCATTTGGATTGTGAACATGTGGTATTATTGTTACTGGATACAAAGTGTCATAAAATAAAAGATTTTGTAATTTCTAAGGGGACAGTAAATACAGCAATGGCAGAGCCAAGGGAGATTTTTCTAAAAGCCGTACGTTATGGTGCAGTGAATATTGTACTTTTGCATAATCATCCAAGTGGTGACGTTACTCCCAGCAATGCGGATATTTCCATTACAAAAAGAATTTTTCAGGCTGGGGAATTAATAGGTATTCAATTAGTAGATCATATTATAATTGGGGATAACCGCTTCTTTAGCTTTCGGGAAAAAGGTATGATTTCAGGGTAAAGGTTATAGAATTTTAATCTGCAGAATAGGTGTTTGGAAGGAGCAGATAACAATGATGGGTAGAAAAACTTATGGTGTAGATTTTGGTACAAATATGATAAAGATTTATAAAAAGGGAAGTGGTGTGGTACTTGCAGAGAAAAATGTCATTGCCATAGAAAAGAAAAAAAGGATTTTAGCAACAGGGGATAATGCTTATGAGATGCTTGGAAAGGCACCTTTGGATATTCAGGTAACTACACCAATTCAAAATGGTGTAATTGCAGATATTAGCAATATGCAGGTACTTTTAAATCATTTTTTGGAAAAAATTTCTGGAAAAGGAAAAGCAAAAGGTGCAGACTTTCTTGTGGCTGTACCAACAGATATTACGCAGGTAGAAAAGCGTGCTTTTTATGATTTAGTTGTACAATCTATTGGTAAAGCAAAAACCGTCCGGGTTGTAGAAAAACCAATTGCAACTGCTCTTGGAATGGATGTAGATGTAACCAGTTCCAGAGGAGTCATGACAGTTGATATTGGTGGAGATACTACAGAAATTGCAATTATGTCTTTAGGTGGAATTGTAATTAGCATGATTATTCCAATAGGTGGAAATAAAATTGATACATCTATCCAATCAGCAGTAAAACGCAAGTTTAATCTTTTTATTGGTGAAAAGAGTGCAGAAACAATTAAAATGGCACTTGCTTCTGCGGTAACACCGAAGGAGGAAGAACATGTAAGAGTTTTGGGGCGGGATGTAGTAAATGGATTGCCTAGAGAAGCTCATGTGGATTCCCAGACGATATATCAATGTGTCAAAGAACATATAAACGGAATTATAAATGCAGTAAAAATGATATTAGAAAGAACTCCACCAGAGATATCTTCAGATATTATAGAGACCGGTATTTTTGTTACGGGAGGTTCTGCAAGAATTCGTAAACTGGCAGAAGTGATTAGTATTGAAACAGGACTACAGGTAAATATTGCAGAAGAACCAGAAGATTCTGTTGTCCTTGGTCTTGGTAAGATAATTGAGAACCGTAAGTTAATTAGTCTTGGAACTATAGTAAAATAATAGGTAACTGTTCATGGTTCTGAACAGTTACAATAATAGCAGATAAAACAGACGGAACAAACAAGGTTTGTTTCGTTTACATAACAGTAGGGAAAGAGGAATAAAATAGTGCGGAGAAGAAATAGGTTTTCCATAGAACCAAAATATATTTTAATTTTTTTTGTAGTGTTGTGTTCGATTTTACTTGTAGCATCTTTTAAATATAAAGAGAAATTCTCTCCAGTCCGTGCAGTAGTCGGGGATATCATTACACCAATGCAGAAAGGAATCAATTCAGTAGGGGCTTTCTTTACGGTTAAGACGGATATTTTCATTTCTAAGCAGGAATTGATGAAACAGAATAAAGAATTACAGAGCCAGTTGGACAACATTTCTTACGAAAATCGTATTTTGCAACAGGAAAAGTATGAATTGTCGGAACTTAGAAAGCTTTATGAGCTGGACGAAAAATATGCAAGTTATCCAAAAGTGGCGGCCCGGGTGATTGACAAAGATCCTGGTAACTGGTTTAACGTTTTTAAAATTGACAAAGGGTCTGATGATGGACTGGAAGTGGATATGAATGTGCTTGCAGGAGATGGTACTGGTGGCGGTTTAGTTGGAATTATTACAGAAGTAGGACATAACTGGGCAAGAGTCCGTGCTATTGTGGATGACAACAGTAATGTAGGTGCCATGATTTTAAAAACGAATGAAAATTGTATAGTAAATGGCAACCTAAAATTAGAAGATGAAGGATTATTAGAGTTTTCGGGTTTGGAGAAATCAGATTCCAAGGTAGCAACAGGCAATGAAGTTGTAACTTCTTATCTTAGTGATAAGTACCATGAGGGGATTTTAATTGGTTATATTAAAGAGGTAAAGACAGATAGTACCTATTCCACCAGATATGGTTATATTACACCTGCTGTGAATTTTGACCAAATTGAGACTGTACTTGTGATTACAGAGTTAAAAGAAGAGTTGGATCCAAAACCGGTAGATTAGTTACAAAACTCCCATTACTTGTACGCTTCGGCACCACCGTAAATATATTCTGCATAGGAGTTTCGTAAACGATGATGCACACAAGTGCAAAAGCAGCACTTGGCACTTATACGAACCTTGCAGCGGAGTGCAAGGTTCTACCTGAAGATAGTGAATATATGGAAATAGAAAGGAATCACAAATATGAAGCGGTTTTTTATTACGGCAGGTATTGTTTTGTTGTGCTTTCTTATGCAGACAACAGTATTTCAGAACATAGCATTTGCAGGTATGGTTCCTAACTTAATATTAATTGTAGTAGTAGCTTATGGTTATATGCGTGGTAAATTAGAAGGCATGTATGTAGGATTCGTTAGTGGATTATTAGTTGATTTGCTTTATAGTGATTTAATTGGTATGAACGCAATTTTATATGTACTGATTGGTTATGCAGCAGGTATTTGCAATGAAATTTACTATCGTGATGAAATTTCTGTACCAATTATATTTATTGCCATTAGTGATTTTGTTTTTAATTTCGGATATTATGTATTCCAATTTTTATTAAGAGGACGTTTGGATATTTTATATTATGTTTGGCGGACAATTCTTCCGGAAATGGTGTATACTGTACTAATTGCAGTATTTTTATATCAGTTATTACATGCAGTAAACTTTTATTTGGAGCAACAGGAAGATAAAGAGGAGGGATAATAGGATATGTTGGATATTTTTAAAATTTGGTTCGACCGGGTTGGAAAGACCAGAATTTTTCCGATTGTTCTTGTCTATATACTTCTAATATCCGTTTTGGTACACCGGCTTTTTACTCTGCAAATTATTAATGGAGAATCCATGAGCCAGGAAAGCGAGAAAAAAAGCTTTAAAGAACGACATTTAAAAGGAACACGTGGAAATATCTACGACTGTAATGGTGTCCTTTTAGCATATAACGAGTTATCCCATTCTGTTACTTTGGAGGATTTAGAAGAACAAACAAATGCAGAAAAAAATAAAATGATTTATCATTTAATTCAGGTATTAGAGAAGAATAACTGTAAAATAGATATAGATTTTGAAATTCAGCTAAACAAAA
>CAMWUK010000197.1 GCA_947177415.1 uncultured Clostridiaceae bacterium
CGAACCTTGCAGCAGAGTGCAAGGTTCTACCTAAAAAGAGTGAATATATAGAAAAATCAAAAGAGGAAAATATCATGTTAATAATTGGGGGAGAAAAAAGGAACATAATCCCATAATTTTGTAATTACTAAAAAGTTATAGAAGGAAGAGGAAGAGATATGGCAATAGAAGTAAGAGAAGCAACCAGCAGGGAAATGGAGAGAAATAAAAATCTGGTAGGTAAATTATCAAAGATTTTAGGATTTGATGAAAATTTAGATAAAGTGAATATAAAGCGGATGAGAAGAATGTATGATTTGTCTTTCGCTTTTTTGCCAAGGGAAAAAGGAGTGCTTTATAAAAAAAGCAATTTTGGAGGAGTGACCTGCCAGATAACTTTGTCCAAAGTTTGTAAGGATAATCATATACTAATGTATATTCATGGTGGTGGTTTTGTAGCAGGAAGTGCAGCTTCCACAAAAGGATATACCTCTATGCTTGCCGCCTTTTCAGGGAGACAAGTCATTGCACCAGAATATAGAAGAGCTCCGGATAATCCTTTTCCGGCAGGAGTTAATGATTGTTTTGAGGTATATAAGGCAATTTTAGAAAAGTATCCAGAAAGCAGGGTAGCACTTCTGGGGGACAGTGCCGGGGGAAATCTGGCATTAGTTACTGCCTTAAAAGCTATAGATGAGGGAATAAAAAAGCCGGTCTGTGTGATTACCCATAGTCCGGTGGTAGATTTTAGTGGAAATGTAGAACGGACTGGAAGAACCATCCAAGATGCTATTGTAAAGATAGGTTGTGAAAAACCTATGTATGATATGTATGTAGGAGGAGCAGATACAAAGAATCCCTATGTCTCACCAATTTTGGGAAATTATAAAGAATTTCCGCCAGTATATATTACTTGTGATTATAATGAAACACTAAACAGAGATGCTCATGCCCTTTATCAAAAAGTAACCAATGCCGGTGTGGCAGCAACGTTGGTGGAGGTAAAGAATGCCTACCATGCTTTTGGAGCATTGGCAATGAGTACCCCTGAGATGAGAGAAATCTGTAGGGAGACGATAGACTTAATTGAGAAGTGTTTACATAATGCAACTTTATAATTCAAAGGGGCGGTAGCACTTTAGGCTGCCGCTCCTTTATTGGATCTTTGATAACAGTGAGAAGTTATTTTTTTAAACATTCCAGAATAGGCTCAATATATTTTTTATCAGAAATATCATAAGAGGAAGAAATCATTTTTATCATTTCTTCATCTTCTTCTGTTTTATTTTTTTTTCGCTTTAAGTGTTTTATAAATATTTTCATCATAAGTTTTGACGAAACAGACATTTTTTCATAGTTAAAACCACCTGGACAATAAAATACATTTACTTTTTTAAATTCTGATTCTTTAAAGTTCCGTTTAAGAGCAGGCTCGATTTCTGGATTATCTATCGGACCTCCACCAACACAAAATGCAATCAACTTCTTATCTGCCCATTTGTCTATATTACTTTTAAACCAACTTAGCTTGCTAATGCCACCTGCACACGCCCAACTACCAAAAATAATAGCTTCATATGCAGCCATACTTTTCTTTTTTGCCTCCGATAATTCTAAACAATCAGCCTCTGTTGCTTCTGCTATCCATTGGGCATAGCGTTTTGTAAAACCTGTCTGTGAATTATAAATTACTACTGTTTTCATTTATTAAAATCTCCTTTTTCTATTGCGTTTTCAACAGCCTTTAAGATACATTTACTGCTCACCGTAGCCCCTGACACTGCATCTATATCTAATGATTGTTTTTTCACTACATCATTGACTATGTTTTCTGCGGCACTACCCAGTCCATTACCATGTTGTAGAATTACAATATCTGTTATTTGATGATTATTGATAGATACCTCAACTTTTACATAAACAGGTGAAATGGAATATTCGCCTATATAATTTCCATCTTGCATAACTGATAAGTCAGGCATGGAAACAGAAATATGCTGGACATTTCTAACCATATTTCTAATAACGATTTTTCCTGTAAAAAATAACAGCAAAACCACAATAAATATTATTAGAAACACTTTTTTATTTTTCTTCATTGGCAATCCTCTTTTCTAAATTTTCTATCCCTGCATATAACCTTGATAAAAGAATAAAAAGTGTTTCAATTTCTTTCTCTGTATAAACTTCAAAAAGATACTTCAATTCTTTTTGATATTCAGAAAAATCGTTCTGAAAATAATCATTTACTTTTTCTGTAGGGCAAATGCACATGGCTCTTGTATCAATGGGACTTTGCTGAATAGTAATAAATCCTTTTTTCATCAAAACATCAGCTAGCTTTTTAATATTTTGTCTGGAACAGCCCAGCAAATTTCCTAATTGGGTAAATGTTAATGGTTCTTTTGATTGTCTGACTATCGACAGTAGCATAAATTGTTTTAGTGATACTTCTGGAATGTGGTTATCGAAAAGTGTTTGCAGTTTATTTCCAGCAATAAATAATGTGCTAAAAATAGCCTTACTTTGATTTTCTGTGGTACTTGAAAATCTTGTAATCAAATCATCTAAATTCATGTAATTCCTCCTTTCTTCCATATAGGTAACTTGTTGCATTTGTAATTATAGCAACAAGTTACCTATATGTCAAGTGAAAAATAGAAATGAGTATGTTGGTGATATAAATAGTTTTAATAAAAAACTTTTGAAAATATATTGACAATATAAATATATAGTGGTAATATAAATAACGTTTTTGTTTATACTAATACTTCGTAATATTATAAACATAATTTTACCTGCAATAATGACCGTAGAGCGGGTATATAATTTTACAATTTATTTGAAAAGGAGAAAGAAATGAAGAGAAAAATTTTGTCAGTAGTGTTAGTTGCAAGTTTAATTGCAAATCCATTAACCAGTTACATACCAAGATGTAATGCAAAAGAGATAGAGGAAAGCATTGATGTGCAGGAATATCTTGAGAGTTTGGCTAGTGAGTACGGAGAAAATGTTGAGGTTGGACACTCTGTAGAGACTGTAGAGGAAGACGAAGTAACTGATATAGTCGAAACAGAGCAGGATGTAATTGATACTCAGGTTTCTAAAGAAGATGGAATAAAGTACTTTGTAGAAACATATATTGAAGATGGTGTGAAATATGTAAAGGCATATTCCGAAGATATGAAATATGTTAGTTTGACAGCCATTGAAGATGAGAATAATGTTATTTCTGAGGTTTATACCAAAACGGATGATGCAGAATACGAAAAGAATACAATAGAGGTTAGTGTAGAAGATGTGGAAACTCAGAGCGTAAAAGCTCAAGATGTAAGGTATAATGGTTCTGTAGTGAATACTAAGATTAGAGGGAAGTATTACTATCAGGAAGGATATGGGTACGATACTAAGAAGAAAAAGAAAAATGGGAAAGCATATTTGAAGATTGGATGTAATTATCACTATCAGCTTAGAACAGATAATCTGAGTAACTCAAAACAAGATAAAGTTTTAGCCTATAAATCTTCTATTAGAAAATCAAATTCATGTGCATATAAAGCAGAGGCAGCACTTGTGGGATCAGGTGTTTCTTTGAGTGTTCTTGCTGCTTTGATTTGGGCAAATATAATATGTCCAGTATCTGTAATTGTTGATATTTGTGTAGCAGCTTTTGGAGGTGGTGGGATTATCACTGCTGTATATTTTGTTATTGATGCATTTGGTTATGTAGATGATGCACATGATTATTATGAAGTTATAAAATACTATGGAACAAGAATTTAATCAAGATTATTCAATTCCCTAGTCATGTTTAATAAAACAATAATATAGGATGTGAATGGATGAGACTTGATTTATAAAAAATATAGAATGCTTTGAAAGTAGGTATGCTTTCTTTATTTAGGGAGGTAGCAATGAAAAGAATATTACTGGTGTTGTCAGTTATAAATGTTGTTTGTACATTATTTACATTGGCGAGTCTACTTGGATGTGAAGGAATATGTAGCTGGATAGGTTGGAAAGTAATGATTATAGTTCTTTACTTTCTGATTGTACCAATAGTACTTTACATACACATATCAGAAATGAAGAAATGAACTTATGAATTAGAAATGTTGCTTATTCTGATAATAGTGTCCTGCACTGTAGGGTGTAATGGAAATGAACAAGAAGTTGTAGAATATGGAACTAAAGAGAAAAGTTCTACAGAACAAGCATTGGAAATGGTTAATTACCATAAGAATGATGAACCTGTACAGAGAAATACGACAGTTGCTGTTATTGACACCAAATATGATTTGTCCGAGATAGAAGATGGCAGTTTGTGGGTTAATACCAAGGAAATTCCTAACAATGGCATAGATGATGATAAGAATGGATATGTTGATGATGTGAATGGATGGAATTTTGTAGAAAAATCAAACGAAATCCATTCAGATCAATTATGCAGCCATGGAACCATGATGTTAAATGCGTTAGATGATTATGGACTGGAAATAATGCCGATTTCAGTTTTAGATGATGAAGGGGAAGGTACAACCAATTCCATTATTGAAGCCATTCAATATGCAGAGACAAATGGTGCAGATATTTGTAACTTAAGTATTGCCACCTATGAAGAAAATAAAGAATTGGGAAAAGTCATTCATCAGTCAAGTATGTTGTTTATTGTGGCTGCTGGCAATACTGGAGAGGAATTGAATCATGAAAATAAGTGTTATCCTGCTTGTTATAAGGAAGATAATTTGATAACGGTTGCCGCGTGTGCTGCGGATTATAATATCATAGAAGAATCTAACTTTGGAAAAGATTATGTAGATTTAGCTGCACCAGGAGATGCTATAGGTATAAAATTGGTTAATGGTGAGGAAGTGGTTGCAGAAGGAACTTCTTATGCTACAGCATTGACAACCAGAATTGCAGCATTAATACGAAATAGAGTACCATTTGAGTATAATAAGAAAAATATAAAGCAACTGATTTTAAATACAGTAACAAAAAAAGAGAGTTTAAATGGGAAAGTTAATTCGTCAGGCATTATAAATATGAAACATGCAATAGAAGAATTGGAAAACGCAAAAATAGGTAAAAATGACACTGGAAGTCCATAAGACTTTTGGTGTTTTTTTACTTTTGGAATCCTTTAACAGAGTTGATTATTCTAAATTTGCCACTTTGGAACTTACCAGAACTATGTCCAACTATAAATTTGGAACTGATGTAAACCAATTATGTACTACTTTAATCCATAATA
>CAMWUK010000198.1 GCA_947177415.1 uncultured Clostridiaceae bacterium
TGGGAAACTGATCCGGATCGGCAGCCAGGATATAAAAATGATTATGGAGGATTTGTTAAAGGGGGATACATTCTACACAGAAGTGGATGAACAGATTGTATTCAACCAGCTGGACAAGAAAGAAAGTGCCATCTGGAGTCTCCTGCTGGCCAGCGGCTATCTCAAGGTTGCCAGTTACACCTTTCAGGAGAGGAGACACCGTTACCTGTATGGATTGCAGCTTACCAATCTGGAAGTGCAGATGATGTTTGAGGATCTGGTGAAAGGATGGTTTGAGGAAACTGCTTCCAATTATAACAGTTTTATCAAGGCTCTTCTTCTAGGAAATGTAAAGGCAATGAATACCTACATGAACCGGGTGGCACTTAACACATTCAGTTTCTTTGATACCGGAAACCATCCCTCCGGGTATACTGAGCCAGAACGGTTCTATCATGGTTTTGTACTGGGGCTGATGGTGGAACTGGCAGACCACTATACGATCCTGTCCAACCGGGAAAGTGGATTTGGAAGATATGATGTGATACTGGAGCCACAAAATAAGGAAGAGGATGCTATTATTCTGGAATTTAAGGTTCATGATGAAATGGAAGAAGATACCTTGGCAGACACGGTAAAGGCAGCACTGCAGCAGATTGAGGAAAAGCAGTATGCCGCAGGACTGGCTGCAAAAGGCATCCCGGAAAATAAAATCCGGGCGTATGGGTTTGCGTTTGAAGGAAAACGTGTGCTGATTGGATAGAAACTTGCGATCAAGCTATGTGCCAAAACGTAAAACAGTAACTTATTAGATGGCAATGAAATTAGATTTTTAAGTAAAATCAGACATTGTAAATCCTACTATGATAGATTATAATAAATAAAAAAGCAGGTGATTACATGGATGCCATGGTGCACCTGATTGGAATATTGGATTGTCGATCCAACTAAAGAACAAATAATGGTATATAGATTTGAGATGGAGACAATGGAACAATACTCTTTTGCTGAAGATGTGCCAGTAGGAATATTTGATAATTTTTCAATATGTATTCAGCAATTTTTAGAGGAGATAATACAATGGGTGATTTCAAACAATTATATTTGTAAAATGGGTATTTTGATTGTACAGAAATGATTGAAATGGTTTTAGAAGAACATTACTGTTGTATAACGAGCAATTCTGCTGTAGGGTTATCTACATTTTTATCTACACTGCAATATTTTTTAGATAAAGCATATGATATGAGATACATCTTTGACCAATTGCACATTTCTAATAGTAGTAATTATGAAAAGTATCTAAATTCATGCAATGATTTAATGTTGGATTTTGCTGATTTCCATGCAACTTACTATAATGATGCATTACAATATTTAAAGAGAAAGATGGCAGAACTTTATATTGAAAATGAGGAAATATTCGAGAAATACAACATGAACGTATACGAAAGAAAAAGATATTATTCTGTTATTAATTTTACTGCTGACGAAAAAAATTTTTCCGGAAGCCTATATGATCTCGATTATGAAATTCACATCTAAGGACAAGAAACCGTTTGTAATCTTTGTGGATGATTTGGTATTATTAGAATTTTATGCAGTCAAATATGGCTATAAAGAAAAAATGCACACATTTTTAGAAAATTTTATAGTTTCAGACATCTATAAATATTGTGATATCTTTGTTCAAATTGGTACGAAAGAAGTTAACAACACTCTCAAGACAAGTTGTTTTGATAATTATTATTGTTACCAAGGATTTTCTATCTATAACACAAATGTCTGCGATACTTCCTATAAAGGACTATACATTCCGATAGAACAACAAAATGTCTGTCCAGAAGAAATGAAAAAATATATATCTGATGAAGAATGGTTGAAGATGCATGAAAATATTCTGGATGCCCAGCAAAAAAAAATAAAAAAACAAATTCGAAACAAAAAAAAGGAAAAGAAAGCATATTTACTTGAACGGCGGAAGCGTTATGGTATAGAAGCAAATACTTCGCTTCTGCGATATTCTCCAAACATAGGGTTACGAAGTTTTCCTTTTTCTACGAATTCCAATGCCTATAAACAGAAAAATGAAATTCTCAAAAAAATATATAGCAGTTGTAAGAATAATCTCTTTATGACGAATGTGTATACCTATATGCTGGGAATAAAAGATGACGTTATCACACATTTTTCTTCCGATGATTTGGAAGCATTAACAAGCTATGCTTTTCAGCATCCAGAACACTGGAAGAAATGTACTTACAACCAAAATCGACATTGGACCTGTATTTTTACGGTTCATAGTAATGATTCCTTCTATCTGGAGAGCAATCATTTGAAAGCGTATGTCGCACTGGACTCTTTGCATATTGAACCAGTATTTATACAATCAATCGAATATTTACTAAAAAATGCCTCCTTTAGTTTTTCTGCGAAAATTGCACATGTTTCTTGTGCAGATCAAATATGTTATTGGATCCATCCTGATGACTACACACTTCTGGAAGATTTTTTTTGCACTTACAGAAAACATTTACGAAAAGATATCCCTTTTATGATCTATCATAATGGGATTGGTATTAGTAAAGATTTTAGGGAAGAAATCAGTCATAATAGTATGCAGGCAGAACTTATTACAGAATATTTTAAAACAATATCTTATGAAGATGAAATCCAACTTTCCTCTATGTACCAAATGTTCATAGATAGCTGGAATCTTTCACCCACGCATTCTTCGTACTTTATTGAAAGATATTACCGGACTTCCGCATTATGTTTCCTTGTTCTTATGGATACATTGGGTATACTTTTAGAAGAGCAAACGTTATCTCCAGTATCCATTTTCTTTTATACCAGTATCAATTTCTGGAAAAGTCTTGAAGAAAGTCATTGCTGGGCAGATTTAAATAATAGTACACTGTAGGTAAGGATTTCCAAAGAGAGAATACGCTGCTATGGTTTTGCTTTTGAGGGGAGTACCGTGTTGATTGGGTAAGTACTTATAGAACACATTAAATAAATGCGTTTACTATAATTGCTCCGCAAGGATGCACATGGATTATCAAAAATTCCCTAAATATATAGTGCACAAAATTTACAGAGAAAGCAAGAGAGTAAAATACTTTTAAGGAGTAAAGTATGATTATAACAACAGAAAAATATAAAGAACAAGGGTTATTTAAAAATTATTCCAGAGAACATATAGTTATAAAATACTTGCAAGGTAGAATGTTAAAATGTTCAATAAATAGTAGTAAAGAATTTCCAAATGGAATTTATGAAACTGTTATGTTAAATTTTGAAAAAAACTTACATTATCTTGGAGTAAATTTGGATGAAACATTTTTGAAAATCATATTTGGTGAATACTTAGCATGTAAAGAAAGTTATACAAATAAGGAATTTTTTATACGTTATTTTAATGTTATATTATTTTGTGGATTATTTTCAATTATAAATAAACCTAAGTTTTCCTGGTATGTGGATATAAAAGATAATAACTTGTTTTTTTCCTATGAAGATGAAGAAGGAAAAGTAACCCAATTTACTACTATGTTGTGGAAAAGCCGTAATATAAATTCTAATACAAATTTTGTTTCTCTATATTATGGATTAAAAAAAGAAACACAGCAGCAGATTAGAACGTTGCTTAAAGGACAAAATGTGGATTTTTATTCTTTGTCTCTAAAACCACTGATCGATAATATCAAAAAAAATAATCAGCAGAATACACAATGTATATCAATTATACAAGTGTGGGATTTGGAATCTTTGTATGAAATAGAGGGTGGGCTTTTAAATGAATGCACAGGATTATATATTACAGATCAACTACATGCAGAATATGATTGTAAAGAATTATGCAAGCATCTAGAAGGAACATTGGTTTACAAACCAAATTGGGAATATTTTTTATTAGGGGATTATAGATACTTGTTTTATGAAGAAAATTCCTATTTCCTGTATAATCATTTACAAAAAAGAAAGCATCTTAATGAAATGGAAAAAATTTTATATCCTTTTTCTATTAAAAATAAAAAAAAGAAATGTTTCTATAGAATTAATGTCTCAAATGAGAAAAATGAATTAATTACACATATTTTAAATATTTATTTGAGTATGGATATAAATAAATTTAAGCCATCAAAAATCTTTAGGGAACAATATATCAAAGGAATAATTGAAATTCACTTAAAAAAATATCCAGAATTACTCCAATGTTTTCAATTAGATATAAAAGATACCATTAAGGAGATTTATAAAAAATATTTAGAAATACAGTCTGTATTTTCTAATAAGTATCCTCAGGGACATGTGCTCTGCAAAGAAACTATCATTATGGATGCAATGGGATTTACTTTAGCATACTGTATGTATGTTGTGCCTCTTTTTTTACATAATGATAGTATGATGAAGGATTTACTTGAAAAGAAGTTAGTATGTAAAAAAAAGGATGGTACATTTGATTTAAAGTTATTTAATGAGGCATATAGCGAAATGGAAATATTTTTGTATCTTTTTTTTGGGATTTTTATCAAGAGTGATTTACACAAACAATTTGTAAGACTTGATTATGAACCAATTGGAAATGCTAATAAGAAATTTGAATATTCTTTTGTATTTTTGAGTTTTAAGATTAATGTAGAAGTAAAAGCTCTCGAGTGTGCCCCAGAATTAACAGATCATATTAATTTGTTTAAAATGAAACATGGCAGGAAATTTTATAAAAATTACTTTCCTGGAGAAGATAATGAAGCTATTCCTAATGATATTTTGACACAAAGTATAGAGTTGAAGTCTAATTATAGACAATTAGGTAAAAATATTAAGCGTATTAATAAAAAATGCCAAGGAAAAGCTGAAGAAATTAATCTTGGATTTATTATGATAAATTATGGAACATCACGAGAAGAATTTATATCTTATCTTATGCATCCTCAACATGGTTACTTGAGGGAAAATAAAAATGCATTAGATAATGTGGATGCGATTATATTATTTTCAATGTGTACATTAACAGATTTATATATGGATAACATACTTAAGAATGAACATGTTTTAACTGTTGTAAATAAAAATAAAGATAATAAAAATTTATTTCAAAAGCTGAGATTAAATAATTATATAGAAGATACAGATGATAATATATATGCAAAATATTTTAATGAACGTTTTGGAGTATAGATGGGGATAACTATAAAAAATATAAGAAATATTCAAAGATGGGATGCATGTCAGGAGACCGATTG
>CAMWUK010000199.1 GCA_947177415.1 uncultured Clostridiaceae bacterium
ATAATATATGTAGTGAAAAAGCCTAGTTACTGTTCACAGTAGGATTTTGCAATTGCTGCAAAGTCCGTAAGAATAAGTGATGGTAATGAAACTTAAGAAGTAATTATTTAGGTAAAAACACGCATTTACTGCGTGTTTTGTAAGAAAAAGTAACTTTAGTAATGTTTAAGCCCCCTCGCCAAAGGCGAATTATTATGGGTTTAAACGTAACTGTTCATGGTTCTGAACAGTTACCCTAAAAATTAGAGAGTTGTTTTTGCAGTAAAAAAGTTGATTTCTATGTTGTTTTTGATATAATAAATGCGTGGCAACACTATAAAAACAGAAAGTATCTGCATAGGTAAAAAGATAGTTTTTAAATGAAATAATATTCATATATAGGAGAAAAGAATATGATTTTAGTAGTAGATGCAGGAAATACCAATATTACATTAGGTGTTTTTGAAGGAAAAAATTTGCTTGGTACCTTTCGTATGACCACCAAGATACCTAGAACATCAGATGAATATGGTATTTTTCTGATTGATTTATTGGAGAAAAATGGTATTGATGCAAAGAGGATAAAGGATGTGATTGTTTCATCGGTTGTACCCAATATTATGCATTCCTTTACCAATGGTATCAAAAAATATTTTGCGGTTAATCCAATTATTGTTGGTGCAGGAATTAAAACAGGAATTAATATTGCAATTGCCAACCCAAAATCAATGGGTGCTGACCGGATTGTGGATGCAGTAGCGGCATACGAAATTTATGGAGGTCCTGTTATTGTAATTGATTTTGGTACAGCCACAACCCATGATGTGATTACAGAACAAGGTGCTTTGATTGCGGGAGTAACCAGTCCTGGCATTCGTATTTCTGCCAATGCCCTTTGGAAGGATACAGCCATGCTGCCAGAGATTGAAATAAAGAAGCCAGATACTATTTTGGCAAAAAATACGGTAAATAGTATGCAGGCAGGATTATTTTATGGAAGTGTGGGACAGACAGAATATATTATCAAAAAGTTAAAGCAGGAATTGCAATTACCTGATGTGAAGGTAGTGGCTACTGGTGGGCTTGGAAAGATTATTTCCGATGAAACAGATTATATCGATGTTTATGATAAAGATTTGACATTGAAAGGACTTCGTATTATTTACGACTATAATAGATAAAATAGGATAATATACCAAACGAAAGGAATGTTATGAGTATTCAGATTGGAAATGTCACAGTGGAAGGCAATCTGTTTCTTGGACCAATGGCAGGAGTCACCGACCTGCCATTTCGTATATTATGCAAGGAACAGGGAGCAGATTTTATTTACACAGAAATGGTAAGTGCAAAAGGGATTTTATATAAGAATAAAAACACAGAAGTTCTTTTGGAAGTGGAAGAAAAGGAGCGTCCAGTAGCATTACAATTATTTGGAGCAGATCCAAAGATTATGAGTGAGATGGCAAAGAAAATTGAGCAAAGAAATTTTGATGTAATTGATATTAACATGGGATGTCCGGTGCCAAAAGTAGTTAATAATGGAGAGGGCTCTGCACTTATGAAGAATCCTAAACTGGTAGGAGAAATAGTATCTGCTATGACAAAGATATTGGAAAAGCCAGTAACTGTGAAAATCCGAAAGGGATTTGGAGCAGAAGATGTAAATGCAGTGGAGATAGCAAAAATTGTTGAGGATAGTGGAGGTGCTGCAATAGCGGTTCATGGAAGAACCAGAGAACAGTATTATAGTGGCAAAGCAGATTGGGATATTATCCGTAAGGTAAAGGAAGCAGTTTCTATACCTGTTATAGGGAATGGAGATATTTTTGTACCAGAAGATGCTAAGAGAATGTTGGAAGAAACCAGATGTGATGGAGTGATGCTTGCTAGGGGTGTCCGGGGAAATCCATGGCTTTTCCGGCAGACAAAAACATATTTAGAGACAGGTAAAATCTTATCCAAACCACCAATTGAGGAAGTGATAGAGACGATTATGCGTCATGCACAGATGCAGATAGCTTTTAAAGGGGATTATATTGGTATGCGGGAAATGCGTAAACATGTAGCCTGGTATACCACAGGGTATCCGCAATCTGCCAAATTGCGTGGAAAAATCAATGAGATAGAAAATATTTCAGATTTGCAGTATTTATTAGAGAATTATGGGAAACAACTAAAGTAAAAGTTCAGGTAGGTCTGCACACTCCGCTGTGCAGACCGTAAAAAAGACTAAAACAGGATTGGAATTGGGCAATTTATATGCGAAGCTTGCCCAATTCCGTAACAGGTCAGCCTTCCAGCTGAACTGTTACCAACTAAATGAGATGCAAATAACTAGGGATTAAGATAAAACACAAAAAGATAGAGAAAGGTAGGAATTGTTCATGAAAGGAAATGTATTAGTAGGACAGTCTGGTGGACCGACCACCGTTATCAATGCAAGCCTTGCCGGAGTGTTGAGTGCGGCTTTTAATAGTGAACAGATTGAGCAAGTATATGGTATGATAAATGGAATACAAGGGCTTATGGATGACCAACTTATAAACCTTACAAAGGAATTTAAGGGGAATGAGAAGAAATTGGAACAGCTTCGCATTACACCTTCTATGTATCTGGGTTCCTGCCGGTACAAACTAAAAGATCCAGCAGAAGATCCTTCAGATATGGAACGGGTTTTTGAATTGCTGGCAAAATATAATATCCGTTATTTCTTATATATTGGTGGGAATGACTCCATGGACACTGTAAATAAGGTATCGAAATATGCAAAAGAAAAAGGGGTAGATATTCAGGTTATTGGAATTCCAAAGACGATTGATAACGATTTGATGGAGATAGACCATACACCAGGATTTGGTTCGGCTGCAAAGTATATTGCCACATCTATTTTGGAAATGTCCCATGATACTTATATTTATTATATGCAGAGTGTAATGATTGTAGAGATTATGGGAAGAAATGCAGGATGGCTTACTGCGGCATCTGTACTTGCAAGAAATGCTTATAATGAGGCACCTCACTTGATTTATTTGCCGGAAAGCAATTTTAGTTGTGAACAGTTTATTGCAGATATCAAGGAAGAATTGAAACATAGAAAACAAGTAATTGTGGCTGTTTCTGAAGGTATTCATGATGAAAATGGGGAATATATTTCTGCAAAATCTACAAAAACAGACCAGTTTGGTCATGTTATGTTAAGCGGAAATGGAAAGTATCTGGAATCTTTAGTGCAACAAGAGATTGGTTGCAAGGTACGATCTGTAGAGTTGAATGTTTTACAGCGTTGTGCAGCACATATTTCCTCAGCAACAGATGTTTCAGAGGCATTTCATTTGGGAGAGAAGGCGGTAGATGCAGTATTAAATGGACACACGGAAGAAATGACATCTTTAAAAAGAATTTCTAATGACCCTTACCGGGTAGAATATACTACTGTACCAGTATCACAAGTTGCCAATAAGGAAAAGAAAATTCCAGTTGAGTGGATTAATCAAGCAGGTAATGATGTGAAACCAGAATTGGTGGAATATCTGAAACCATTAATTGAAGGTGAGTTGAAAGTAGAGTACAAAGATGGCATTCCAGATTATATTTTCAGACAATAATTTATATGCAGTCTTTATTGGTATTACTATGAATGAAAGAGTCAATTCTTTTTGCAATTTATTTTATCGTTTAGAATGGATTCCGTTACTGTTTGCACCATAGGTGTGAACAGTAACTGGTTTTCTAAGATACAAAGGTTTTGTAAAAGTTGTATAATGGAAATAGATGTATTATGTATATATTATACAATATTTATAAATATAAGGAAAAGAAAAATAAAAGTTTGCATTTTCGATAAAAATAGTGTAATATTTTTAACAGACGGACATTTGTACGCGGTATAAAGACATGTTCGAGAAGATGTTTTTCCAGAAGTATCATATTGTATGACGGGATTCTTTCGATTATAATTCCTGTGTAGCAAAATGATACGAACTGGTATATCAGATTAAAATAGAAAGAGGTAATTACATGAGCGAAAAGTTAAAAGTTGGAATTCTTGGTGGAACAGGAATGGTTGGTCAGAGATTTATTGCATTATTGGAGAATCATCCATGGTTTGAGGTTGTAACAATTGCAGCAAGCCCAAGAAGTGCAGGAAAGACTTACGAAGAGGCAGTAGGAGACCGTTGGAAGATGACTACTCCAATGCCAGAGGCAGTAAAGAAGATTATCGTTCATAATGTAAATGAAGTAGAAGAAGTTGCTAAGACTGTTGATTTTGTATTTAGTGCAGTAGACATGAGTAAAGACGAAATCAAAGCAATAGAAGAAGCTTATGCAAAAACAGAGACACCAGTTGTTTCTAACAACAGTGCACATAGATGGACACCAGATGTTCCAATGGTAGTGCCGGAAATTAACCCAGAACATTTTGAAGTCATTGAATTCCAGAAGAAGAGACTTGGAACTACAAGAGGTTTTGTAGCAGTAAAACCTAACTGCTCTATCCAGAGTTATGCTCCAGTGCTTACAGCTTGGAAAGAGTTTGAACCATACGAAGTAGTAGCAACTACTTATCAGGCAATTTCTGGTGCAGGAAAGACTTTTAAAGATTGGCCGGAAATGGTAGAGAATATTATCCCGTTCATTGGCGGAGAAGAAGAAAAATCAGAGCAGGAACCTCTTAGAATCTGGGGTAAAATTGAAGATGGTGTAATCAAAAAAGCAGATGATGTTAAGATTACCTGTCAGTGTATCCGTGTACCAGTATTAAATGGACATACCGCTGCTGTGTTTGTTAAATTCAGAAAGAAACCTACAAAAGAGCAGTTAGTAGAGAAGTTAGTGAACTTTAAGGGATTACCACAGGAATTAGACCTTCCAAGTGCTCCAAAGCAGTTTATTCAGGTAATGGAAGAGGAGAATCGTCCTCAGGTTACTTTGGATGTGGATTATGAGAATGGAATGGGAATTTCCGTTGGACGTATTCGTGAAGATAGTATTTATGACTGGAAGTTTGTTGGATTATCCCACAATACTGTCCGTGGTGCAGCAGGTGGAGCTGTATTGTGTGCAGAAACATTAAAAGCAAAAGGATATATTACAAAGAAATAATGGAGTATTAGCAAAAATGCAAACTGGCAAATTTTACTTATAAAGTGATATTTGCCAGTTTTGTTTTGCTTTATAGGAAAGTTCGTCCTATAAAGTAAAAACGCTCCGCTTAGGATGTGCACA
>CAMWUK010000200.1 GCA_947177415.1 uncultured Clostridiaceae bacterium
TTTTTTGCAACAATATTCCTTACGCATCTGTGCACATCCTAAGCGGAGCATTTTTACTTTATAGGACGAACTTTCCTATAAAGTAAAAAAGAGAGATGTTATCCCTTTTTACAAAGATATAACATCTCTCTTTTTTGAATTATAATATTTTTTCAATCAAATAACAGATACTAAATAGTAACATTGGTATCAATAATCTCTGCTACAAATCTTGACATAGTAACTTCCTTACTAAGCCTTTCTTTGGCAAAAAAGATAAAAAGTTCTTTCTTTGCTCTTGTCATGGCTACATAAAACATTCTTCTCTCCTCTTCCAAATCCTCTTCAAGAACTGCCTTCTGATGTGGTACCACACCTTCATTAGCATCTAATATAAACACAATATCATATTCCAATCCTTTTGAACCATGCATTGTAACAAAATTCACTGCATCTGGATCTTTCTCTCTTTTTTTGGAAGACTGTTCCTCTAATTCTTTGGCATAATCTTCTATATGGGAAAACCATTCCTTATAATTTGAAAAAGGTTTTGCAAGTTCCATAAGTTCATCTAAAATTTCATACAAATCATCTGCCTTGATATGCTTATATTCCGCATATTCTGTCAAATAACTATCGTAATCAATTGCCTTACGTATATAACTAATTGCTGCATAAGGAGACATTTTTGATAAAGCCTTTAAGTCATATTCAAACTGTTCCAATCGCTCTTGCATCCATTTTTTATCAGAGTAAAAAGTATGCAGACGTTCAAAAGATACTTCTTGGGTATCAAAGACCTGTCTGCTAAGATATCGCTTAGGGCGGTTTGCAATTTGCAAAAATAAACCACGTTCTCTAGATCCCATTGCTAATTGAATATACGCAATTATATTTTTTGCAATCCAATGTTCATAAATATTAGGAATTTGCTCCTTCATTTGAAAAGGCAGATTATATTCCATAAATTTACTAACAAGAGAACGAGGCTGGGTATTTGTCCGAAATAACACAGCAATTTGTGATAACGGCACTCCTTTCGCCTGATATTCCCGAATCAATTCCACTACCTTCTCATTTTCTCTTTTCACATTTTCAAATTCCTGGATTGCCACTTCTGTTCCACGTTGATTATTCGTCCGAATATTTTTCGGAAAACGTTTTTTGTTATTGCGAATTACCATTGCAGCAGTCTCCACAATACACTTTGTGGAGCGGTAATTTATATCTAAAAAAACTTTTTTTGCGTTTGGATACACTTTCTCAAACTGTAGCATAATATCTGGTTTTGCACCACGAAAACGATAAATAGACTGATCATCATCTCCAACTATAAACAGATTATCTTCTGGTTGTGCCAGCATCTTGATAATATCATATTGCACCTTATTTATATCCTGAAATTCATCAATTAAAATGTATGAAAACTGTTGCTGCCAAAGTGACAATATATCAGGTCTTTGAGATAACAATTCATAACAATATACTAACATATCATCAAAGTCTATCAGATTTCTTCTTTGCAGACTTTCATTATATTTTTGATAAATTTTCTGAAACACATCCTTAGCACAGTTCACTGGAAAATAATGATCCAAAGAAATCATTTCCCCTTTTACCAGACTAATTTCACTTTCCATATCACTAACAAATTCATTCACATCTTCCAAGTCTAAATCTAAATGATTTACAATATTCTGAAGTATCTTTTTTTTCTCACTATCCCGAATAATATTATTAGCAGTATAATTATATGCATGCTTTAATATAGAGAAAAAAACAGCATGAAAGGTTCCAAAACGAACAGGAACATACTGATTTCCCATAAGTTTCCCGAAACGCTCTTTCATCTCCTGTGCTGCTGCTTTCGTAAAAGTAATTACAAGAATCTTATTGGGATTTACCTTATATTTTTCAATCAAGGTCTTAGTTCGATGGGTAATTACCAATGTTTTACCAGATCCTGGTCCTGCCAATACCATCATCGGTCCCTTATTATGTTCCACCGCCTGGGTCTGTGCCTCATTAAATTTTGGTGCATTCTTTGTAATATTTGTCTCTTTCTTTATCATTTCTTATTCCATCCCTTCGTTATGCACCCTCTATACATGTATACGAAACAAGTGTACCAACCATATAGGCACTATAAGCCAAAATATTGGTACACTAAGGATATCTTCTATAAAACAAAGTATTATGCTAATTTAGTAATAGCATTTTTAATACGCTGGATCGTCTCGTCTTTTCCAAGAAGTGCCATAAGTTCTGTAGCTCCCCCTGGAGTCATCTGTTTACCAGAAACAGCTGTACGAATTGGCCACATAACAAACCCTGTCTTGTATTCTTTCTCTTTACCAAAAGCAGAAAGGCAAGCGAATAAAGCATCATTAGAATAATCCTCCTGTGCTTCCAAAACCGGCAATACTTCTTGTAATAAAGTAAGCGAATTCTCTGGATTTGTTTTCATTTTTTTATGGGTATACATTGCTACATCATATTCTGGCATTTCTTGTAAAAAATCAATATGTCCTGCTATATCTGTAAAAACCTCAATTCTTGTTTTCACCATACCTGCAATCGTTTTAAAGTCCATATCTTTCTTAATCACTTCTTTTATATATGGTAATGCCATATCATAAAATACATCTTCATCCATCGCCTTCATGTATTCGCCATTCATCCATTTTAATTTTACCATATCAAATACAGCAGGTGATTTACTGATTCTATGATAGTCGAATGCCTTTACCAGTTCTTCCAGAGAATAAATCTCCCTGTCTTCTTCGGGACTCCAACCAAGCAAAGCTACAAAATTCACAATTGCCTCTGTTAAAAATCCTTGTTCTAATAAATCTTCAAAAGAAGAATGTCCACAACGTTTGCTAAGTTTTTTATGTGCCTCATCTGTAATTAATGGACAATGAATATATTCTGGTACTTCCCACCCAAAAGCCTGATATAAACGATTATACTTTGGAGAGGAAGATAGATACTCATTACCACGAACTACATGAGTAATTCCCATTAAATGATCATCTACCACATTAGCAAAATTATAAGTTGGATATCCATCTGACTTAATTAAAATCATATCATCTAATTCACTATTATCTACCGTAATATCCCCATAAATAACATCGTGGAAAGTTGTTGTTCCTTCTGTTGGATTATTCTGACGAATTACATAAGGGATTCCCTTTTTCAGGTTTTCTTCTACTTCTTCTTTTGACAAATTAAGACAATGTTTATCATACTGTACAATTTCTTTATTACCTTCTTCTCCAACTTTGTTAGAGAGACCTGCTAGTCTCTCTGGTGTACAAAAACAGTAATAAGCCTCTCCTTTGTCAATCAGCTGTTTCGCATACTCCAAATAAATTCCTTTTTCCTGTCTCTCACTCTGTACATAAGGTCCTACTCCACCATCTTTATCCGGACCTTCATCATGAATAAGCCCCGTCTTTTCCATGGTACGGTATATAATATCCAAAGCCTCTTCTACATATCGTTCTTGGTCTGTATCCTCTATTCTTAATAAGAAATCTCCATTTTCATGTTTTGCTACCAAATAAGCATACAATGCTGTTCTTAGATTTCCTACATGCATTCTTCCTGTAGGACTTGGTGCAAATCTTGTTCTCACTGTACTCATTTTTTCCTCCGTTCTGCCTTGTGGCAATATAATCCCATAAAAACTATATAACAAATTTATCATTTTTTCAACTAAAAAAAGCTATTCCTTGATTTTTCTTCAAAAAATAGCTTCCTTTTTTATACTTGAATATATTTGGTTATTGTTTCAACTGTATGTTCAATACCTCCCAAATCACTACGTATGCACAAATCATAATTGGTTAAATCTCCCCACTTCTTTCCTGTATGGAAACTATAATAATTTGAACGACGTTTGTCAAACTTTAAAATATTTTCTTCTGCTTTTGGTTTCTCTAATCCGTATATTTCTATTGCTCTTTTTATACGGCTTTCGATATTTGCAAGAATAAATAGATTTATTACATTTGGTGTATCTTTCAATATATAATCCGCACATCTTCCCACGATTACACATGCTCCCTGCTGGGCAAATCTACGAATGACTTTTGTTTCTGCCAGAAATAACTGGTCATCTACCGACATAGTGCTAAATCCCATATCCATGTTGCCATAAGCACTCATTCCCATCGCAATCGAATACAAAAAACTATTGGTTGCTTTTTCTTCTGCTCTCTGAAATGCAATTTCTGAAAAACCACTTTCTTTTGCAGCACTGGAAATAATTTCATTGTCATAAAATGGAATTCCAAAATGCTCTGCAAGCTTTTTGCCAACCTCACGCCCCCCACTACCATACTGTCTGCTAATTGTAATAATCTTGTTCATAATCATAACCCCACTTTCTGTCTCCCCTAAACGAAAACATACAAGATGTGAAATAGCTGTATGAAATTGCATGCATTCATACAGCTGCTTCACAAATCTTTTGTAGTAAAATATAATATTTTATTTTTTCTTTACTTTTAACTTAAATGTTTTTGTTCTAATAACTTTGCTATTCTTACTATCTTTCACATAAACTTTAAAAGTATATGTTCCAGCCTTTTTCATAACCTTCTTTAAACTCTTTGTTCCAGAGTAATTTTTAATGGTTTTGGTCTTTCCCTTATACGTATAAGTATATTTATACTTCAAAGTTCCAGTTCCACCTGTGGCCTTTGCTTTTAACTGTACCTTTAATTTTCCTAAATTCAATACTTTAAAAAGAGTAATCACTAAAGGTGCTGCTGTTACTTTAACAGTAACTTCATCGGTAGTCATATTACCTGTTTCTGTATCTTTTGCATATACTACAATAGTATATGTTCCAGCCTTTGTAGGTTTCCAAGTAAAGGTTGGTGTTTTGGCAAAAGCACGGATAGTAGAAGAACTAGATCCTTTTTCTGCAACAAACTTATATGTATAACTTCCATTTCCACCAGTTACACCTGCTGTAAGTTTCACCGTCTTACCTGCTACTACAGATTTCTTACTTGCCTTCAATGTTGCAACAAATTCTTCTTCCGGAGTTGGTGTCGGTGGTACTGGTGTCTTGTCTACCGGAACATTTGTAGGTGGTACTTTTGTTGGTGGCACCTGTGTTGGTGGCACCTGTGTAACCTGTGTATCTGGCGTTGGTGTTGGTGCTTCTGTTAC
>CAMWUK010000201.1 GCA_947177415.1 uncultured Clostridiaceae bacterium
TATTATGTCTTTAGTTGTTGCTTTATTTACATTTCCAGCGGTTATTATAAAGAGGGATTTTAGTGATATGGTGATACTTTTTGTGGTTTTATTGACTGCGGGATTATGGATAAAACATATAGATGGGATAAGCAACGTATTTAAATATTTATCAGTAACCAAATCCGGCAAGAGGTGGCTATATATAATTATGGAGTGGATGGTTTCCTTTTTATATCTTGGAGTTGCTGTGTTTAGTATGATGACGGAAATGAATGCTTACTTAAGTGTCTTATTGTCTTTGTTATTTATTTTTATCATTCTTACAGGAGTAGCAATTATCAGAAAGCATTATATGCAACAGTTCAGCCATTAACCGAATATTATACCCGATTTATGAAAGGAGCAAACTATGCTTGATATTACATTAAAGAATAATGTAGAAAGACCAATTTATGAACAGATTATGATAGAAATAAAAGAAAGTATTATTTCAGGGGAGGTGAAAGAGCAGGAGCAGCTTCCATCCATAAGGACTTTGGCAAAGCAACTGAAAATCAGTGTGATTACTACAAAGCGTGCTTATGAGGAGTTGGAAAAAGAAGGATTGATATATGGAATTGCTGGGAAAGGATTTTATGTGGCAGATAAAAATGTAGATATCTTGAGGGAAAAGAAAGTAAGTATGATAGAAGAAAGATTACAGGAAATGGTTGAAGAGTGTCTGGATGCAGGACTTACTTTGGCGGATATCCATGATATTATTGACGTAATCGGAGAGGAGATGAAAAAGGATGAGTGAGAATACCTTAGATGGAGCTTGTGTAGAAAAGGGGTTGAAGGTTGAAGATTTCCAGTTTGCATATACTTCTGTTTTTGGGGATGAAAAATTTGCTGTAAAGAATATAAATTTTCAGATGAAGCCAGGATACATATATGGATTAGTAGGAAGAAATGGAGCAGGAAAAACTACTTTAATAGAATCTTTGATAAAAGGGGAATATATGAAGGGACATGTTTCACTAAATGGGGTTAGTATGGAAGACAGTTCCTTACAGGTAAAGGAGAATCTGGGAATTATATCATATCCTGCAAAGTTATTGCAGAAAGAGTCTTTACAGGCAAATGGAGAATTTCTGGGAGCGATATATGCAAATTGGAATCAACAGGAATATGAAAAGAAATTAAAAGAATTTGGATTAGAAAAAAAACAAATGGTGAAAAATTTATCTAAGGGAGAAATTATGAAGGCTCAAATGGCATTTATATGGGGATATAAGCCCCAAATAATAATTGCCGATGAACCTACATCAGGGCTTGACCCAAAGTTCCGGAAGATATTTATCCAAACTTTGCAAGAATATGTAGAGGATGGAGAACACAGTGTATTATTTTCTACACATATTACAGAGGATTTAGATCAAGTGGCAGATTACCTGATGGTTTTACATGAGGGGAAGATACTTTGTAATGGCAGTCTGGAAGAACTTAGAGATTATTATAATGAAGACAATTTTAGTGTGAGCTGGCTGCTTCGAAAACTGACATAACAGTTTAGTGTCTTGCACACTCCGCTTTAAATACTGTAAGAAAGACTAAAACAAGATTAGAATTGGGCAGGGAAAGAAGGAAAGAAAATGGCAAGAGAAAAGGAATTATTTCAAAGATTAGGAATTACAAAAACAAGAAGAATAGCAGCTTGTATAGCAGAAGGAATATATATATTGATATTTTTGATAGCAGCAGTCTGGAAAAAAAGTATACAGGTAGAAGGATTGTTAAATACAGGAGTAGTCATTATGGCAATATCCCTAAATTATATGGCATGTATAAAAAATCAAAATGGCGAATTAGAATTTTCAGAAATTTTAAAATATTATCCAGTTGATGGCACTAATGTATATAAAATGATAAGGGGAATAATAGTAAAGTTTACGCTGGTTCATTGGTGTGTTTCGCTAATTATGGTTTATGTATTAGGAAAAACAGAACAAATACTTTATACAACAGTAGTAGTTTTGCTTACTGGTTTCTTCACTAACTTGGGATATTGGATTGGATACGGCAGGGCAGTGAAGGAGGAAAGAGGAAGGGATGCTTCCTTTAGTACTTCCATAGTTGTATGTTTCATGTTTGCTTATCCGGTTCTTATTTTTGGAATTGCGGCATGCAGAGCATTATTGTAACAATTCAGGTAGTTTCTAGGAGAGACTTGACAACAAATAAAAAAGTGGCATACTTGTAACTATTCAGGTAGAAACACGCATTTACTGCGTGTTTACGTAGCAAAATGTAAATTTTGATTGTTCTAAGCCCTTCGCCGAAGGCGAATTTTCATGGGCTTAGAACGTAACTGTTCATGGTTCTGAACAGTTACGTATGGTTTAAGAATGGAGGTAGAAAATACATGGACAATTTATTTAGGGTTGCCGGTAAGGCACCAAGAGTACACATAGGAAATGTAACAAAGAACGTGGAAGAGATTCGAAATTTTTATGAAGAACAGGCAACGGAAGCAGATTTGGTGGTGACACCTGAGCTTTCCCTAACAGGATATACTTGTGGGGATTTGTTTCACAACCGTCAGTTGTTGGAGAAAACTAAAGAAGGGTTAAAGAAGCTGACTGCCCTTACCGCAGACTATGGAGAAAGTGGGGCAGGGCTAATAGTGGGGTTGCCGCTTGAAGTAGAGGGAGAATTATTTAACTGTGGAGCGTTTCTTCATAATGGAAAGGTTCTTGGAATTGTGCCAAAGACATATCTTCCCAATTATGGGGAATTTTATGAAAAGCGTTGGTTTAGTGCAGGAAGATATGATGTAGTTACCATAAAACTTTGGGAGGGACAGGAAACCTTCTTTGGAAATAACTTGATATTTTCTCTTAAAGATGAAGAAAATCCTGTGACAATCGGAATAGAGATTTGTGAGGATGCCTGGGCACCGGTTTCGCCTGGACGTTTGCTGGCAGTAAATGGTGCGGAAATTCTTGTAAATCTGTCTGCCTCCAATGAAGTAATCGGAAAAGAACAATTCCGTAAGAAGTTAGTAGGAGGGGTATCATCTAGTTGTATCTGTGGATATGTGTATGTGTCTGCAGGTGCTTATGAGTCAACATCAGATTTAGTATTTAGCGGACATCTTCTGATGTACGAAAATGGAAAAGAATTAGGAGAAACTAAACCTTTTGCAGAAGGTGTTTTAGTCAAGGATTTTTATATGACAAAGATTCGTCATGACAGGCTTGCGAATAAGTCTTTTGCGGATTGTAAGAGAGATTTTACCTTACGAACATTTGAAGTGGTGCAATGGGAGAAAAAATTAGTAGAAAAAGAAGAAATGAAAAGAAAAATTTCCATGACACCTTTTGTGCCTTCTAAAAATCCATTGGAAAGAAGCTTATCTATTTTCCAGATGCAAGTAGCTGGATTGCAGAGAAGATTGGAAGCAACCCAAAGTAAATGTATTGTAGTAGGTGTATCCGGAGGTTTAGATTCTACTTTAGCATTGCTGGTTTCTGCCAAAGCAGTAAAAAATCTGGGATTGTCTTCTACAACTGTAGTAGGGATTACCATGCCAGGATTTGGTACTACCAGCCGAACAAAAAATAATTCCATAGAGCTTATGAAGATTCTTGGATGTGATATTAGGGAAATCAGCATTGTAGATTCTGTACGCCAGCATTTCAAAGATATTGGTCATGATGAGGAAGTGAAGGATATTACCTATGAAAATTGTCAGGCAAGAGAGCGTACCCAGATTCTTATGGATGTTGCCAATAAAGAGGGCGGATTTGTAGTAGGAACTGGTGATTTATCGGAACTTGCCCTTGGCTGGTGTACTTATAATGGAGACCACATGAGTATGTATGCAGTGAATACCAGTATTCCAAAAACTTTAGTACGAACATTAGTGGATGAAGTGGGACATGACCTTGGAAGAAATGGTTTTGCAGGAATCGAAAAGGTTATTGAAGATATTGTGGATACACCGGTTAGCCCGGAACTTTTACCGCCTAATCCGGATGGAACCATTGCCCAAAAAACCGAGGATACGGTAGGTTCTTATATTTTGCATGACTTCTTTTTGTATTATACTCTTCGTTATGGAGTAAAACCAAAAGAGTTGTATGAACTGTGCAGGGCAGCAGTAGATCAGAGCAAGGAATATAAATTTAGTGATGAGGAAATAAAAAAATGGCTGAATGTATTCTATACCAGATTCTTCCGGCAGCAGTTTAAGCGGAACTGTATGCCGGATGGTGTGAAGGTAGGAACGGTTTCTGTAAGCCCAAGAGGGGATTTGCGATTGCCGTCAGAGATTGAATTAGAAGATTTTTTAGATTTTTAGAAAAAAACCAACCAAGTCCTTGTTTTATGAGGATATGGTTGGTTTTGTATAGTTTACCTAATAAGTATATAAAATAATTTTTTTGTTGCCAGAGGAATCTAATGCGGCACGATATGTAGTTTTCTTTCCGCGGAGTATAACCATATAACAACCACTTCTTGTATTCTTAAAGGCATTGTTTCCAATTGTAGTAATGTATTTTGATAATACAAGAATAGCATTCAAATTTTTACAATTATAAAAAGCATTTTTTCTAATAGTTGTAACATTAGCTGGTATCGTAATTTGTCTTAATTCCGTACAGCCTCTAAATGCACCATCTTTGATAATTGTAACTGTATCAGGAAGAATGACAGTTTTTAAAGTAGAAACATTATAAAATGCACATTTACCAATAAAAGTAGCACCACTCTTTATAGTAACAGTTTGTAATGCAGTACAAGATTTAAAAGCTTTTTGGGTAATACCAACTATTTGATAAGTAAATCCTTCTACAGTAATAGAAGATCCTACTGTAAGTGTTTTGCTTTTTACTGCAGTACTGGCAACCTGTTTCACATACACCTGCCCTGCAGTTGTTTTTGTTGGTGTTTTCACAACAGTATATACATAATTTTTCCATTGAAATATTTTACCCTTTTTGTATGGTTCAGGGGTTGTTGTTGGAGCAGGAGTTGGAGTTTGGGCATCAGGGGTCACGGTAGGAACCGGGGATTCGGTAACAGGAGCGGTGGTAGGAACAGGTGAAGAATCAACAGAAGTTCCAGTGGTAGGAACAGGTGAG
>CAMWUK010000202.1 GCA_947177415.1 uncultured Clostridiaceae bacterium
CACTCTGCTGCAAGGTTCGTAAAGCACCAAGTGCTGCTTTTGCACTTGTGTGCATTCTCGTTTACGAAACACGCAGTAAATGCGTGTTTCTACCTGAATAGTTACACAAATTTTACAAAATATTCACCATAATATATTCCTCTTCATTTTCATCAATAATCTTGAATCCAAGTTGTTGATACATTTTTACTGCATAATTTGCTTTTTGAACTGCCAGAGATGCTTTTTCATACCCTTTAAATTTTAATTCCTCAAGCATCGTTTTCATAAGTTCTGTTCCAATACCATAACCTCGATATTCTTTATATAAGGAAATAGCAAAAGATGGAATTCCATCACCAATATGCCCATAATCCTGCATATCACGAACCCAGACAGCACCTATTATTCTGCCATCCACTTCTGCCACAAAACAAAAATCATCTTGTTTATCACCAAAACCAGAAACATATACTTGCAATTCTGGTTCATTGATTATGCCCCTGTCTGGTGCTTTCACGCCATCTGGTATAAATATTGCCTCATATAAAAAATCATCTAAAAGGCTATACTCCTGCTTTCTTATTTCTCTAATTATGTAATTCATAAAATGCATCATCTCCTATAATAGTTATAAGAAAAACGTAACTGTTCAGAACCATGAACAGTTGCCTTTATTTAAAGAAATAAATCTTCACTCCAATGAACAAAAAAAGAACTCCAACAATCGCCATAACAACAAAAAATGTATATTCTGAATTTCCCTGAAGTCCCGGCAGATATGCTTTTGCCACGTTATTGTATTCGCATAATAGTCCATTATTGGGATCGTTCTTATCATATAAAACATACTGCCCCGACCAAATACTGCTCATGTTCTGCGTCAGACTATCACTTATGACATATTTTTCATCATTAACCCAATATTCTATTGTATATTCAATCTTATAGCGATCCTCATCCAGGTTACGGCTTGATTGCTTAATAACTTCTCCTTTTGTTACCTCATAATTTGCATACTTTTCTGCCTGGTTTTTCAAATGATTTATGGTTAACGGAATAGCCAGTATCAACCCCAGCCCTACTCCGAAGAATGATAGAAAGAAAATTATGCTCACAAAATAACCTTCTATATATGATAAAACTTTTCCTGCCTTACTTTTTTCTGCAGGCAGTGGTTTTGCATATCTGGAAAGCCATACCAGATCTTCCTCCATTTTTTTTGCGTATGTATCTGGATCTATATCTATTCCCCAAAATAAAACCTTTCTTGCTTTTGTAAGTTTCTTATCATAATGGTTTATATCCCCCTCCTTTTCCATAACTACATCAATATCAAATATAACTTTCTGAGCAGCATTTTTGCACTTATCATAAATATCCTTATCTACAGATATGGTCATCTTCCTATTATCTGCCCTCATAAATGTCACTTGGTATATTTCTTCATGACAATTTTTATAATTACTTATAGAGGAAGATGCTGACACAATTTTTCCACCTAATGTTCTATTCATTACCTTTTGCATATTCAAGCCCTCCTATAAATGGAAAATTATCGCTCACCAACTATTGTAATGAGATTTAAATCATTATTCCCAGTATTAATTATAAGCATATTTTCCCTTCATCTCTTCTTCATAGTTTTGTATTTTTTGACATATTTTCCTCACAGACATCATCGTGAATAATAACATCAAGACATGGTGGCAAATGCATCATGTGATGGTCAGTTAAAGGAGTAAGAATCATTCCAGAGACTGTTAATCCTCCCCAATAGTCAAGAAGCCACATTGAACGCTTATCAGAAGTCAAACCTCCTGCATTCATAATACAATCAAGTTGTTCTTTTGAAGGTTTTTGTTGCAACTGATCTATAGTAAGGTTAGCAATTATCTCCCTTGTATTTCTGCTAACTGCCAAAATATACTCATAAAGGGCTTCCACATTCATGATTTTTCCAAAAGAAATAGCTTCTTGAGACTCTATGGCATTACCTGTATCTGTAATTGGGGAATTCATTCTTTTTTGCCACTCCTTATCAAATATCTGATTTTTGTCAGCAATAAGGAAATTTGAAACTAAATCCTCAATTCGATATGTATGCCAAAATTGCCAACACATAGGAACAACATCCGTTCCCGCCCAATCTAAACTGATTTCACAATGCATCCTTGAAACTAATATTTCCTTATTATTGCTCTGGAGCATAAAATCAAGGACATAATCTGCTATTGTTTTTTCATTAATGCCTGATACAAGTCTAGGATGAACCATTCCATGAACTTCCAAAGTAAGCTCTATGATATGTTGTAAATCACTATTTTCTAATGCATTTTGTAAATTATGATATTTTTCTCTAATTGGGGCATATAAATCTTCTTTTGTCATCAAAATCTTCCTCCTTAAATTATAATTTTTTTACAGTTTCGTCATGCATTCATATCTTACCAAAATATATACAACCAATAAATTTCTCTATTTTATTACTAAATTTACTATCCCTACCCTAATACCCATCACTTGACTTTTAATTCTTTTGATAAAGAATTATTTCTTCCTGATTTATCAATTCCGGTAGTTCACACAGCGAACAGATATAATGAAACAATTCATCTTCATCATGCAGTTCATAGTACTCACCAAAAACAAATTCTATATCAATGTGTCTGTCCATTATGTCATTTCCATCACATTTATACAAATCATTATAATACACAATACTAGAAACATCTTCACATAAATCTAAATCATACTCTGACAACATTTTTTCAGAAAGCTGCTTGACAATTTCTTTCACATTATTAAAAACTAGCATCTTTTTCCCCTTATTGTATTCACACCTTATTATTTGAATAATAAATGTAACTGTTCGTAACAATTCAGGTACTGAACAGTTACTAATGAACTATAAATTAATACTCAATTCCATACTCTACACATACACTCACCATCTTCACAATGATTTATAAGCCAACTATAATCTTTTGGAAATAGATAAAAATCTTCCATGGTAACCGGATATTCCAATAAAACTTTTTTTATCTCATTCAACTCACCTTCATACACCCATCCACCATCCACTATAAGATAATACAATGATATTAAATCTTTTTCCGGAATGAGGTTATCTATTTTATAAATGTATTCTCTCCAATTATTCCAATCTGCTCTAATAATATCTGTTCTTTTTAAGTCATTGCGAAATCTTGTCCACATATAAGTAAAATAAGTACGTTGTTCAATAGACGGATATTTTGTATAGTCACAGAATGTATAATAAAACTTACGAATTACCTTATCATAATAATTCTTTGCCACTTCATGAAACTTAGTCCTATCAATATTATATTGTTTTATTATGTTCTCAATTTCATTACGCATTTCATAACGTATTTTTTCACTTTCTGTCTGACCCATAATAGTTGTTATCTCCCCTTACTAATATAGTTTGCATTCTTTACCAGCAATTCATCATAGAATAAAATTATATCCAACAAACCACAAATCACTGTTATCAAACAATTTATTCACATAAATATTTTTATCAATATCATTCTCTGTTGCTATCATCATTCTTCTTATGTGCTTATCTTTGCAACCTTTAAGAAACTTTGTAAATTATTATCCACCTATCTGACATGCATCATATACTTTATTTGCAATTCCTTCATTATCATATTCAATGTAATAATAATGTTTTAAGTGATCTGGCATTATTGGTCCATCATCCGTATAAATATAATAGCCAACCTTTCCTGAAGTATTGGCTTTGTATTCTCCGAAATCAAACTCTCCATATTTTGATTCTATCTCTGATATACTTCTCCCTATTATCCACCAATCATTGTATTTATAATATGTAGCATGTGAACATAGAAATACGATCATAGAACTTAGTGAGGCAATACTTATTATTAAGAAAATACTTAATCTTTTCTTGCTTTTCTTTTTGAGATAAGTTACAAGAAACATTTATTTCCTCCCAAAAAAATATTTATTTAACTGAGATTATTCACGGTCTTAAGCATGAACTAAGTCTTATGTAGTTACTCATGTTCAATTCCACACACATACTTAATAGGTCATTTGACGATGATAGCAGCGGTCTGCAATATAAGTCGTGAATAATTGAGGTTTAATTATATTGTATCATACTTTTACCTTGGTGAACAACAAACATTTCTACATCATAAAGAATCTGCAAAAGTATTATTAGAATTTAACTGAGACTTGCAAATAAAAGCTGGTTATACTTAATAGATTTATTAAAAAAATTTAAGTGTATTCAGGTTCTGTTGTATTTACATATTGAAAAAAAAACAAATCTGTAGTAAATTAAATATATACAGTTATTATCAAAGAGCGTTCTTATGACAGAAAACAAAAGAAAGAGAATATATACAAATTATGAGTAAAATTAAAAACTTTGATGAGTTACAATTTATTGATGATTTCATGTTTGGAGCAGTTATGAAAAGAACTGAATTATGTAAGGGTTTATTGGAGATAATTCTAGATATGAAAATCTTAAAAATTGAATATCTTGAACGGCAAAAAACAATAGATTTATGTTTAGAAGCCAAAGGAGTACGACTGGATGTATATGCGGAAGATGAAAATCAAACCGTATATAATATTGAAATGCAAACAAGTATTGATGATAATCTTCCCAAACGCACAAGATATTACCAAGGAATTGTAGATATGGATCTATTAGGTAAAGGAGTTGAATATAAGAATCTGAAAAAAAGTTTTATAATATTTTTGTGTACAGAAGATCCATTTGAAGACAATTCTTATATGTATACATTTGAGAACAGATGTATAGAAAATCTCAATTTGCCATTAGGAGACGAAACCGTAAAAATCTTCTTAAATGCAAATGGCACTTCGGGAGAAGTTAGTCAAAAAATAAAAAATTTGGCAAAGTATATGCATACACATAATCCAACAGATGAGTTTACTTGTGCATTAGAAGAAGAAATTCATAAGGTTCGTGCAAACGAAGAGTATAGGAGGGATTATATGCTTTATTCATTAAAGTTACATGAACAATTAGAAAAAGGTCGGGAACAAGGTCGGGCTGAAGGTCGCGAAGAAGGTCGCGAAGAAGGTCGC
>CAMWUK010000203.1 GCA_947177415.1 uncultured Clostridiaceae bacterium
CTTTTTCTTACGAAACACGCAGTAAATGCGTGTTTCTACCTGAATAGTTACCTGCTATTTTACAATTTGTAAGGTTCTTTCTCTTTCAACCTGTTTCCATGTTTCAGTATTTACCATTTCTATGTTTGCTCAATTCTGAATTAAACCTGTTTTTGAATATTTTGTCTGTTCATTTTTAAATACCTCCCTTAATTTGTAACTGTCCAGAACCATGAATAGTTACTTCTATAAACAGGACTCCCCTTTAAGAGGGGAGTCCTGTCTTGATTAAGCATGTAAATATAGAATCCTCAATAATTAACCCCTAAATGCAGATTCAAACTCTTTCACACTATTGTAGGTGGTTCCTTTCCATACAATATTGGATAGACTGCTACATCCAGAAAATGCATCCTTCCCTATGCTTGTCACACTATTTGGTATTGTTATACTGGTCAGGTTGCTACAGTACTTAAATGCACTGTCCCCTATACTTGTTACACTTTCTGGGAGCGTTATACTTGCCAGACTGCTACATTGTAAAAATGCATACCGCCCTATGCTTGTCACACTTTCTGGGATGGTTATTTTTCGCTTCTCATTTCATCATCCTCCTCATATATTCCAAACCTTAATTCAAATAGTAACAAATACTTTAGCATGACTATTGCCTCATTACTCTACATCACTTTCAGCTTTTACTCAAAAACAACATACCAACCACTACAAATGGTCTCCTGAATATCCTTTGATACAAACAAGAGACCATTATCCTTTTATTCAATACCTTTCAGACTATTTTTTTCTCTTAACCTTAATTTGATATGTCTTTCCTTTTCCGTTTTCTGCAATAACTCGTATTGTTATCTTCTTGGTTTGTCCACGTTTTAATTTGACTGTGATTTTTTCTATTGCTTTTCCATTAATTTTTACTGTTGCTGCTGAATCTGATTTTTTAACTTTTATAACAACCTTTGACATATTTTTGCTTAAAACCAGACTATAACTTTTTTTGTTTTTCTTAAATGCTGGTGTCAATTTCCCCTGTGAAAATTTAATGTTGGACAAATTATTGTCATTGCTAATTGCTTTTTCCACTTTAAAAGTCATAGATGCAGATTTCCCACTTCCATCAGTTGCCATAGCTGTAATCATAACCGTTCCAACACCTACACATTGAACATCTCCTTTTTTATTAACAGTTGCTATCTTCTTATCACTGGATAACCATTGTAATTCGGTATCTTCAAAAATTACAGGATACACATCTGTATATATTGTAAAACTATCCCCTACCCTTAACTGTTCACCTTCATCTAAATCTGAATATAAACTGATTTCTGTTATTAAGTCTCCCGAAAAATCTTCATCTATTACTGGAGTCGATGTAGGTACAACTAAAGTTGTTTCTGGCTGTACTGTTTTAGTTGGTATTTCTGTATCAATTGGTCTAATCGTTATCTGTGGTGTTTCCGTGTTTTTCGGTGTTTCTGTGATTTTTGGTGTCTCCGTGTTTTTTGGTATTTCTGTCTGCGGCTTTTCTGTAACTATTATTGGTGGTGGAGTACTAACTTGTACAGGTGTTGCACCTTGTGACGGTTTTGCAGGTGATGTCTCGGTTGGAGCCATTGTCACTACTTGTTTAGTAATCTCCCCGTTTGCATACCCACTGTTAATATAACGCCAAAAAGCCTCTTCCGTTGTAGAAAGTCCATATTTATTTATGTAGAACTTCATGTCAAACTGTTTTGATGTTACTCTTTGCCCATAATCAACAGATAATGTATATACAAAAAATTGGCTCCATATCCTCTCTGCACTCTCTACTGTTTTTCCATCTCCTAGGGCATCCTTTATATCTTGATTTGCCTCAGCATATTCACTTACTACAAAGAGTTTTGAAAAAGCTTTTGCCTGATTACTATTATTCCCAATCCGGCTTTCCATACGGCTTCCATAAACATAATAATGATAAAACAATTCTTCTGCATTCATATTCACTAAGTCTTCATTTTTAGTTTGATAATATTGTAAATTTAAAAATGGTGAGAGTTCCCGCTTTTCATTATCTGGCAGACAATATTTCACAAAATGAACATAAGCTCCTACATAATCTGTAATATTTCCTACTGCTTTCAAATCTTTATTTTTCTCTAAATACCATGCTGGGTCAAAACCCACACATGGACTATGACCTTTTGCAATTCCCTTTGAATAATAATACTCTATCAATTTTGGTGGATTCAGTCCAATAGCTGCTACTTCCGGTTCATTATGATATTTAAAATAATACCAGCTCCAGTCCACATAAAATGATGCTAATTTAACAGCTTCAACGTTTCCATTATACAGCTCTACATAATCCATGTCTGATGTATATCCTCTAACTGACAATGTGTTGTTTCCATTAACCAGATATGATGTATCGAAATCCAGTTGAAATCCTGCCTTTGAATAATCGTATCCCGGAAATGCATTTCCAACATCCTCACGTTTAACTCTGGTACATTCATATTCATGTGAATTAATCACTGCTGTAACTTTTGTAATATTTTCACCAATTACCCAGCCAACCAAAGAAGTTGTTGTAGATATAGTACCTTGTGGTACAGTTTCCATGTTATATCTCAATTCTTTGTCTGGCAGTCTGACAGAACCAATATTAGGTCCATACGTAACTGCATGTAATGTTTCATTTCCTCCGGTTGGTGTACTATATGCATAAATTCTAATATAAAAATCTTTTCCAGGATTTGTCATACTACTTGTTTGGAATGTGTAGCTGACATTTTCCAATCCATTGGTAAAATCCTGTTTTACTTCTTGTCCTGTAGTCTGCGATACAGCAACAATGCGAACCAGCCCACTATTATAAGCGGAGAATCTCAATGAGATATGGTTAAAATCAATACTATCAATTTTTACATTATCAATGACTGGATTTGGAGTTATAGGTTGCGGAGGAGTAGGTGTACTCGGTTCTGGAACACTTATAACATCATCATAATTATTTGCATGTTTTACATAATTAAAATTAACAATATTCGCTTTATTTATTGTAGCATTCCATCGAATTTTGCAATGATTGTCAGAATTACAATCTGCAAATGTAATGGTATCACCTACGACATTTGTTACAAAAATGGAATGTCCATTATTTTTATATCGTATAATATCCCCTGGTCTTACATTTGATAAAGAATTATATTTTATCCATGAAGTTCTTGGATTTGTGCCAAACACATCATATCCCAGCTTTTCTGCAAATCCAAAACATTGAATAGATTGACCGTTAAAACTATTACATCCACACCAGCCACCATAACCGTTTTTACTGCAATTGCCATGATGCGTACACGGAATGTTCGTATATCCGTCTGGATTATTTACTGAACTTCCCATATGGTTCCAGTATTTTCCTGCCGGAAATTTTTGCTGAAGCTGTAATATCCTCTGTTCAAAGCTTCCGCTTGTATTCGCTGCCTGCACACCCTTTAACGGAAAAGCAGAACAAAATATACCGATTAACAAACATATTGCAATCAATTCTTTACATATTTTTTTCATAGAAATCCCTCCAATTCATAATATAATCTCTCAGAATCTTCAAACCTCCAATTAAAAGTCTTCCAGACTCCTTTTTTATTAAAATTCCCGTAACAATTCAGCCGATGGTTGTCCTGTTACGAATAAACGTAACAGTTACACTTTTATGGATCAATCCTTAAATTGCAGATTCAAACTCATCCACACTATTATATGTTGTTCCTTTCCACACAATATTGGTTAAATTGCTACATCCATCAAATACTCCACTCCCTATACTTGTTACACTATCAGGAATCGTTATGCTTGTCAGGCTGCTACATCCCTCAAATGCACACTCCCCTATACTTGTCACTCTATTAGGAATCGTTATGCTTGTCAGACTGCTACATTCGGAAAATGTCCAATCCTCTATATTCGTCACATTTTTTGGAATCGTTATGCTTGTCAGGCTACTACATTTCCAAAATGCCCAACTCCTTATACTTGTCACACTTTCTGGGATCGTTATACTTCTCAGACTGCTACATCCAGAAAATGCAGCATTGTATATAATTGTCACATCTTCTGGAATAACTGCATAAACTGCCTCTGCTTTGTTTTCTACACCTTCCACCATCTTTCCATCCTCATCCTCATACATAATAAGAATGGCTTCTTCTCTTGGACTAATCGTTTCCATACTATCTGGTGTTCTAGTAGGTACCGGAGGTTTTGTGGCATCTGGCGTTCTACTTGGAACTGGGGCTTCTGTCACATCTGGTGTTCCATTTGGTGCTGATGGTTGGGTTGGTGCAACTGTATCTGTAACTTTGGGCACAGTGCTATTCTTTGGCTTTGCAATTTCCTTTACGGTTACTTTACAAGTAAGTTTCTTTTTCAGGTCTTTTTTCTTATTCTTATAAGAAACGGTTGCCGTAATGGTGGCTGTTCCCTTCTTTACTGCTGTCACTTTGCCTTTTGATTTCCCATTTGCTTTTACGGTTGCCACCTTTGTGTTGGAAGATTTCCATGTTACTTTTTTAAGGGTAATGTCCTTACTTTTCGCTGTTATAGAAAGATTCTTTGTCTTTCCTTTGTTTATTGTCATTGTTTTTGACATACCCGGCACTGCATCTTTTGCCATAACTGTATCATCCTGTATGGCAGATACCATAAACACCATTAGGAAACCCAGTACTAAGAATTTCCATGCCCCCTTGTCCTGTTTTTTGAACATTTTTGATTTGCCCATACTTACTACCTCCTTCATATTATTGCCACCTTAGGTGGCATCTTCTTTTGGTAAATTGTAACCTCCCGCCCATATACCTGCTGCTTTGTGTCAATATACAGCCATATTGGATACAACATAATTTTTATTATGTTGTATCCTATAAAGTGGCAGTAAGAATGGTGCCTCCACCAGCGGTATGGATGCCTCTTTAAGTTTTTCGTTTTTTGTGTATAAATATTTTTTAATTTCTTAATATTCCTTTTTTAAATAATTTCACTATTATTTATAAATTCTTCATTTTATAC
>CAMWUK010000204.1 GCA_947177415.1 uncultured Clostridiaceae bacterium
CTTTTATATTATCCCAATTTATTAATAACTTTCCAAATATCTTTTAATTATGTTCACTGTCTATCCAAACATTTACCTATTTCTTCTACAATATCCCCTAAATAATTAAATCTTCTTTCAATCACAACATCATTTGAAAATTTAATTGAAAATTCTTCTTCTATTTTAAGCAAGAAAAAATATGCCTCTGCTGGAAGTAATGCAATTTTTTCTCCAAATATACTCTCCGATAAGGGATTTTCGCATTGAGTCAGATCACGGAATAGATATTCTCTGAATATATTAAACACCTTTTTTTCAATATAGTTCTGCATCTTCCCACTCCTCACACCAATTCTGCTTCACTGTATTCCTGCAGCTTATTGAGAACCAGCTCCGCAATCCGCTCACCGTCAGTTCCGTTCATTATATTAAAAATTGGTATGCCACTATCAATGTAAGAATCAATTAGTTTAGCCACCTCATTATAAGTTACCTTGTAATATTGTAGAACCTTACTCTGTTCCGATTCATTGGCATCAACTTGAAAAGTTGATATATTGAATGCATCTACATCTATACCATACTTATAGCGAATGCCCGTTGTTAAATTTTCAAAATATTCTGCATTGTAATTCTCATATAAGCAACTCATAACTAATACATCTGGTCTTATTGCCTGCATTACTTCAAACATGGTAATTCCAAAATACCCCGGAAACTTCTCATTATAAGGCATTATCCCTCCTGGTACACCAACAATTATTATATCCGGCTGTTCCTTCTTTTCTATATCCTTTATGAATTTATTAAAACGATATATTTTTTCTGTTTCGTTTAAATCAGAATACATAAAATCAGGAAAAGAATGAATGCCAAAAAGTTCCCCATATTGCTTTGATCCTATATGACTTACCTTATAACCCTGCTTTCTAAAGTATTGATTCACTTCTAATTGTATCTTAAATTTGTGGGTAAGTTCATTTAAACCAGCAATTGCCACAATAGGCGTATTTATTTGCAACAGCTTCCATCTGTGCTTAATAATTGGCTGCTTATCAGTTAAATAAGTTATCTGATCCGACTTGTTAGAACACAGTTCCTTTATCTTATCACTAACTTCGGTTGCAAAAATAATTTCTTTATCATGATTAATCGCATCTTCTGCATAAATCAACACTGCCTGTTCTATTTCCGCATTGGTGCAATCGGCAACTATCAAAACACCTTGAAATTCCTGTTCGTAATGTATGGTTTCAAGAATATTAACTCCTATATTCTTTCCACCATCCACTATTCCTGCATCTTTGCCATTTACTCCCCAACCAGACGGTGCTAAGACTCCTATTACTTCATAATCTATAAGCATATCCCTATATCTTAAAATTTCACAGCAATTATAATTATATGGAAAAAGCAATACTTTTTTCATTAGTCTGTTTCCTCCAATTCTTCAAAATCCATTTTCAATTCTTTCAATATACAATATTCCCTAAAATTTGTTTCTACCGCACTCCTAATTGAATCACATCGAGACAGCCTTTTCTCTACTGATAATTTATCCTTGTCTTCTGCATAAACCGCACATGAAGTACAAAATCGGAATGCCCAACATTTTTTACACACACTCTCTGAAATCTTTCCAACATTTAACAAAATTTTTGCCTTATCTAGATCTATTCCATGTTCTACATTACCAATAACCATCATTGCTGAATCTTCATTCGTTCTTTCGCATGGATAAAAATTTCCGTCAGCGTTTACAAATAACCTTTGCAGCCCCGGAACACAGGGACCGCCCGGATGTCCTATTTTATAGCTAGACTCGTCTCCCTTTAACATATCTGCAATATTATTCTTTATTCCACCTAAATAATCATTTACCAATGGAGAAACATATTCTTCAATATCTCTGTAATAATCGAAAATCACCTTAAATTGTTCATAAGAACGATTCATATAATATTCTGGCGTTTTTGCTATTTCTTCTGTATAATTAACATCATTTTTTTGTGAAGCATTTACTTCAATGCCCTTTACTCTTTCATCTCTCATAAAAAATTCATTGGAAACACTATACCCATCTACCGGGTCCATAACCATATTAAAATGAACCCGTTGCAGGAAATCCGGAAACTCTTTTCTCAGCCAACCAATGTTTTCAATAACCTTGTCAAAAGTTCCTTTTCCTGATTCTGCATAAACTCTGTTTTTATCTTGTATTTCTTTAGATCCGTCCAAACTTATTGTTAAATAGAAATGATTATTAATAAAAAATTGAATAATGTCCCTATTAAGAATAGTTGCATTTGTTGTTAAATTATATTCAACTGGCTTTCCCAATGAGCATCCATTAATATATGAAACACATTTGCGGATTAGTTCCATCTCCAAAGTTGGCTCACCGCCATAAAAACCAAATCTTAATTTCGGCATTTGTGAACTATGTAAAATATAATAGTCAATTGCTTTTTTTGCCATTTCAAAGGACATTCTCTTATTGTTATGCTTTCGGTTAATATAGCTTCCGGAGTATACACAATATTTACAACGCAAATTACAATTTTGCGTTACTTGTAGCGTAAGCATATGTAAACTGTTATCTAATGCACTCTCTATATTTCTTGACATAGGATGCTCTATTGTTTCAATATACTGTGAGCTCAAATAACCTTCACTTAGCAATTCCTTAATAGTATTATTGTCCCCTTTATAATCGCTCTGTTCCTCTGCACTTAACTCTTTAATTTCATTATAGGTATCTCTATTCACTTTCAATATAACATTCTTTGGAACATCATATATATAATATTTTCCACAAGCTCTAAACAAATGGCAGTTTAATTTCTTTATTGTATTTTCCATTATTCCTCCCATATGTTACAAAGGACTGCTTATTCAGCAGCCCCTCGTACACTTACTTCCTGATATACAATCAGCCAATCAGCATTAATGTTCCATCGTTCTGGCTCTTAGTTCCATTATATAGCATTGAATCAACGGAAGCAGCCGCACATGCCTTGCATACACAAAATGCACCTCCACATGCATACGCCTGAACAGTATTAGTGTTACCTGTTCTCTTCTTTCCCAATTTCTTCATGTATCTCACCTCCTACTCTACAATTTTTATGTCATTGAAAAATAACATAACAAGTTAAATAGTGATATTCATCTGTACCCCTTTTTCTTCCGTAATTTTTCTGACATGCCCATCCGCTCCAACGCTAGATACATCCCCTTCTGAGACGACATTCGTAGTTTTAGCAGCTTTTCGCTTTTCCAGTAACTTTTCCGCTGTTTCTGCCTTAATTATTCTTTTTTCTTTCAGCTTCTCTTCTTTCTTTTTCGCCTGTTTCTCTTCTAATTGCTTTTGCACCTTTTCTTTATATACAGTGCCGGGATTTTCCATCGTGTCCTTACTTCTGCCAACCATCCAATATGACACTTTTCCATTCTTATCAATGACAACACCTGCCCCAAGTATTTCATCATTATTTTCTTGTGCAAACTTTTCTATCCGTTCTGCATTTCCACTCATACCCGAAACTACTTTTTCATACTTCTCTGCTGCCTGCGGATCAGTTGCCATCTTCTCCACAACACTAGCTGAAATAGCCACGTTATTATAACCACGGCTACCCAACATATAGGCATCTGACTGTTTTTCATTACCAAAATCAGCCACCATAATATTTACATCTGAATATTTCTGCTTTAAATCACTCAGATAGCTTTGTGCTGTTCCACTCAACCTGCTATTTCCTTTCATATTATAACTGGTTCTGCTTGTTGCATATGCATTTATATAATCGTTTACTCCTGCTATCGCCATAGTATCAACCTCCTTTATAAAATAGCTTGAAATCCATTTTCATACTCCTGAAACGATCATGTATTATCCCCATATGCAGAATAGGCATATTGATAGACATAATCTGTATCAAACACATCATTACCCGGAGTTGCTATCACCGTACAGGTGTCATAATAATGCGTTGAGGGATTAACATAATAGCATTCTAAACCAGCTTTAGGCGGCAATGTAATCGTAAGTGTGAATCTTCCTGATGCATCCGTTATCCCCTCTTGTGTAACAAGTCCATAACGTGAATCACCATCCCAAGCAGGGTTAGCAAACGCTACTAAAACTGGTGCGTTTGCCAATGCCTTACCTTCTGTATCTTTTACTACACCTTTTACAGTCAATCTATTTCCAGTAACACGATATAATTTACCATACCCGTATGTAACATAAGTACCGCCCTCAAATCCAGTAATGGATATTGAACCCGGTTCAAGGGATTTAACAGAGAAACTTACTGATAATGTATAACTCTCAATACTGTTCTGATCAAACCCATTCAAAGATCCACCATAACAAACTTTAAGATAGTATACATCTCCGGCTAATACTGCATTCTTTCCATTAGATAACGAAACGGGTGCCATCTGGTAGGTGCTATCTGTCGCAATATTCCTATATGCCAATACAGTCTGAACATTTGTTGAAGATGAAGAAATATTTAACTGCATCTCATCATAGCCAGACGGTACAGTAAACATATACCAATCACTATCTATCGGTGAACTAATATTTCTGCCGCTGATTGAATCAGATGAACCCGAAAATACAAATTCTCCTGCTCTCTGTGGCTGCTCATCCGTTTCATACTCATCATAGACATCCGTTAATGCATAAGTTAAAGTATATGCCTCTGTTTCGCTGCCACCAATAAATGAATTAACCAGAATCTTGTATTCTAAATCTGTACCAGTCTCATTAATAACTGCTACATCCTCCACCAATGTTTTTCCATTTACAACATAGGTTACATTCTCGGAAGCATCCTCCATATTGTCATTGTCATCGAATATATACAGGTCATAGTCTATATCAGCATTCCCCGGCTGTTCTAACTGTGCTTGCATCATATAACCATTTGGAACTGTAATGGTATCTGAACCACTACCGGCTAAAGCCGGTAGGTTCAATTTGCTGCTAAAGCAGCCTAA
>CAMWUK010000205.1 GCA_947177415.1 uncultured Clostridiaceae bacterium
GTGGTGGTCTTGCCGACACCGCCTTTCTGATTCGTCAGAGCGATTACTTTGCAATTTGACATAGGTGCGTCCTCCTTTCACATAGATTTAGCCACTTTGTCAAGGTGGCTATGTAACAGTACCAGAGAACGCAAAAAAGCCGCTTACTCTTAAAAATAAATAAGAATAAGCTGCTCTGTGATGTGCCTTAGACATATTCAATTTTCATTCTCTTAATCGGTGCGTTTACGACTTTGAATATCAACTCATCAACGCAGTCCGTATATCTGCCCTGTTGAATAAGCTGATTTTTCAGCTCCACAAGGCTATGTAATAAAATGCTTCTTTCTTGGCTATCCACATACAAATGATTTTTCTTTTCTCTCATTCATATCACCGTCCTTTTTTATTTTCATTATATAGACAAATAACAGTATATTCAAAGATGCAAATGGACGAAAAATAAGCGTACCACTATCTCTAATGATACGCCTATCCCGTTCAGTTTCTATGAGCCTGTTGCCTATATTTTATCAGCAGGGTGTACACTACATAGACACGTTGATTGCGGAAAACCTTTATTTTCCGTTTGTGTTCCCACACCCGATATCAACTACCACCGAAACATCAAAGTAGTTTTTGAGGTGCTTATTTCGTATTTTTTCACCCTCCGAAGTGAACATGAAATGCTTCGCAAAGTGCCTAAAATAAAGGACTTCTACGAGTTTTTCTTTTGTATCAACACAATAGTCTCTACATGCGTCGTCACCATTTGATAAACACAATTCCTCCACCACGTCATCGCCTAATGAACACATTTTTTCAGCAGTATCCACTTTTTTGATTTCTAAGTTGCCAACATCATTTGTCAGCTTTGTTTTCATCTTTTTGCTTTTCTTTCCTTTCTGTATTGCTTCTTATATTTGTCTCTGGCATTCGGGACTCCATAAGAACTGTCCCCTTTTAGCACAAAAGTAAGTTTATATGGGTCTGTGTTTCCTTTTTCATCATATCCGCCAACATATACTTTCTTTATGATAATGTCAAACACCTGCCTGTCAAATTCGTCTAATATTTCATTTTTTTCAAGCGTTTTCCGAATTTTCTCCATCTGCACCTTTATCTCGGACTTTGTTTTTACACTTTTTTCTAATAACTTTCTTCTCTCATTGAAAACGTGTATCTTTTTATCAAAATCAAGTATCTTTCCGTCATAGACCTCTTTAGTTATTATACCATCAATCAGCATATCTGTCATTTTACTTTTTTTCGTCTCCAACGTAGATATATCTTTTTTTAATTGTTGCATTCTATGCAGATCTTCCTCATTATTCTGCACTTCCTCAACGGATTGCAAAACTTCCTCTAATACATCATCAAAATTACCTGCCAGCAGCTTGAAAGCTTCTACAAATGCCCCCTGTATTATTCTCTCATCAATTGATTTACACTCAGGACAATACTTTATTCCCTTTCGTACTGCCTTCATACATTGCCATACATGTTTTTCGTAAATTCTGCCACTGTTCCTTGTTCTTCTGGTCAATTTACCACCGCAAAAGGCACACTCACACATACTGCTAAGTGCATACTGGCGTGTATACCGCTCTCTGTTTCCGGTAGTTTCAGTGGAAATGTTTCTTGCTCTTTTTTTACGGATTTCATCAGCTTTATCCCATACCTCTCTTGAAACAATGGGTTCATGATGATTTCTGATATAATACTGCTCCTCTTCACCCATATTATGCAGTCGCCTTTTGCTTATCGGATCTATGGTAAATGTCTTACCCAATAAAATATCACCCTTATATTTTTCGTTTTTTATTATACCCATTACACCATCTGTTCTCCAATAAACTTTTCCCTTTTTATTTTTCTTCCCCATTTCCGTCAGTCTTTTTGCTATTGTGGTAGTCCCATATCCCTGCAGATACATATCATATATGAATCTGACAGTTTCGGCTTCTTCTTCATTTATTGATATTGATTTGTCTTCCGGGTGATAATCATAACCAAGGCATCCATTAAATCCAATTAATTCTCCCCGTTTCATTTTCATTTTAAGTCCCATCTTAACATTTTGTGATAAAGACTCTACTTCCTGCTGTGCAAGGGAACTCATAATAGTCAGTAATAATTCTCCTTGCATATCTAACGTGTTGATATTTTCCTTTTCAAAAATTATGCCTATATTTTTATCCCTTAACATCCGCACATACTGCAATGTATCGACTGTATTTCTGGCAAATCTTGATATGGATTTTGTTAAAATCAGATCAATCTCTCCATTCTGGCATTTTGTAATCATTTCCTGGAAACCATCACGCTTTGCAGTCAGTGTACCGGTAACAGCTTCATCTGCAAATATTCCTGCATTTGTCCATTCTTTATTTGCAGCAATCTTCTCTTCATAATAAAGTTTCTGTGATTGAAAACTTCCCAATTGTTCATCGCCATCTGTAGATACACGACAATAGGCTGCTACTCTAATCTGATTCAGCTTTAATCCTTTTACCTGTGATCTTACTTTTGCACGGTTTCCTATTCTCCCTTTTTTTGCTTCGATAACTTCCACATCTTTCATATCGCATTTCTCCTTTACTTTATTTGCAGACTCATTCTACGGTCAAAATTTCCCTACAAAAATGTCAGCCGCAAATTCCTCTGCATGCTGACATTTTATTACATACATCCAATTATGAACAACCCTGCTTTTTTTTCTCACCAGATATGACCAAATATTTACTATTGATTTTATCTCTAGCCAATATATATTCCCTTTCACTTACTAATTTCAACAAAAATATCTTTCTTAGCACTGCAATACATTTTGCATGCTGCATTTCTCTTATTATAGAACCATCTCCCTTAAACTATATTTAGCTGTTTTTTATTTCATCAAATCAAACTGCACCATCAATGCACGGTTTACATTTTCTATTACCTCCGGATTACTGATATATCCAATCTTGCTTACTACCAGCCGGCGATCTACCGGAACCGTCTGTTCCACCAGGATCATGGAAGGTTTCATTTCATACCCTTTTACATCCTTTGCCGTAACTTTCACATGCACAGGATTTGGTTTCTTGTCTTCATACTGTGTGGTACACGGGCAAACATTAAGAATGTTACTTTTCGGATTACTAACCACTAAGCATGGTCTTACTCTGGATTGTCTTGAACTCTTTTTTGAATGTTGCCCCAAATCCACATAAATGATATTTCCACGAACTATTTTCATCTTTCCTTTCATCCTTTCTCTTTTAAACTGCTACCGGATAACTCTGTATCATGTTTTCAAACACACCTGTCAAATATGCTCTCTGTTCGCTCGGCATTGCTGCTAACTGCTCATCAATAGAAGTTTCTTTTTCTTTGCACTTTGGAATACACAGGATACAATTTGCATCCACCTCCAAAACATCTACTAAAGAAAATAGTAATTCCAACGACATCCGTCTGCTACCACCTTCCACCTGCTTTAAATGGGATTCTGACTTGCCCACTTCTTCGCTTAAATCTTCTAGGGACATGCCCTTTTCCATTCGTAAATCCTTGATTACCTGTCCAATCTGCAATCCATCATAATCTAGTCTTTTGTCTTTAAACATTTTCTCTACCTCCATCATTGTTCTCCATAACATGCCCGTATCATGTTAATGGCTTCTGTTTCAAAATTTCCAACCAAGTTGTCGTAACTGTCATATACCGCTGTACCACTATCAATGAAAATTGGTTGCTGATGAACAGCTGCAACACATCAACCATGCTTCATTCCAATCCACTCACATCCTCCAAACCGTTAACATAGGATACTGCCTGAGCTATCTCATGGATTAGCTTCTTACTGTTTATCCTTCCAATTTTATGTACTACCTGTCTACGGTCTATCGGTCTGCTTTGTTCTAACATACACATTCCGGAACCACGAAGATTATTACAATACTGTTGATGGATAAATACATGGTATTTCTTATGCAATCCCTTTCTGCTCTTTGTCATTGGGGCAACCTGCATGATTGGAGAATGCTCATTGTATTCGGTTCGGCTCAATACAATCGCCGGTCTGCGTTTTCGCAGAAGGCAATCCCCTTTAATATCTCCAAAATCCACTACTACAATATCCATACGGTTGTAATATGGTGCTTTCAGGGCTTCCTCTGAACTGCTGTTTTCTATTTCTGTAATTTCTTTTCTGTTGTCCTCCTGCCATTTTTCACTCACAGCTTCCTCATTCCTTTCTGTTGAAAATGTGTAACAGTTCGGCCGAAGGCTGACCTGTTACGAAAATGTTTCATTATATAAAACCTATGGTTGAAATCACCGGTACCGTTCATTTCTTTCAACATCTACAGTATAATGGAAAGCTACTATTTAATTAAGGAACCGGCAGGACAAGGAACCCGTACCGGTTGTTCAAGTTTTGAGATAAAAAAAAGAGTATTGCACTCTTCCATAGACCGTAAATACTTCATAATATAACAAATGGATGTATATTCACGAATAAATATACATCCATTGTATTTTTCATATTTGTTAGATTGTAAGCTTTTCCCTCTGCAAATTAGGGATCGCCGATTTCTTTTGTGCAGATAAAATATCTATCCATATCCGGTTATCCACACCCATTCCACCTCATATCCACTAATTATCCACCACTCTATCCACAATTCCACATTTCCCAGCAGCTACTCAATCACCACCGTAAGATATGTTTCCCCATCTTCTTCATCCGGATATTCCTTTTCATAGACATGCTTTCCTACGATTTCTGTCAACTGCTTTACAGCTTTCTCATATTTACTGCCGTCTTCATATTTCTTTGCTTCATAAAATTCTATATTCTTCACTATACCAGCTCCTTTTCCATTTTTATTGTCTGTATAATGGGGTTAAAACCCTCGCCTTTTAGGCGAAACCTTT
>CAMWUK010000206.1 GCA_947177415.1 uncultured Clostridiaceae bacterium
TATAGGAAAAACTGTTTTCCTTACAAAAGAGGAAGCAGAGCAGGCATTGAAAGAGGAGGAAAATTGTTGATGCGTATTGGACTGATAGATGTAGATAGCCATAACTTTCCCAATCTCCCTCTAATGAAGTTATCTGCATGGCATAAACAGCAGGGGGATACTGTTGAATGGTACCAGCAACTATTTCACAGCATGGGTGATCCATTTGATAAAGTTTATATGTCAAAAGTATTCAGCTTTACGCCTAATTATCCATACTATGTCAATGCAAAAGAAATACATAGAGGTGGTAGTGGTTACTGCATCCGTATTGAGAATGGAAAAGAGGTTTACGATACAGAAAAAGATAGCCTATTGCCACCAGAAATAGAAACAATATATCCAGATTATAAGATTTATTATGACAAGATACCCGAAGTTAAAAATACCGCTTACGGTTTTTTGACAAGAGGGTGTCCTAGAAATTGCGATTTCTGCCATGTTGCGGATAAAGAGGGTAGATATTCCGTAAAAGTCGCCGACCTTAATACGTTTTGGAAAGGGCAGAAAAACATTGTTTTGCTTGATCCTAATATAACAGCTTGTAAGGATTGGAAACCGCTTTTTCAACAGTTAATTGATAGTAAAGCGTGGATTGATTTCTCACAAGGTTTGGATATACGCATGATAACTAAAGAAAAGACAGAAATGCTAATGCAGATGAAAATTAAGCAGGTACATTTTGCTTGGGATAAATATGCGGATAAAGATATTGTTATTCCTAAATTTGAAGAATTTAAACAAATTACCCAATGGGACAAGAGAAAACTGGCAGTATATGTGCTGATTAATTTTGACACTACAATAGAGCAAGACTTAGAGAGAATCTACACATTAAGAGAATTAGGATTCTGGCCGTACGTCATGATATATGACAAAGAACACACAAAACCTAATAGTACGGTCCGCAAAATTCAACGTTGGGTAAATATGCGAGCAATATTTGAAAAAGTAAAAAGATTTGAAGATTACCAAAAGATTGTTAGGAAGTGAACATAAATGAGTTTAACAGCATTAGAAAAATTCATAACAAAAACGGAAGAGAGAGCAAAGCAACTGAATGAACAGGAGAGAGAACTACTAGAGCAGATATCAACAATAACCTCTCAAAGTTTTACCGAACAGGCAGCAAAAGAACTAAACAGTAAAACACATACATACAGCTTCAGAGGATACTTAGAACTACTACAAAGACTACTTACTCTACTACAAGAAGATATGCCAGAGGATATAGCACTGGAAGCAGTGCAAACCGGATTAGAAGCAAAAGAAATCTTAGAAATTTGGAGGTGATGAAAAGAAATGTTCAAAGATTACATGGTGCAAGCTTGTTTTTGGAGTACATTATTTTACTCTGCAAGTTACCCAACCACACATATATTTTTAATGAGACAGGTAAATGAAAGACTGATTTCAGTAAATCAGATTTTTATGTGTATAAGTATAATTGTGATAAATTCTTTATGGAATAAGTATTCAGACAAACTATATAAAACATTCCCCAAATTCATGTTCACAGAAAGTTTATTATACTTAATATTGCATTTATGTGTAATTGCTGGATTGGCAAATGCAGTAACATATTACATTGTAGATACGGTCTTATTTTGCCTAATCACAAAAAATATGATTTGTGGTGGAAATAAATTAAGGTCATTAGTCTACAAAGATGAAGAAAGAGAAAAGTATGATAACATAGTTCCAATTGCTTCTGCAATATCTACATTGATTGGGGCAGGTATAGCGTTTTTAATTGGAATACCAATAAAAATAGCTTTTGTGTTAAGCTGGATGGGAATAACTGTAGATAATATATTTTATTACATTGCATATAAGAAAAACATGGCAGCAGAATAAAAGAAAGTTGCACCGGTGCAACATAAAATAAAAAAAGGATGGCAGGATAGAATAAGAGAATGGCAGCTTAAAAGCGAAAAAGAGGGGGCGATAAGTAAACTCTTTAAGAAACATAGCAAAATTATATAAATTAGTGGCAAATAGTGACAGTGAAAAATCAAAATGGCAGCAGGAGGAAAAGTAATTGGAAAAAGCAGAAATAAAAGAAGTGGTAGAAGAAACTATAAAAATATTAAAAGAAAAAGGTTTTTTATACACCGGTTTTGAGTATGAAGACATTTCAAAAATAATGCATCAATACTATGAAAATGGAGAAAAAGACGAGAGATTAAGGAGATGCATAAAGAACATACATAATGATAGATACTTTGATATTATTCCGTTGTACTTCAAAGAAAAGAAAACCATAGAGTATATCGCAGAAAAATTAAAAGTGGATTCATCAACGATAGTAAGAAATAAAAAAAGATTATGCAGAAGTATATATATACAATATAAATGAGAGCTGTTAAAAGACAGCTCTTTTTTAATGCGGTACATGCATATATGCACCATGGTAATAACAAGAAAAATAAAGTAAAATTAAAGTAAAAAAGGGCGTGATATATATGAGCAATCTGAAAAGAAAATTGACAAGTAGAAAATTTTGGCTGAGCGTAGCCAATTTTGCAAGCATGATGATGATTTTTTTTGGCTCTTCTGATAGTGAAGCTACCCAAGTAAGTGCCATAATTATGGCAGGTGCCGGAGTTGTTGGATACTTGATCGGCGAAGGATTGGCAGATAGTAGCACAGAAAACAAGTAAATGCGGAGGAAGTGAGCGAAATGGATTGGAGTACGATAATTGTAGCATTAGTTTCATTTGCTGGAACTTGTGTAGGTTCATGGGGCGGATTAAAGCTTATGAGTTACAGAATTGAGCAGTTAGAGAAAAAAGTTGAGGAGCATAATAACTTTGCTGCAAGAATGCCAGTTGTAGAAGAACAAATAAAAGTAATTAATCACAGAATAGAGGATTTAGAAGGAGAGTGAAAAAAAATGAACATTACTGAAAAAGGTTTAGGGCTTATCAAGGAGTTTGAAGGCTGTCAATTAACAGCTTACAAATGTCCGGCTGATGTTTGGACAATAGGATATGGACATACTGGAAAAGATGTGGTGGCAGGTTTAAAAATTACAAAAGAGAAAGCAGAGAAGCTTCTTAAAACGGATTTGGCTACCTTTGAAAAAAAAGTGGACAAGTATCAAGAAAAATACAACTGGAATCAAAATGAGTTTGATGCACTGGTAAGTTTTGCTTACAATGTCGGAAATATCGACCAATTAACAAAAAATGGCAGCAGAACAAAGGAACAAATTGCAGAATCAATGCTTTTGTATAATAAAGCAGCAGGCAAAGAATTGGCAGGATTAACACGAAGAAGAAAAGCGGAACAGGAACTATTCTTAACTGCTTGCAAAACTACCAGCACAAAAGCAACAGATGAAAGCTACAAAGTGATAGTTACAGCAAAAAATGGATTAAACGTTAGAAAAGGTGCAGGAACAAATTATGGCAAAGTAAAAGTACTAAAGCATAAGCAAAAAGTTACAATCACAAAAACAAAGAATGGATGGGGTAAAATATCGGATGGTTGGATTTGCCTAAAGTATACTGAAAAAATATAAAACAAAAGGGTGTGATTAGATGGAAGAACCAAAAATCAAACCCAAATTAAAAAAAGTAGCAACTTATTACGCTGGTGAATGTATGGGAAATGCCGAGAAATCGGCGGTTATGGCTGGATATTCTCCGAGATACGCCCGAGGAAATGCGTACAAGATAATAAGAAGAGAAGAAGTGCAAGAGTATTTGAAGTATCTGCATTCTTTAGCACAAGAAGAAGAACAAAAGCAAATTGCTACAATTGCAGATATTCAAGAGTTTTGGACACATATAATGAACGACAAAGAACAAAGTGTCAAAAATAGATTGAAAGCATCCGAACTTTTAGCGAAAGCCCAAGGTGCTTTTAGGGAAGAGTGGTAAAGAATGAGATACACACTAAGTAATTTTTACCAGTCGAAAGACTGGGACAAGTTCAGAAAGATAGTGATTGCAGAAAGACTGAATGAGGAAGGCTTGACAATATGTGAGTATTGTAAGAAATCTATTGTACGCTCGTACGATATCATTGCACATCATATTGAAGAACTAACAGAAGAGAATATAAATGATGTAACAATCTCAATGAATCCTGAAAACATAAAATTGGTGCATCATGTTTGCCACAACAAAATACATCATAAATTCCAATACAACAATAAAAAAATCTATCTTGTTTATGGCAGTCCGTTTTCTGGGAAGAACAGTTATGTAAATGAAATCCGAAACAAAGGGGATTTAGTTGTAGACATGGATAATATTTGGCAGTGTGTGAGTGGTGCGGAACGCTATGAAAAAGATGGCAGACTAAACGCTTGTGTCTTTGCGGTTCGTGATACATTGCTTGACTGTATCAAGTACCGAAAAGGTAAGTGGACAACTGCTTTTATCATTGGTGGATATCCACTAATCAGCGAAAGAGAACGGCTTTGTCGTGAATTAGGTGCAGAGGAAATATTTATTGAAAGCACAATAGAGGAATGCTTAGAACGTTTAGATATGTGCGAAGATAAAAGAAAAGAAAATGGTTGGGAAAAATTTATTTTGGACTGGTTTGAGAAGTACACACCCCCCACCGAACGACAAATTTAAGGTCAAAGGGAACTGTTGGGGGGATGGTATTTTTCACAGAAAGTGAAAAAACGAGATTTCTTGAAAATATTTGCTGGAAAGGGGATGAAAATATTTGGGATTTATAAAGGTTTTTGGATTTATGGAGAACAAATGTAAAAAAGAAGTAGTTTCTATGGAAGATTTTAACGATTTAGAGAAAGTTACAAGAGGATTGTCAACTACAATTGCTGAACTGAATATAAGTCATAAT
>CAMWUK010000207.1 GCA_947177415.1 uncultured Clostridiaceae bacterium
AATTATAAATAGGCTGGATTCTGTTACTGTTTGCACCGCAGGTGTGAACAGTAACACGGGCGGTTCTGAATGACAGAGGAACCGCCAATAAATATTGATAACAAATGGAGGATTTGAAAATATGGATATACAGTCACTTGGAATGTTAAATGGTATCATGATTCAAGAAAATACTACAACAGCAAAAAATGCAGAAAATGACTTTAGACAATTATTTGAAAAAATCACAGGAGGGGAGTTGGCAAGAGAAATTCGTGATAACTATAATGTAACATTGAATGTAGGCAACATAGTAAATTGTGACCAGTTTCTTGAAACAAATGAATTGAGAGGTACAAACCACGTCATAATTTCTCCAGCTACTTTGTCAAAAATGGAAAATGATTCTGTTTTGAAAGAAAAGGTGTTGAATGACATAGAGGAGTTTTGCAGTCCAGAGAACCAAGCCGAGATAAGAGCTTTACAGCCTCCTGTAAAAAGTGCAGGCATGATTGTATATCCAGATGGTAGAACACTCTATTGGATTGAAGGTTATCCGAATGAAATAGGAAGTGAAAAAAGCAAAAAAAATGTAAACGAAAATTCAATAAGTGAGTTGTTGCAAATGTATAGTAATGCAGATAATCAAATGCTGGAAAAAGATTTATCAACTTTCATGCAGATTATGGCAACAGGATATAAAAGACAGGATAGAAATGTACTCTGACACGAAAGCACCACATGAAGAAAATCAATATTACACAAACCATAAGGGGGCATGGGCAGTTCTGAATGACAGAAGAACTGCAAAAAAATAATAATAACAATGGAGGATTTGAAAAATGAGCATTAGTGGAATTAATTCAAACTATCCGACAGGGTATGAAATAAGAAGAACAACGAGAAATACATCTGGAAAAGATTTTGATAGTACTGCTTTAGGAGGGAATGGATATATAAAGAAGTTTGCTGATACAACAAGACAAAATTCGGTATTGGATATTTACAACAGTATGAGTAAATTTGGTGGTAATATTTCTAAGGCTGTTGATACAAAAATCATAAAAAATGCAGCTGGTTGGGAGGAATGGTTCAAAGAAAGCGAGAATGATTATGAAAAAGTGTTGTCAGATGAGGAATTGGAGCAGGCAGATAGTCAAGAATCTGAAACAACAACAGAGATTATTGTTAAGCCAGATGGTTCAAGAGTGCTTGTAATGACAATGAGTATCGGAGGAATGGAAACTACCATGAGTTTGGAAATTTCTAAGCCAACAGAAGTACCAAATGAAAATTCAGAGCAGGATGCCGATAATAATATGCCTTCTGCTGATGCTGAAATGGATACAGTATCGGATGAAATGTCAAATATTTCAACTGAGGCTTAGAAGATGTGAATAACTTTAAGAGTATTGGTAGCTGTTATGAACAGATATGGTCTGACGAAGAAAAGCAGGATATTTGAATAACTGATTACTTATACCACTAATAGGTACAGGCGGGCAGGCTTCTTCGGTTTCTGGCAGATAGGGGAATCGGGGAGCAGGGAGAGGAGGTGAAGGGCACATGAAGTTTGACCAGGGAAGATAGGCGGTATGTTTGCATGAAGGAATGAACTGCTTGGACTTATTATGAGAGAGCAGAGGTGGCTCTGACTGACAGAGGAGCCATAATACTAAAATAATGGAGGATATTTGGAAATGAGCATTAGTGGAATAGGAGCAGCAGGATACCCGGTAACAGGGCATGAAACAAGACGTACAGGATATAATGCAGCAGACAAGAGTTTTGCGGGATGCATGGGAAATGTGAAAGGCACAGGAAACACAGGATTTTCTTTACATATTTCAAATGAAGAAGATGGACAGTCCATTGGTGCAATGGCAGACCATGACAGTTCTGTTACTGTATATAAAACAAAGGATTTTGATCCGGCAAATCCAGTGTATAAAGTAAAAATATGGGATGCTGCTGGAAATGTTACCGAAAGGATGGTTGATATTTCAAAGGTCGATCCTAAGAACTGTGACAAAATAGATATGTTTGCATATTCCAGTCATTTATCTGCCACTGGGGAATGTCCTGATGCACAAGGTGCTTTTATAGGTGCTAAATCCAACTATAATAGTTTAAATGGCAGCGGCAGCTTGTTTGATAAGGAAAACTGGCAGGATATTGTTAAGGATATTATGCAGATGCAGTACCATGCAGGGAATTTAGAGAGATATTTGTATTATAAGCGGTTTTGGGATTTTTTGGATAAGTAAACTATGTGACTGTATCATAATAAGGGAATATAGGATGCACTGATTTACAAAGTATCCCTTATCAAAATAAAAACCAATAATTTTATTAAGGAGGACAAGTGGATGAGCAACACAATCAATACGAATTACACGGCAGGGATTTATAGTAACTCAGTAAACAGACAAGCAAAAAGCAGCCAGACGGAAACAACGTCTTTCGCTGATAAGATGGCAGAAAAAAGAGAGAGTGCCGTTGGTCAGTACAAAAAAAATCACCCTGAAGATGTCTCCCATGTGGATGCACAGGTACGGGCTGGAAAGTCTGTAATAACAAAGAATGGTGCCGACAATGTTTCCAGAGAAGATATGACAATGGAGGAATACAAGATTTTTATAAATGGGTTGTTAAGCAGTATATCATTTGATTCCACCAGAATATTTGACAAGGAAATCATTTCCATCTCAGATGCAGGATGGGAGCAGATGAAAAACGATCCGGATTATGAGGCGTGGGTATTGGGATATACAGCAGAAAACAGGTCTGTGCGGAATCCGTTTTTCGGATGGCCAGGTGCATCGGGAAGTGTTTATGTGGAGAAATTTGGTGCGTCTATTGAAGAACATATCGGGCAGAGTGTAGGCACATCTGGTCCTGGCAGCAGTTCTAATCATGTTAAAAATGAAAAATCATGGTGGGAAAAACGACATGAAAAAATGGAAGAGCTGATAGAGGAACAGGCAAAGAAGGCAATGAAGAAAGCACAGGCACAGAGGGCATTTGAGCAGGAACGTTATCTGAACAGCCGTTTGGCTGATCAGCAGAGGTTGCAGAGTTTTCTTTCAGATGGCACTCAGGGCAGTGCGGATATGATGGATTTTCAGTCAACAGCTATGGATGCTTTAGCGGCAATGGAATATGAAAACAATATCAACATATTCAGTGAAAGTGTGATGGGAAGTCAGAAGTGACAGGATTTTGATGGAGGTTATGAAAAATGAGTGTTAGCAGAATAGGAGCAGGTTATCCTGCATACTACGGAACAAGAAAGGTACAGCAGAATACGACCGAAAAGAGTTTTGCAAATCAGGTAAACAATGTGGCAAGTGTACCGAAAACTTATCAAGTTTATATGATGGGGGACGATATGTTGTATTCTGGTGGCAATGGAACAGGATTGTCTTTTTATATTAAATATGCGGAGGATTCAACGGAAGATGATCCGACTGTGATTGCAAAGGGCGTTGACGAGAATGGGGATGAATTTGAACAGACTATACATATCAACAAAATCAATCCAAAATCTGCGACAATCGTGGAGATGCGGGCATTGGAGGCATATATGGGTGTGGAGAAACAGTTTGGCTTTACTTCACTCCCATTGGAAACTGGGAATATGAGGCTAAATGACAGGAGAGATTTTATGGATATGTTTAAGAACACCATAAGTGACATGAGGCTGTTGAGCCAGAAAAAGGCGGTAGCATATTATCAGTACAGTATGCAGGCATATTGGGATTTTATGAGCAAGAAATAAAATCTGTGGTCATAGTTGTTTTCTAATGATGTTATTGATACTTATGTGACTACTTGTGTGATAGGGATTCTCACGCATTAAACCGAAACCGCTCTTTTAATTTCTCAAGCATTTTTTCTGCAATGGGAGTAAATACCTGATATTTTTTCCATATGAAATACAATTTTGTTTCAAGTCTGGGTGTGAGCGGACGGAACACCAGACCGCTGTCAGGACTTGTATCAATGAGATGTTCAAAGGTCAGAAGATATCCCAGTCCTTCTTTCACAAAAAGAGAGCCATTGTAGGATAGACGAAACGAGCCTTCCAGGTGCAGCTTGTCTATTTTGTTTCCGCACCATCTGGGAATGTCATGGCTCCAACCCTGTTCCGAGCAGAATAAAGGAAGTCCAGTCAAATCATCAACAGAAACTGACTGCTTTTTGGCAAGAGGGCAGTCCCAAGGCATGACAACACCCCATAAATCTGCTTTCGGAAATGTCAGATAATGGTATTTATCTGTACTTGGTTCCTCTGCCAGTACAGCAAAATCAATAACGCCTTTATCCAGTTTCTCTGTAACCTGTTCTGTGTCTCCACTGGTAATGTGATACCGCAGGTCAGGATAGGAATTTTTGAATGACTTAATCTCAGTGGCAAGATGTCTGATTTGATAGGATTCTGCCAGACCCAAATAGACTTCGCCGCCTAATACATCGTCCAGCGAGAGAAATTCCGTAGTAATTTTGTCTGCCATCGACACAAGGTCTTCGGCACGCTTGCGGAGCAGAACACCTTCTTCCGTCAGTTCTATGTGGAAGCTGTGACGGATAAACAGTTTCTTTCCCAGCTCATCTTCCAGTGATTTTAACTGTTTGGATAGTGTTGGCTGGGTAACGTGCAGGAGCTGGGCTGCACGAGTCATGTTTTCTTCCCTTGCCACAGCAAGAAAATATCGCATGGTTCTCAGTTCCATTGATTTTCTCCTTATTGTGATATTCTGTAACTATTCAGGTAGAAACACGCATTTACTGCGTGTTTCGTAAGAAAAAGTAA
>CAMWUK010000208.1 GCA_947177415.1 uncultured Clostridiaceae bacterium
AGGCGAATTATTATGGGCTTAAACGTAACTGTTCATGGTTCTGAACAGTTACAAATTTTATCCTTATCTGGCATCAATCAAGTAGTAGCTTTTTCTAAAATTTTAATCTTCTAGGCTGAGTTCTCTTATATTATACTCTGGTTACATAAGTATACAAGTACATTGCAAAAAGGACTAAACAAAGATAAAGGACTCAGCAGGTTTGCTAAATCCTTTATCATATTACCTAAGTAATGTTGGAATATAAATTGCAGAGCCATATACAAGACCCATACGTACGGTTCAATGAGAGAGAAATAACATTTACTGTTATTTCTCTAGTCTATTTACTTACTTAGTCTTATATTTGATATACCATAATAATCATATGCGGTAGAGTCCTTCATTCTAAATTCAAATTTATTGGCATTTTTTGTATCTATAGTTACTGTTTTTGGTAAATCATTGGCATCTATGTTATAACTCTGAATCAATTCATCGTCCGAGTATAGCTCTAAAGTATTACTGTCGTTTTTATTATCCACAGGTCCGAAAGTAAAGGTAATACTGCTGTATTTTCCTTTCAGATTAAATGCAGCAAATGCAGAATTCCACCATGAATCTCCTAAAGTAAATCCATTTGTATAGCCTTTTCCACCCATATAGAATTTATCACTGTTTGACCAACTTCTATATTCCGTACAATAGTTGCTGGCATAAGGTGACATCATATCTATAAGATACCTAGATGACCTTCTTGTTACAATATTAGAATATTTACTATACTTTTTACTACCCTTAACGACTTTATAAGCCCTGACCTTGTAGTAATACTTTGTGTTTTCTTTAAGTTTTTTGTGGGTATAACTTCTCTTAGTGGTAGTGGTAAGTTTTTTCCATTTTTTTCCGTTTGTGCTGTAGTAAAGCTGATATCCCTTTGCACCAGCAGACTTCGACCAACTGACCTTTAGCTGATTGATATCTGGCACAGTTACCGCACTCATTGTTGGAGCATTTACCACTACCTTTTTGGCTTTTGCCGAGATTCCTAAGCCGCTCATACAGCTTATAGTCATTATTACACCAAGTAATACTGATAAAATTTTTTTCATGTCTAACAATTCCTTTCATTAACACATTTATGTTCTCCTAGACAAACCATAAATATATTTTTAATAATATTAACCGATTTTGGTTAATATTGTTATATATCGTTTTCGGTTATTATTCAAATGAATTTTTTGAGTAAAAAGAAGCATTAAGGTTACTGTTCACAGGTAGCACTTTGCACTTGCTGCAAAGTGCGTAAGAATAAGTAGTGGTAGAGAAGAATCCAGACTTTCGCCAAAGGCGAATTACAAATAGGCTGGATTCCGTTACTGTTTGCACCGTAGATGTAAACAGTAATGCATTAAGAGGATATAAAAATGATTATTTATGAAAGACTATGGTCAACAATGAAAGAGAAAGGAATTACACAGTACGCATTAATAAAAAAATTTCATATCAGCCCCGGGCAAATAACAAGGTTAAAACGGAATGAAAGCGTTAGTACTCATACAATAGATATGTTTTGTGAAATACTTGATTGTGAGGTTGAGGATATTATGGAGTATAGAAGAAATTCCTATAAGGAATGAACTTGTAATGGTAACATAAACGCAGCATCTGGTTTTCCTCAGGCTTTGACACACATAATATTCTTTGCTATAATGAAAAAGATACAGATAGTAAAAGGTTACGTATTATAAATGTAACAATTGATAAAAACGTTCGGAGGTAGGCATAGTGAAAACGGATATTGAAATTGCACAGGAGGCAAAATTATTACCAATTAAAGAAGTTGCAAAAAAGCTTGATATTACAGAAGATGATTTGGAACTTTATGGAAAGTATAAAGCAAAGTTAACAGATGAATTGTGGGAGCAGACCAAGAACCGTGAGGATGGGAAATTGATTCTGGTTACTGCAATTAATCCAACTCCTGCAGGAGAAGGAAAGACTACCATTACTGTTGGACTTGGACAGGCACTGGGCAAGATGAATAAAAAGTCCGTAATTGCCTTAAGAGAACCTTCTCTTGGACCATGTTTTGGTATTAAAGGAGGAGCAGCTGGTGGTGGAAATGCACAAGTGGTGCCAATGGAAGATTTGAACTTACATTTTACAGGTGATTTCCATGCAATTACCTCTGCAAATAATTTATTGGCAGCTATGTTAGATAATCATATCCAACAGGGAAATGCATTACAGATTGATACAAACCAGATTGTCTGGAAACGTTGTGTGGATATGAATGACAGAGTCCTTAGAAATATTGTGGTTGGGTTAGGCAGGAAAGCAGATGGTGTAGTAAGAGAAGATCATTTTATTATTACTGTAGCATCTGAGATTATGGCAATTCTTTGTTTAGCAGAGAATATGAAAGATTTAAAGGAAAGATTAGGAAGAATTATTGTGGCATATAATTATGAAGGACAACCGGTTACTGCAAAAGAATTAAATGCAGTAGGAGCCATGGCTGCTCTATTAAAAGATGCCATTAAGCCAAACTTGATACAAACTTTAGAAAATACGCCTGCAATTGTACATGGTGGACCATTTGCCAATATTGCACATGGTTGTAACAGTGTCCGTGCTACAAAGACAGCCTTAAAATTAGCAGATTATGTAGTAACAGAAGCTGGTTTTGGAGCAGATCTTGGAGCAGAGAAATTCTTTGATATCAAATGCCGTATGTCAGGATTAAAGCCGGATGCAGTTGTAATTGTGGCAACCGCCCGTGCATTAAAGTACAATGGTGGAGTTCCAAAAGATGACCTGAATCAGGAAAATATAGATGCCTTAAAGGCTGGTATTGTAAATTTGGAGAAGCATATTGAGAATGTGCAGAAGTTTGGTGTACCATGTGTAGTAACATTAAATCAGTTTATTACAGATACGGAAGCAGAGCTTGACTATATCAAAGAATTTTGTGAGAGCAAAGGCTGCGAGTTTGCTTTGGCAAAGGTATGGGAAAAAGGTGGCGAAGGCGGTATAGAATTAGCAGAGAAAGTTATTCATACTATTGAGACAAAAGAAAGTAAGTTTACACCTTTATATGACAATGGACTGACAATTAAAGAAAAGATTGAAACAGTTGCGAAAGAAATCTATGGGGCAAATGGTGTGACTTATGATACAGCAGCAAATAATGCAATAAAGAAATTGGAAGAGTTAGGATTTGGAAATATGCCGGTTTGTATGGCAAAGAACCAGTATTCTTTATCAGATGATGCTACTTTGTTAGGAAGACCAGAAAATTTTACCATTCATATTCGTGAAGTGTATGTATCTGCAGGTGCAGGCTTTGTAGTTGCAATTACAGGGACAGTAATGACTATGCCTGGACTTCCAAAGAAACCAGCTGCGGAACGTGTGGATGTAAATGAAGATGGTGTTATCACAGGATTATTCTAGTAAAAAAGGTAACTGTTCAGAACCATGAACAGTTACTAAAAAAGTTACTTTTGTGCAATGGTAAGATACGGGTTAGCTTTGCTGACCCGTATCTGTTAGAGTTTACACCTACGGTGCAAACTCTAACGGAATCCAGCCTATTTGTAATTCGCCTTTGGCGAAAGGCTGGATTCTTGGCTGTTCTATGTTCTTGGCACATAGCTTGACAGCAAGTGTCAAGCTTGTGAGTGAACAGTAAACCCTATCCTATCATAAAGCAGGAATAAAATACCAATAGTACTTGAATAGAGGTGAAAGATAGAATGAATCACAGATTGAAAAGAGGAATAGCCTGTCTGCTAGGCTGTACCATGTTATTTACTAGTAATTTCAGTATAGGGAATCACACAAAAGAGGTGCAAGCTGCTTCAAAAGAGGATATTCGTTTACAGGGAATTGATGTAAGTCATCACCAAAAAAAGATTGATTGGGCAAAGGTAAAAGCATCTGGTATTGATTATGCCATTATCCGATGTGGATATGGCCAAGATGTTACTTTGCAGGATGATATACAATGGAAAGCAAATGCAGATGGATGTACAGCACAGAAAATACCATTTGGTGTGTATTTGTATTCTTATGCTACTACTGTGGAAGGGGCAGAAGGAGAAGCGGATCATGTTTTAAGAATGATTGAGGGATATGATTTGCAATATCCGGTATATTATGATATTGAAGAGAGTAAGCAAAAAGATTTAGGTGCTAAGAAATTAGGTGAGATTGCCAGTGCATTTGCAAAAAAAATAGAAGATGCCGGCTATCAGGTAGGTATTTATGCCAGTTATAGCTGGTTTCAGAATTATTTGACAGATCCGGTGTTTGACCAATGGGAACGCTGGGTTGCCCGATATAATACATATTGTGGATATAACAAGCCATATAGTATGTGGCAGTATAGTTCATCTGGAACAGTTTCTGGAATTGATAGTTCTATCAAAGTGGATATGGATTATGTCATTGGAACAGACGTGATTACTAAGGTAAATGAGATATCCTGTAGCCAGCCAAAACTAGAATTGAAAGTTGGAGAGAATGTTTCTTTATCAGCAGAGGTTTCACCAAAGAATGCTTTGAATAAAAACATAACTTGGACTAGTAGTGATAAGAATGTGGCTACTGTATCCCAGCAAGGTGAAATTAAAGCAGTAGGAGAAGGAAAAGTAAAAATAGTAGCGGCTTCAGTGGAGAATACCAGTATCACAGCAAGTTGTAATATTACAGTAACAAGCAGTGTAAAGCCAACAGAAACACCAAAACCAACAACAAAAGT
>CAMWUK010000209.1 GCA_947177415.1 uncultured Clostridiaceae bacterium
GCTTTTCACAAAGAATGAAATACATATTCCTAAAAAAGTCCTTTCCATTAAAAAATTTGGGATTATTAAGATTAAGAAGTGTGTATGAGAAAAATGTATAATAGTATATTGACCAAATTTGAATGTCATGATTTAGGTATAGCTAATGATTATGATTCAAGATTTTAAGTATTGTCTTGATTGGTTTTTAAATATTAAAAAGAGGTGAAAATGTGTGATAAAACAAAGTGCACCTGATCATGTAATAAAATATTGTTATAAGGATAATAGTGATTGTTTCTATTCATATTTGTGTGAAACTTATGAAGGAGACTATTCAAATGTATACAAGCTAAAATGCAGTTGTAATTGTAAAAAATTTTTGCTTTATCAAGATGCACATCCAAGTATTTTTGCGGAATGTTGCAATTGTGGTAAAATGATTACAGTATATGATTTAGAATATTATCCAGCAGCTACAAAGCTTAAAGAAAATTTTACACTCAAAAAAGTAGATGAGAATTCTGTTTTTGTTTATGTGAATTATGAGTATAGTGATGAATATTTGTATGAAGATGATGTTGAATTTGATGTAAATGATATTACATGGGCAAAAGTATTTATTTTGAATAGCAGTGAATTAATAAAAATTTTGGATGATGAAACAGCTTGAATTTAAAGAAGAGACCAATTATAATTATTCATGGCTGATCTGATAATAAGATACATATTTATTTTGTCACAAAACACCCATGATATGAGAAAGAAGGAAAAAGTATAGATGTTACGAATAAAGGGAATGATTATATTTTTCAAATCAAACCTAATGTAAGTACTATGTTAAGTTCTAATGGAGAGGATTACAATTCAGGGGAAGTGATAAAGGGGTATCATATTTCCATTGATAGTGGAAAAGATAAAAAGAATTTTTGTTTTGCAATAAGAGGGGATGCGGCAGTTCTGAATAAATAGGGGGAATTTTTTAGTACAATATTCCCCCTATTTATTTGTGCTCTTAGCATTTAGGCTTATAATAATGTCAACTTCTGTTTTTCGCTTTTTTCATCTTGTAATAAAATACTGCCACACCGTAAACAAACAGTATAGTTCCTATAAACCGCAATCCGGTAAACACACCATTTAATAGTCCGCTGTAAAATGTGTTTCCACTTAATAAGTTTGAAACAAAACTGATTTCTGAAAATGTGCCCGGAATATTACATACCACCAATCCAGCAATAATTACATAAAGTTGTTTTAAATTATTTATAACCAAAAGGAGTTTCAGCACTAATTGTTCCTCTTTACTCTCGCCACCATTTAATAGTGTCGTCACGGTTATATCTAATATTTTGCATAAGTCCTGTATAATTCCAATATCTGGAACGCTTTTTCCGTTTTCCCATTTTGATACAGCCTTGTTAGTCACCCCCAGTTTTTCCGCAAGCTGCTTTTGTGTTAATTTTTTCTCTTTTCTCTTTGAGGCAATCAATTTGCCTATCTTCTTCTGATCCATTAAGATACCTCCAAGTGTTTCTAATTGAATAGTTACAAGTAATATTTTAATGAAAATTTGTGAAAAAGCTATCCACCAGTGGTAGACTACGGCTTAAATCCATCTACTAAAAGAAGAACGCCATATTCGTAGCTGGGATATTGGGGATATATTATTTTAGAACAATATTTCCTTTTAAATGGAGTTTGCCACAGTTATATTGCTCACGATATTATCAAGACATTCTTTTTAGCTTTCCCTTGGCATACTTTTCGAATTAACACTAAAACTCTCGATTTTACTGACTTTTGCTCTGGAATTTGATATAATATTTGCAAGGTTTTCGATAAAATGAAATTATTTTCCTTGCAGATTTTTGAAAAATTTTACGAGTTAAGGGGTTAAAATCATGTACAAAACGATTGATACTAAATGGAAGATGGTACTTGGACAAGTAATGAAGGAGAGATATATGGACAAGGCTTAATACATAGAAATAGAGTGAAACATGTACTTGATTATACACATTGAAGTTATATCCTCAGAATATGATGAGATGATTAAAGTATCCTGTGAATCAAGTTATAGAGAATATTTTAATGATATTGTGATGGCATTTCCTAATTGAAAGGAGGAAATGAATAAGATGATATGTGAAAAATGTAAAGCTAATATGAATTGGTTTTCTGAAGATTCTGTACAGGGATGGGTATGTTCAAGTTGTGAATGGAATCTAATAACAACGAATATTAATGAGATATATGAAGATATGACGGAATACAGCGTTTATATTAAAAATGGGGATGAACTCAATAACAAAAAGATAAAATTAACAGCTAGAATAGCAGGAGTTAATTTTATTACTGCAAAACAAATGCTTATGGAAAGCCATGTTTGTATAGTAAGAGATAAAGCACCAAAAGTTAAGGATGTGATTAAAGAATTAGAAGAACTGAAGATTCAGTTTGAAGTAAGTCCAAAGTTTAAGTACTAACAAAACTGTGGTTGGAGGAAAGAATGATTGCAAAATATGATATAGTTGGATTTAATAAGATGGATGAAAAGATAAATGAGCCAATTACTAAATTTGGTGGACAACCAATTTGGATAAGTGAAGAAAAGTGGCCAATGAGCATGGGATGGAAAGATAGAAAGATGATGTTTTTTGGGCAAATTGCAATAGAAAAAGGGAAATTAGGAAATGAAAAAAATTTGGTTGTATATATTTTTATTACACATCCAGAAAGCAATACAGACAATTTTTTTGATCCAGATATTGCAGAATGGAATGGTGGTGAAAATGCGGTTATTATTCAAAGCTTTGAAAACAATTACACTAAAATAACTAATTATGAAGAAGGACCAACATTATTTGATGAAGAGGAACAGAAATATGAATATGTACCAATATTAAAGGAAGGATATGATTTTGAATTTCTTACAAATGAGGAATATCGTAAATTAGATAGTGTACAACAAGAAGAATATTTTGATTCGATTGATACAAACAAAATTGGTGGTACACCAAACTTTTTTAGAGAGGACACTTTTCCAGAAGGTGAATGGATACTTTTGCTACAATTGAAGTGTAATTTCCTGCCATTTGTATTAAGGACAGGAAGTATGGCTGTATTATATGTATTTATTTCAAAAGATTTTCAAAGAGCAGGTCTGTTAATACAAGATTAAAGAAAGTAATTGAAAAACTAATTCTTTGGTATTTACTGGGTCATTCCATTACTTTGAATAGTGATGAATTAAAAAATTTGAATGATGAAACAGCTTAAATTTTAAAGGGAATGCTTGAGGCAATTTAGTATGTAAGGGTATTACGAGATTATCAAAAGTGGTGATAGTTATGAATTTTATTGAAGAGATTACAGAATATCAAGATAAAATATTAGATAATGGTGTTCTTATTGAATACAATTTATTTTTTGATAATGTTTATGAGAAGTATTGCAGGTTTGCAATTGATGAGTATGAAGAAATAGAAAAGTTAAATGATGTAATAAAAAAAATAAGAGAAAGTGATAAAAACGCTGAAATATATGTATGTACATATGGAATAGACTTTATGGATAATGGGATGCATATTTATGCTGATACATTATGGATTAATACTACAATTGATTTGGAAAAAATTTATACTTATTTTGAGAATTACAGGGAAGTAGAACCAAGTGATATTGTATTATTATCTGAAGATGAAATGATAGATGGAATAATGGCATTAGTTTTTTTGGCGAATGGTAATGTAGAAGATTATAAGGCTTTTATTCAAAAGAAAGAACTAAACAAAATAAAAAGTCTATATTGGGGTTAGTTAAAACAAGTGAAAATGATTTGATAGAATAATATAGTTTTGATAAGAGGCATTTGATTCAAGGAGATGACAAAATGAATTCTAAGTGGGGAACATACCCATGGTTTATAGAACATGGTGCTGATTTGATACATCCTGCTGATTTGGAGGCTTTTAAGCAAGAGGCTAACAGTAGTAAGGTGTTTGAATGTATAGAAGAAAGCGACTATATAACATTAAAGTACAATAACAATTGCTATAGAGTCAGGCATAAGTTATTTAAACTTGTGCCAGCTCCTAAATATTATTTTGGTGAAATTGTGAAAATTAAAAAAAATGAAGAAGAGGCTATTATAACTGATATTATGTGGCATTATGATAAGCAGGAGCATTATTACTTAATATCTATTAGAGACAAAAAAAGTCAAAGAGATACTTGGAATCAGAATTTTTGTAATAGATAATGGATTTTAAACCATAGGAGTGATAAAACATGATTGATAAAAATTATATCATTCCGCTTGTATATCAAAAAATGAATGAGAGAGGATATACAAATCCACAGAATGATTCATATTTATGGCTAAATGAAATGGAATGGATGCCAATAAATAAAATTAAAGAATATGAGTATGATGAAGGTGAAACTAAATCAATAGTCCCATTTGCAATCACAGGTGCAGGAGATAAATGGGTATGGGTTGTTGCGGATAAAGGCGAAGAGTATTCTGTTGGGTTATGTGAAAGAGCAGAATCAAATGGAATTTATTATGCAAAAAATACTGAAGATGCAATACTTAGACAAATAATTGAGTATGTAGCCAGTTCGAATTTTTATTTGATTAAGGAAGAAGCTAAATCTTATCAAATATAGGTAATTGCGAAACTAACGACAAAATGAGATGGATAGACCATGAAAACAGGAT
>CAMWUK010000210.1 GCA_947177415.1 uncultured Clostridiaceae bacterium
AAATGCTTGCAAAAAGTCCCAAAATGAGGAAGAATACATATAATATCAAGAATAATTATACAAGATATAGCAATGCAAAACTTGATTAGACACAATATATAGTTGCCAAAATCGAGTTCGAATAATGGACATTTGACACTGAAATCCTTATTTTATAAGGGTTTCAGTGTTTTATTTTTTCTCTGTGATGTTAAATTGATGTTGCGAAATTAAAGTCCATCCATATATTCCATAAAAGCAAATTTGTTTGAAATTCCTGTCAAATTGTGGTAGAATCTTTTCATGGAAAAGTACCCATGACAGGGTGGTAGCCTCCCGAACCAATGAAACCGGTTCGCCGGAATACATAGGAAGGGAGGTGGTGCAAATGACAGCTGCAGATATTATTATGATATTTATAGGGATAATTGGTTTACTGATTGCCTTTGGTAGTTTCGTTGTTGCATTGCTTACCTTTCTCGATAAGAGAAACAAGCGAAAATAAAAATGCCCATCCTGTCTGAACCACAGGATAGGCAGTGTCCGTAAGGACATTTACTTCTTGTTGGGAGCATCCACTTTGGAGTGGGTGCTTTTCTTGTATTTAATATATCATAATTTACTAAGTATTTCAAGGGGTTTCTTCTGTTTCAGCTGTTGGTCGTCTCAGCTTATTCAGTTCCCCAGCCAGTTTAACATCTTTCTCAGGATAAAGGTGCGAATAGGTGTCCAGTGTTGTTTTTACTGATTCATGTCCTAATCGTTTTGAAATCTCTAATATATCAAAACCCAGTTCAATCAACATACTTGCATGGCTGTGTCGTAAATCATGTACCCTGATTTCTGGCAGTTCTGTTTTCTTAGCTACCCGCTTAATCTCTTTTTCAAGGGCAGATTTTGTAAAATAAAATATCCGGTCTGTAGGCTGGATGCCATAGAGTTTTGAAATATAATTCTGTATATCATCATATAGAAATTCTGGTATGGCAATGCTACGTTTGCTTTTCGGGGTTTTTGGTATCAGGAATAGTTCCTCACCCTTTACCTTTGCATAGTTTTTATTTATGAAGATACGTTTGTCCGGTAGAATATCTTCTGGAGTAAGTGCCAGCAGTTCCCCGGAACGTATCCCACTATAGAATAGAATATCAAAAGCTAACTTTATTGCTGATTTCTGAATATTACTAGAGAATATTTCGTACTGCTCCTGTGTCCAGAATTTCATTTCCTCAGCTTTGCTTTTTCCTATGCTTCCTGCCGCTCTGCATGGATTGGATGAAAGTCCATAATGTTTCATGGCATAATTCATTATTGCTGACATTTGATTATTTACTGTCTTAAGATAAGTCTGTGAATATGGTTTTCCTTTTTCGTCTCGAAAGGAGATAAGTTCATTCTGCCATTTTCTTATTTTGATAGTATCAATGTCACAAACCTTTAATCTGGAAAAGTAGGGCATGAGTTTACCTTCTATGATATTCCTCTTATTTTCCATTGTAGTAGGTTTCAGGCGGTGGTTCATATCATCAAGATAGTTTTCTACCAGGCTGGAAAAGAGTATGTCACTGGAATTATTCTGCTGATCCATGAAAGAATATTCATATTCCTTTGCTTCACGCTGTGTTTTAAACCCTCTTTTGCAAATGTGCTTTCGTTCTCCTGTCCAGTCGGTATAATAGAAGTTGGCATACCACATAATTTTTCCGTTTTTTAAGGTATATTTGTACGCTGGCATTTAGCAGTTTCTCCTTTCAGTGAAAATTCTACGTATTCCTTTAATTCTATTCAAATAACAAAAATTTAAAATGCTGTTGTATATTATCCATAAAAGGAAGCGTTTTATTTTTGTATACACGATAGTGTAAAATTTTGTTCGGGTTTTTAAATTTATAACAAAAGGACACCACTTTGTGCCATGATTGAATTGAACAAACAAAAAAGCAGTCTTGACTAACAGAACTAAAAGATTTTCCCGATTTAATTTGTACTAAAACTTGACATAGTACTAACCAGGCATCCACATCCATGTCATCCAGAAACAGAAAAAATGAAAGTGAGAAGACGAAGAGGCAAAAGTCGTTAGGAAAAAAGAATGTTTTGCAAGAATTAGAAATAGAATACAACAAAGAATAGAAAAGGGTGTGATTATATGGCAGTAGTAAAGAATATATTACCAAAAAAGTATAAGAATGAAGAGGAGAGAAAACGGGAATTAAAAAGAGTATATGTTAATATTCAAAGGGTAATGTATATGAAAAACCGTTATGCAAATAGTAAATAAAAGGAGTTATATATATGGAAGCCATATATGCCAGACAATCGCTAGACATAAAAGATAGTCTTTCTATTGAAACACAAATTGAATTTTGCAAAAAACACTGTATTGGAAATGAAGAACCTCTTATCTATAGAGATAAGGGGTTCAGTGGAAAAAATACAAAAAGACCAGCTTTTCAGGAAATGCTGACAGATATTAAGGAAGGGAAAATAGAAAGAGTAATCATATACAAATTGGATCGGTTAAGCAGATCAATTATTGATTTCTCAGAGATATGGCGAATTTTTGAGCAGGAAAAGGTAAGTCTTTTATCTGCAACACAAAATTTTGATACAAGCACTCCAATGGGAAAGGCAATGCTCTTTATTGTTATGATTTTTGCGGAAATGGAACGGGAGACCATAGCAGAGAGAGTAAAAGATAACTACTATAGCAGAATAAAAGATGGGCGGTGGCCAGGAGGACCAGCTCCTTATGGATATAAGAATGGAAGAGTGACAGATAGCCAGAAAAGAAAGGTGCCAACTTTGGAATGTGATAAGAATATGGCTGTTGTGAAAGAAATATATGAAAGATATGCGAATACAGATATTTCACTAGGGAAGATGGCAAAATGGCTGAATTCCAGAGGAATACCATGTATAAGAAGTAAAACATGGGGAAGTGTAAGTCTGGCTAAATTATTACATAATCCTGTGTATGTAAAGGCAGACTATGAGGTATATTGTTACATAAAATCTTTTGGAATACAGATAGAAAATCCTGTGGATGAATTTACAGGACAAAGAGCAGGAATGCTTCTGGGAAAGCGTGGGACACTCGCTGGTGGTGCCAACAGAGAATATAAGGACTATACGGATATGGTATTTGTTTTGGCAAATTGGGAAGGTGTTATTTTACCTGAAGTCTGGCTGGAAGCAAATTACAAGCTTGATGGTAACAAACAGATTGGAAATAATGGAAAAGGCACCGTTACTTGGCTTACAGGACTTTTAAAGTGTGGAGAGTGTGGTTATGCAATACGGCTGGGAACAAGTAAGATGAAAGAACAAAGAGCATTATATTGCAGTGGTAAGCATACCAGACAAAATGCATGTAAAAATTATATTTCCCTGCGTTTGGGAGAGGTGGAAGAACAGGTGGAACGGGAACTGGAATGGGTAATAGAGAGCTGTCAGGGAGAAAGCATAGAATTTCAACCAGAGTTATCTAATGCAGATAAAATTGAATTAGAGAAAACAGAAAATGCCATAGAGAATCTAATAAATACAATAAAAGAGAGAGAAGCGGATAACACCCTTATTTCTTATATTAATAAGGAAATACAGAAATTGGATCAGAAGAAAAAGGAAATATTAAAAAGGATGCCTTCAAAAATTCCAAAAAAGATCGTAATCCCCAAAATAAATTTCCGGGAATTAAATTTACAAGAGAAACATCTTGTTGCTGCAAGCTATATAAACCGAGTTATTTTATCAGAAGATGAGATAAAAATTGAATGGAAAGTATAGAAAAGCAGCATTTAGTGTAAGAATAGATGAAAATTAGAGGTACAGTTTGAGACATTATGCAACGAGTTTGGAATGAATATGTCCACAACGATTAATGTATTTGCAAGAGCAGTAGTTTGCAAACGTAGGATTCCTTTTGAGATTTCTTCTCCAAAGCCTGAGCGGACAAAAGACGTGATAGGGGAATTTGAGGAGAAATAAATCCAATATATAAATACAAACTTCTAATGGATATTGCATGTTCATTCTATATCTAATGTGGATAGCCTTGACTGGAAGAATTATGGAACCGAAAATATGGTATCAACAGTTTTAAACCACAAAGCATTAGGGAATGGTTCCATCATTTTGATGCATAATGGTGCAAAGTATACAAAGGATGCCTTACCGTCTATTATTGAAGGATTACAGAAAAAGGGATATGAACTTGTTCCAATATCACAGTTGATATACACTGGAGACTATGAGATGGATCATGAAGGAAGACAGCATCCAATTGGAAATGCAGTAAAAAATGCAACAGGAAGTGCAAGTTCAAAAAAGAAAGATGTAAAGGATTCTGCTATGCGTTGAGTATAATATTTGTTAAATACCAGATAGTCGGAAATACGATGTTTGGAATATAAGAACAGAACAAAAAGATAGTTATGCGATGGATAAGTTAAGTAACTATCTTTTTGTATATTTTTAATGAAAACATTTCTAAAAATGTGTTATTGATATATTTATTCCCGCGAAGCAACGAGCCAAGTGCGAGCTTGCTCGCATTTGACAACTGCCGCGAGGGTCAAATACCCCGCCCCTTGGGGCGAACTTGCTAAAAAGAAGC
>CAMWUK010000211.1 GCA_947177415.1 uncultured Clostridiaceae bacterium
GAAAGTTGATTGCTACGTGCTACGCACTCCCACAATCACTAACTGTATTCGTATTTCGGGCTGTCACCCTACATACTCATACAGTTTAGCCAGCCAAATGTCTATATTTCTTTGCAAGCAAGCTTGCACAAAATATAGCCGTTTGTCAGGACTTTCATAGTAAATTTTGCAATGTTTAAGCCCCTTCGCCGAAGGTGGATATTCATGGGCTTAAACGTAACTATTCATGGTTTTGAACAGTTACAATGTAGTAATATATTAGAATGGGAAAGGAATAATATATGTTTTGGGATAAAGTATCTGGCTTATATGATTTATTTGAAACAGTATATAATGGTAAAGTATATCAAGGGCTAGGTAAAAGAGTGGCTGAGGAAATCAGACAAAATGATATTGTATTGGAGTGTGCTTGTGGTACAGGTGCTATTAGCAAATATATTGCTCCTAAATGCAAACAACTAATTGCAACAGATTTTTCTGAAGGAATGTTAAAGCAGGCTTCAAAAAAATGCAGGAAATATAGTAATATAGAAATAAGATGTGCAGATATGACACACTTAAAATGTAGGGATAATAGCTTTGATAAGGTAGTCGCAGGTAATGTGATACACCTGTTAGAAGAACCGTATGCTGCAATCAAAGAATTAGAAAGGGTATGTAAAGTAGGCGGTAAAATTATTATTCCGACATATATCAATACATCCAATAGTACGAATAAAATAGCAGTACGATTACTTGAATTTGCAGGAGCAAATTTTAAGCGGCAATTTGATATGGATTCCTATAAAGAATTTTTTAAAAAAGCAGGGTACAAAAATATGGACTATTATATTGTTTCTGGAAGAATGTCTTGTGCGATAGCAATTATTACGAAATAATAATAAAATTTATGTAACTACTCATGGTTCTAAACAGTTACCATTTTATATAAATAACCAGTATATTTATTTGTTCTGGTTGAGAGTGGTGTAAATGAGCCTTGTAATGACATGGGAATCCAGCACAATAATTCAAAACATAAATGGAGTCTTACAAATTCCTGAATTATAGAGTTTGAGAGAGGAGTGATAAATTATGACAAAGAAGCAGAAAAAAATGCGTCTTAGAATCATTATAGCTGGCATACTGTTTTTGATACTTTTTTCCTTAGAACATCTTGGATATTTGGAAGATTATGAAAAAAACTGGTGGATGCCAATTATTTTTTTGATACCTTATGGAATTGTTGGATATGATATTGTGTGGAAGGCACTTAGAAACATACGGCATGGACAGATATTTGATGAGAATTTTCTAATGATGATTGCCACTTTTGGTGCTTTTGGAGTACAGGAGTACAGCGAAGCAGTTGCAGTTATGTTATTTTACCAGATTGGTGAATTGTTCCAGAATTATGCAGTAGGCAAATCCAGACAATCTATTACAGATATGATGGATATTTGCCCAGAATATGCAAATATAGAAGAGAATGGTGAGCTGGTACAGGTAGATCCTGATGATGTGGAAGTGGGAATGACTATTGTTATAAAGCCAGGAGAGAAGATTCCGCTAGATGGTATTGTATTGGAAGGAGAATCCATGTTAGATACAGCAGCACTTACCGGAGAATCTGTTCCAAGAGCAGTACGGGCTGGGGAGCAGGTTATCAGCGGATGTGTGAATGGTGCTGGAACTCTGCGTGTAGAAGTAACAAAGGAATTTGATGATTCTACTGTGGCAAAAATATTGGAATTGGTAGAGAATGCCAGCAGTAAAAAGGCAAAGGTAGAGAATTTTATTACCAGATTTGCAAAATATTATACACCAATTGTTACCATAGGAGCCGTAATTTTGGCAGTATTACCTCCTCTATTCTTTGGTGGAACATGGGCAGAGTGGATACAAAGAGCCTGCATTTTCTTGGTAATTTCCTGTCCTTGTGCCTTGGTAATTTCCGTACCTCTTGGATTTTTTGGAGGAATTGGTGCTGCATCGAAGCTTGGGATTTTAGTAAAGGGCAGTAACTACTTAGAGGCAATATCCAAAGTGAATACGATTGTATTTGATAAGACAGGAACTTTAACAAAAGGCGAATTTAAAGTATCAGAGGTGATTCCACAAGGAATACAAGAAAAGGAATTGCTGGAATTTGCGGCACTGGGAGAAAGCTATTCTAATCACCCAATTGCAGTATCTATTAAAGAGGCATATACGGAAAATCTGGACTTAAACAGGGTTGAAGAAGCACAGGAAATAGCAGGGCATGGTATTTGCGTCCGTGTAGATGGCAAGGAACTATTTCTAGGTAATGAAAAGCTTATGAAAGAAAAAAAGATTGCCTATAAAGCTTGTGACAGTATGGGAACAATTATTTATGTAGCAAAAGAGCGGGAATACCTTGGAGCGATTGTGATATCAGATACAATAAAAGAAGGTGCTAAACATGCATTAGAGCAAATGAAAAGAGTTGGTGTAAAGCACTGTGTGATGCTTACCGGAGATAGAGAAGAGGCTGCTAAGGCAGTTGCACAAAATATAGGCATTGATGAAGTCTGTGCAGAACTTCTTCCTGCTGATAAAGTGTCAAATGTAGAACGGTTATTGGAGAAACAAAAAGAAGGAGAAAGACTGGCTTTTGTAGGGGATGGAATCAATGATGCACCAGTACTTACCAGAGCAGATATCGGAATTGCCATGGGGAGTATGGGTTCAGATGCTGCTATAGAGGCAGCAGATATTGTACTTATGGATGATGACATTGAAAAAATAGCATCTATTGTTTTAATAGCAAGGAAAACCCTAACTATTGTAAAGCAGAATATTGTGTTTGCTCTTGGTGTAAAGGCATTGGTGTTAATCCTTGGAGCTATGGGTATGGCGAATATGTGGGAAGCTGTATTTGCAGATGTGGGAGTATCTGTTCTTGCTATAATAAATTCTATGCGTGCCTTGAGATTAAAAAAATAGGTAACTATTATAGAATGTTCAAACTTATGAAACCTTGAACTTTGATATATCATTATGAACAAAAGAGTGTCGGTTACTCTGCACTTGGTGTGTTTTGTAACCGACACTCTTATTAATGTCTATCAATAACACTTTTATAGTAATAAGTTTTTAACCTTTTGTAAGGAATTTATAAGTTCTTTTACCCAGACATGTTTTTTTTCTCTGGAATCTTCATAGGTTATGGCGTACGACATAAAGTAACCAAGCAATGCCCAGAAAATAATAACCATAAAGGTAACATCAAATAAAAGAGTACGTTCAAACATTGCATAAGCACCATATCCTAGTAAGGATGATAAAAACATGGCAAGCATTTTTTTATCATCTTTGGAAATGCTTGAAAATTTATCCAAAAGATAAAAGGATTTCCGTAGAAGCTGAACAAGGAACACTGCAAATAAATAAAAACCAATCATACCACAGGAAAGTAAAATGGTAAGATAACCATTATGCAGGTCAAAGAAAAGAAAACCTTCATACAAATAGGTATTACCATAAGGAATGATATTTGCTTTTCCCATACCAAATAGTGGTTTGAATTGTAGAAGCAGTAGTGCTTTTCCATAAGAATCTAAGCGGCCACTGGATAAATCCGTTTGATCTCTGCGGCCAATCTCAATCTCCTCCGTAATTGTTGGAAATACAAAAGAAGGATCGGTAACTTCTGTGGGGTCCACAGAAGTTACTGTATGTATTGTGCCAAGTGCATTCATAACAATATTTTGGGTTGCAATACGCAAACCATAAGAGGTAAGAACGAAAAAGGCAAATACTAAGAATAACCGGAGTAAAGTGTTTAGTGTCAATGACTTTTTCTGTTTCTTCATTCCATTAGTAAAGATATAATAATAGAAAAAGAAATACAAACATACATATACAAAAGATGCATTTGAATCAGCCAGCCATATAGTCAGCAGGTTCAAAACAATGCCAGTATAGCAGAACCATCTTGGAAGAAAATGTTTTTTATTTGGCATGTTCTTTTTGGAACAAAGCATATGAGAACCTATGATACCAATTACACTGGTAAAAGCTGCAATATTTGGATGAGTATAAAATCCTGTATAACGATTATCGAATAATCCAACTGTATATCCAAAAGCATCTAGCCGTACAAATACAAATAAAAATAACAAACCACTAAAAGCAATAGTATTAATTAAAATTGTAAGAATACGAAAAATTTTATACATTTCAAGTTTCTGGTTTTCCTTTGTATTAGTAGCATGAGTACCATACAATAAGAAAAAGCAAATTGCGGCATGATAAATCATGTAAAGATTTTCACCAAGATTGTTTTTATAATTTAAAAAAGCAGTAACTACCCCCGATAGCAAAAATAATATAAGAATCCAATGGTAGCGTACTTTACGGATTTTAAGGGGAGATGCAATCCGTTTCCACAGAAAGTAGAATCCCCACACCATAATACAAGGAATTAGTATCCAGCAGATTTGTTCTAAAAAGCATATAGAACTTAAAAATAAACAGATAATATATAACAATCTAAAAAAAGATTCATTTTTTATGAATGGCCAAATTGTTGTAACATAATCACGCATAATCTTTCTTTCCTCCTATTCAACTGCTTTTGGATTATAC
>CAMWUK010000212.1 GCA_947177415.1 uncultured Clostridiaceae bacterium
ATCGAATATAGGTATTTAGATAAAATTTTAAAATTAGAAAAGGAGAGCGAATATGGAAAGAGAAAGTATAGAGAAGCAGTCAGATATTGAAAATTTTTTTCAGGGTAAGATTAGATAAATGGAGAAAATGGAAGATTTCTTTGCAGATGAAAAGAATATAAAGAAAGATTTAGATTCTTTTTTTGCAAAACAGGTGAAAATTTTACATACGAGACCACTACTTGCAGGTATAAAAGTTGAAATTTTTTATAGCAGTCTTTGCATTTAGTTGTAGGATATACATAAATTCAAAATATAAATATTCGTATTCAAAGGCAAAGAGGAGTTTTCAACAGCTATATTCTGATTATACAGATTCCATACTAAAAAATGAAATATTAAAAAGTGATAACAATAAAGTAATTATTCAAACTGGGTTTGCACCAGAAGAGCAGTTTTATATATGGTTTTGCAATGATTTTCTTTTGGCTTGTAAAATTAGAAATTATGAATTTGTATTTATTAGATACTCAGATATCTTATATATAGAATATTATAAAATTCAAGGAGATAAGACAGGAATAGGCACTGTGGCATATAATAGAGGAGTTAGCATAGCTGCTTTACATGATTGTGTTAAAGTCCATTATCAAATAAATAATATGAAAAAAGCAGTGGAATTAGAAGGGGTATGTAATTTTACGGGATGGATAGAAGAGGGGGAGTCTCTTATTTAGTAAATATGTACATAAAGAAAAGATAATCAGAATGAAAAAACAGGTGGCATTATGGAATAAAGCACAAAGAAATTTGGAATATATCCCATGATTTAGCGTGTTCATTAGAAGAAAAGTTTTATGGAGATAGTGATTTTGCAAATGGAGTATACGATAAATTATTTCAATCTTGTAAAAAACTAATGTTGATTTAGGGAAGAAGTGTTGAAACAACCCCATGGAGTATAGAAGAAAAATTAATCCTTTTGAGGGTTATTAAAGATGGAATAAGGATTTTAAAGAAAATTATGCCTATTTCATAAATAGAATTAGGGTTATGTTGTAGGAAAGTTATTTGCTGTGTTGAAACCATTACACTAAATAACCTTGAAATGTAACTGTTCAAAACCATGAACAGTTACGTTCTAAGCCCATAATAATTCGCTTTCAGCGAAGGGCTTAGAACAATCAAAATTTACTTTTTCTTACGAAACACGCAGTAAATGCGTGTTTCTACCTGAATAGTTACCTTGAAATTATATATAAACCAAAGTATTGGAAAGCGAAGAGGTAACAATGTAGCTTTTGCTACCTAAATTAGGAATGGGATGTGACTATACTTGAAATATGAAATTAATGAATTAAGAGAAAGAATTGATAGTTATTTTTTAGGAACACTTTCTAAAGATGAATTGGGAAGATGGGGCGAAAAAGCATATTATGACTTATTGAAAGGTGGTTATATAGAAAAGAAAAAGATAATATTGTATCCTTTTTTGAAAACGATTTCGCAATTTTACATAAAAAGTGATGATATTGAGGATAGATATCCTTGTTCAGAAGAAGATGTGAAATACATAAGTAGGATTTTACATGGAAAAGAAGAATTTGATTTTCAAATAGAAACAGCAATACCTATGCAAATATATAATTTTGATATAGATAAAGAATATTTGAATATCGTCAAACAAGAACTTTTTATTGAATTGAGAAATGCAATAACTCTTTGGAATGAAGATGAAAAGAAGGGTGAAAAAAAATTGTGTGAACAACTTAAGCGACTTTGGGATATGCCAATATTAAACAATACTATACAAGACATATTACAAGATAATATTATTAGGATTTGTAAAAGTATATTTGATATTAAGACATCAGGAGTGAAACAAAAAAAGTATATGAAGTTATATGCAAAAGGAGAAAGCCAAGAATCTCTTGTAATAAAATTGTTGGAATATTTAGATTGTTATATTGGTAATAGAAATTTTAATGTTCTTGTATCTTATAAAGCAGGATTGCCCACTTTGTTATTAGTATAGGAAAAGTAAATATTGGAGTGATGATAATGGGAAATTATAGAACGATTATAGAGAAGATAAACATGTATTATCCTAAAAAGTGCAGTTATAAGGATAAAGTATATAAAAATTCAAAGGAATATATAAGGTATAAAACTGTCGTGAATGACATGAAGTTACGAGACAAAGTAAATAAGAAAATTTATGAAACTATGCAGTTTGTATTTCCTAGTAACTATATAAAACAGTGGACACACACGGAGGAATACCCTAGTGTACATTTTTCCGTTTTATTACATAAAAATCAATCTATTTTAGATGATGATGAAGAGTTATTAGCCGTCCTTAATGGAAGGCGTTTAGATTTGGAAGTGTATGTGAGTTTACTTGATAATTATTACTATATTTATGCTTTAGAGACATTAAAACATGTTGATAGAAATGAGTGGAAATTTAACTGTTATGATGCAGGAGAATTTGTGGGTGAAGAAGAGATGAAACTTTTAACAAGCAAATTATCCTTTGCAGGTTTTTCAAGAATAGATAAGAATATTGCTCATAAAATTGTTCCAGATATTGAAACAGAGCTGCATTATGAAGGAGAAGTAAAAGTTTTTCACTGCTTATTTTCTGATATAGAGAAAATGTTCTAATTAGTGTCGCTACAGTTCACACCTACGGTGCAAACTGTAACGGAATCCAGCCTATTTATAATTCGCCTTTGGCGAAAGGCTGGATTCTTCACTACCACTACTTGTTCTTACTATTGCTGACTTTTACCCCGTTATTTGGTATAATATTTGCAAAGTTTTCGATAAAATGAAAGCATTTTCCTTGCAGATTTTGAAGAATTTCATGAGGAAAGTTAGATTTATGGAATAAAGATTTTAAAGAAAATTATGCCTATTTCATAAATAGACTTTGGTTTATGTTGTAGGGAGGTTCGAGTCATGGAATTTAAGGATTTACTTCAGGAGTATACACTTAATATGATTAATGCAGATATGTTATATAAACGTATAAAACAATATTTTGATGAACTTTTTAATGAGTTTAAATTTAGAGAATTAGCATATCTAAAAATATATCCATTTATATCTGAGTTGCAAGATGAGGATTTATATAGGGAAAGTATATTGAAAGAAAAGGTTAAGAAAATAAATAATATTTTGAATGGTTGGGAATCTTTTTCATATGATTTATGGATGAAGCTGGAAAAACGTGAAATGAATCAAATTAATAAAATTTGGAGTGAATATAAAGAAAAAAGATTCATTCCTTTTGACGAGGTTGAATTATTGCAAAGGGAATTGTCGAAAGTTATGTTAAATACTAAAACTGTTGAAGATTTATGTTGGGAGAAGTTATTAACTTTATTAATTGGCTTGCCAACAGTAGATGATGATTTTTATACATATAATTATTTATATATGCAAGAGGTTGATAAAACAAGTATATATGAGGATGTAGAAAAGCTAATGGAGATTTTAGAGGGAAAAAGACCAGTACATATATTGCTAAAGTATGCAAGTTCTGATTGTATGTATACTATTTTGTAACTGTTCAGAACCATGAACAGTTAGAATAGTTACACTATTAAAAAAAGGTATAGAGTTAAGAAGAAAAGAGGAAAAAATATTGGAAAAGGAAGGAATAAATAAGGAATGGATAGAGATATTAGAGAAGAAAGAAATACATAAATAAAACAAAATGGTAACTATTCAGGTAGAAACACGCATTTACTGCGTGTTTCGTAGCAAAATGTAAATTTTGATTGTTCTAAGCCCTTCGCCGAAGGCGAATTTTCATGGGCTTAGAACGTAACTGTTCATGGTTCTGAACAGTTACACAAAATGATATAAGAGAAATCTTATATTTAAAAATAGCTTTGCTATGTGTAATTCCAGCATACATATTAAGAATAATACAGTCCGTGTTTATTATTGTGGAATACACATCAACAGCTTATAAAATAGGGTATGTTCTATTTATGTTAGTGTATACAGCAGTATTTGCAGACCTGTTTATGTTTTATCATTCGTTGCGAGAGGCTATTGTTGAAAAATATTCAGGAGCAATATGGAAAACATCAGGAATTGTTATCAAAAAAAGAAAGAAGAAAATATGCAAGATTATTATTGGGTAAAATGCAGAAAATTTGAAAATCCTAATCCCGGTAAAGGTGACGGAAATATGCATTATCATGAACCCGATGATAGTAAGTGGTATTATGATTTTAAACGTGGACAGTTAGTTGATAGTAAGGGAACACTTCACCGCCCAAAATACAAAAGGTTTTAAAACAGGATTGGGTAAAAAAAGCTATTAAGAAGGCAAGAAATTTTTAGGAGAGTGAAAAAATGGTCGTTAATCAGAAAATGCAAAAACTTTTTGATAAATTGGAAGAGAAAACAAGAGGCGAAAAGATTGAAATAGAGTTAAATTCTTTGGACAAATTGTTTTTTCCAGAATTCAAAAAAGTTTATGATTGTATTATTATAT
>CAMWUK010000213.1 GCA_947177415.1 uncultured Clostridiaceae bacterium
ATACAATATATATGTTTATAAATTATCTTTTTCAACAAACCCATGCACTGACATATTGATGGTATGTCAGTGCTTTTTTCTTTGTCTCTTCCATTCCTCTATCTTTTGTTTCCAGATTTTTCCTTTTTCTGTCTCGTAAAAATATCTGCCTTCTTCTGAACGGTAATATATGTAGACTGTTCCTTTGTGTTCTTCTCTTGCAACTTCTACAAGAGTTTTCTCGTTTTGTTCCGGTGAAAGGCTCCAAGCATTCTGTTTGATATGCTCTATCGAATCTTTCATTATTTCGCCTTCTCCCAAAAAGTAAACCTTTTATTCTCCACCATCTGGTATCCTGCTTTTCTAACTGCTTCTTTTGCTAAGCGTTCCGCCATGATACCTGTTATCTCACTATACAAATCCTTATTTTTACGAGAACTTTCACCTGTACCCATTTTCTCGTATTCTCCAGATAACTTGTTTGTGTACTCTACATATATCTCTTCTGATGTATTGCCCTGTCTTAGTAGTGTGTCGATTATGTCACATGCTTTTTCATATATTGTCATATTCATTTTGTTCACCTCCAAAGTTGCACTGGTGCAACTTCTTAATTATGATGCAGAAGTTCTTGTTCTCTGATAATGAACTACTTCTACTATTAAATCTGCTGCATCCATCTCTAATACTTTGCAGATTTTTCCAATGGTCTCTACTTTCGCTAAGTATCCTCTTCGTATTTTGTAAATACAGGTGGTTGATTTTCCAATGGCATCTGCTAAATCTTTTACTGTCATACATTTGTTAGCCATTGCCACAATTAATTTCAACGTATCTATACGGACCATGGGTATCACCTCTCTTTCCTAAAAATCTCTTTATTCGAGATATTTCTTGCTTTTATTCCCTTTTCCCAATATAATTAATTATGGCATCCATTGAAGCCAAGTATAGATGAAGGGATGGTTTACTATGACCAATTTACAAAAAGAAATATATTCCCACTTTCAAGAACACAACCAATTTCATTACAACACCGACTCTAAGCAGAAGATAAAAGAGATTGATGCTATAAGGGAACTGCAACGCAACAAACATATAGAGGTTACTGCACGCTTTATTGATTGTGTGTATGCTAAGGTTCTATAATGTCTCATGGAAGCCAGTTCATCCGCCAATGAATTGGCTTCTATTAGTGATTGGCTTCAGACGGACCATTAGATTTAGTTCCACTACTGTCTTCAGGAGTAAAATCATTTGCACCATGTTCACAACACAGCGGCTGTTCTTTATGTTCAGTCGCTGTTGTTGGAATGCTCATAATATCTCTTCTTGCTTTTATATGTTCACTTGTTATTGTGATTTCAATGTATGGATCACAATTTTCTGTCAGATATTCTATAACAGGTTTACATAATTCTTCTAATTTCTTTTGATTCACTGTCATTTCAGTACATCTCCTTCTAATGTTATTGATATTTCTGGAAGCTTTTCTTTTCTACAGCATCCCTTCTTAAGATTAAATATCTTTCTCCTTTGCCACTCACTGTCAAGTGGCATACTTACTATAACTGGTTCTTTTACCTCTTTTCCATTAATAACTAAGATTTCTTTTTCAAAATCAATTTCTATCTGGTTTATGCTTTCAGCATCTTCTTCTTTTGCTTTTTGAAAATGCTCCTTATATTCCTTTAAGAATTTTTTCCAGTCCATATTACACCTCACTTTTTATTTGATTCAAAACAATACTACTCTAAAACTTTTCTTTTTTAATAATTTTCTTGCTTTTCTTCCAAAATTCTCCTATAATCTACATATCCACTCTGCCAAATGGAAATATCGAAGAAAGGAGAATATATAGATGTATACAGAACCGCAAAATTTACATTTATCAAGGCAAGAACATAAAATTGTTAAATCTATTTCCCGTCGAAAATATAAACGTGACATTATTGAAAGAAATAAAAAATATCAGTTTCTTAAACACTATAATTTAGTAGATTTCTCTGATATTACACATAAGCACTATATACTAAATTACAGAGGGAAAAGTTATCTAAACTTTCATACTGAAGACAAACGTAGATTTTTTATTACTACTTTAATATCTATCATAGCTTTATTAATAAGCTTCACCTCAATTGTTATTTCTGTTATATCCTTAAAAGCAAGCTTATCACCATAATAAGTACTGCAATGCTTTGAAATGTCAACGCAACAAGACTGATTAATACACATCTTTCAAAGTTGCGTTGCTTTTCCTGTTGTTTTAATCTTTTCATTTCCTCTGGGGATTTCCACTTCATTCTTCTGTGCCTCCTCTCCATATTACTTGAATCAAATAACAATCTTTAATTAGAAGTTACTTTTCTATATTTTTCTTCTAATTCTTTTAGTAAATCAGTGGCTGATTCGTACTTGATATTTTGTAACTCGTCTTGCTGACTTTGAATTTCCCTTTCAAGGTCAGCAATTCTTTTTTCTAATCGTTGCCATTTCTTTTTTGTTATCCACACTCTTTTACCTCTCCTTTCTAATTTAGTCACTTTTAGTGAGAATTTAATTTTTTTTATTGATTTTAGTTGTGTTTGCTCTTATAGTGTTTTATAATTTTTTTAAATAGCATAGGAGGTTTCATTCATGAAAATCACAAAACAAGATATCAAACTTATGAAGTTTATAAAAAAGAACTCACCAGTAACTTATCAAAAAGTCAAAAAACATTTCAAACAGTTTAAATCACTTGACGATCAATTGTACCTACTTACATACAACCAATATATTTCTCTGAAAGATGGACTAATGAATAAATATGGTGAACCAAAATCTTTTCAAGATAATTCTGTATTCAACATTACCTCAAATGGTATTTTTGAAGTTGAGAAACATTCTTTTTTTGATTTTGAATATTTTCTAAGCCATATATTAATCCCATTACTCATTGGTATCATTGGATCTATTGTAGGTGCTGTGTTTACTGCTCTACTTGCTTAAAAATTATTATCAAACCAGTTGCGTACTTTTTTGTTTGACAGTATTAGAAACGAAACCACTGTAGAACATATAACGCTAATTAATATTTGCAAATTCTCTCACCTCCTTCTTCTCACCTTTTTTTCTATGCACTTGTTTTCTTGTTGCTGTCTGCTATCTCTTTATCTCTCAATGCAGATAGATAAACAATTGCTATTGTTTTGTCTTCTTCTGAAAGAGTTGAAAATAATGCAGAAATTCTCTTACCTTCACTGATATCTTTACTTGTTAATGTCTTTGGCATAGTATCACCCCACTTTCTATTATTTTTTATAATATTGTAAAATTTTGCAAATTCTCCTATAATATAATCACAGGCTGTAGCGAGCCGAGTATATACGAAAGGAGAATGCCTATGTCTGAACTTTCAAAATCTCTATTAGATATTTTTACACCAGATAACCCAGATGTTCGCATAGAATGTATTAATGGCTACGATATACCTGTTATTGAAATGACCGATTCAATAGGTTCATATCTTGCCATTCCAGCACTACATAAAGATTTATCAAATATATGTAATAGCTATGTTTGTGGACATTATATTGAACAAATTGATTATGATTCATTCAATGGCAAAAATGCGATTATAAAAGCTTATTACCACTAATTAATTCTTGCTTTTCTTAGCAAAATCATCATTGGGCATTAGTTCACTTGCTTTCTTAGCAAAAGCTAGTGCCTCTTTTAAATCTTCTTCTGTTTCGCAATTTACTTCTACATGACAACAACCAATATTTCCATTTGTCAAAAAGTCAAATCTTACATTTTTAATAAGAGCCTTGTCCTTCATTCTCTCGCCTCCTTTTGTTGATTATATTGCTATTATAAGCAATTTAATATACGTTGTCAATACTTTTTGTTGACTAAATTGCTTTTCTGAGTTATTATAATTTAAAGGTGGTGAAAAACTTGAAGGAACGTATAAAAGAATTGAGAAAAACTTTCGGATTAACTCAACAAAAATTTGCAGACAGATTAGGACTGAAACGGCAAACTATAGCTGCATACGAAATCGGAAATATAGAACCAAGCGAATCAACATTACTTTTAATTTGTAAAGAATTTAATGTTAACGAAGATTGGCTGCGAACAGGAGATGGAGAAATGAAATCTAAAGCAACTATAATTTTTGGTGATATTTGTGCTGACATTGGAGTTAACGATCCAAAAGCTAAAGAGGCTATAATGAAGTACTATGAGTTATCAGATGCAGACAAACAATTGTGGTGGGCTTGGATGGAAAGATTTATTAGATAAGAAAAAGCAGAGGTTTAATCCTCTGCTTTTTCTTCTTTATATAGTCTCTTCACAAAACCATATAGCATTTCTAAGAACTCTTGATTTTCAATTTTTTCAATTAATTCAATTATCTTTTGTTTGTAATTCATTTTATTCAACCCCCACGCTTTATTTTATATAACTATAATAGCAAACAAATGTTCTTTTGTCAATTATAACTTATATG
>CAMWUK010000214.1 GCA_947177415.1 uncultured Clostridiaceae bacterium
GATTATTCACGGTCTTAAGCAAGAGCTTGAGTTGTGAATAATTGAGGGTAATTATTATTACATGTGGATCGTAAGTGAATCGCACTTATTAGATAATATTTATTTTAGGAAAGGTAGGAGTACGATTATGCGTATTTGTCAAAGTTGTAAAACCAAAAATGTGGATGAGAGTGTTTTCTGTAGAAAATGTGGTGTAAAGATTGAGGAAAATCCTTTTATCTGTGGAAGCTGTATGTATGAGAATACAGATGATAGCTTGTTTTGTATCAAATGTGGTAATAAGTTGGGTGTAACAGCGAAAGAACCAACCGTTTCATTTGCAACCAATAACAGAGAAGCTGGTTATAATCACGAGACAGCAATGAAGGCGAATTCTTCTGCACAATTTGATTATAACGTGTATATGAATGGAAGTCCAGCTGTGAGTGCAGGTGAAGAGAAGCAGGTAAGAGATGTAAATTTTAGCCAAGCTGCAGCACCAGTACAGCAGGTAGTAGAGAGACCGGTAGCACAGCCAGTTGTGAAAGAGGAAATAACTATTTCCAATACAACAGGAAATAGTGTGGGAAATATTGTGAATGAAGGTGTTGTAGCAAAACAAGGTGATTGGATTTATTTTTCAAATAGTGGAGATAAAGGAACACTTTATAAAGAAAGATTGGATGGTACGGATAAAAAGCAGATTAGTGATGAAGTATGTTTTTGTATTAATGTGGTAGATAATTGGATTTATTACCGTAATAATTCAGATGGTGGTAAGCTTTATAAGATTCAATTGGATGGAACACAGCGTACGAAAATGATAGATGATAGTGTGGATTGTGTAAGTGTAGTAGATGGGGTTATTTACTTTGTAAACTACTCTGATGACAAGAAACTATATAAGATTAACATTGATGGTTCTGGAAAATTAAAAATTTGTGATGACAAATGTATGTATATTAATGTAGTAGATGGCTGGATATACTATTGTAATATTACTTTGGGACAAAAATTATTTAAAGTTCGTTTAGATGGTTCCGAAGTGACAGAATTGTGCGAAGATGAAAGTATGCATATTAATGTAGTAGGAGATTGGATCTATTATAGAAATCTTTCAGATGGTGGAAAGATTTATAAGATGCATCTTGATGGCAGCCAGAAAGTAAAATTAAATGATGATGCCAGCAGCTTTATTAATGTAGTAGATCGCTGGGTATACTATGGTAATCTTACAGAAGGTATTAAACTATGTAAGATGACAGTAGAAGGTACAGAAAAAGAAACTTTGAATAAAGACCAGAGTGTAAGCATTAATGTGGTAGACAACTGGGTATATTACCGTAATGAGTTTGAGGGTAGAAAATTATATAAGATTCAGACAGACGGTTCAGAGCGGCAAGCAGTATGTTAAGAAGAATGACTAATCGCTAAAGAGATACATAATTTTCTGTTGTTTAGAATGAAATGATAAAAAACGGAATGATAAATATCCCTCGCTATTTGGCGGGGGGTGTTTTATTTGATAGTGTATTTGATATGGGTGAAGATAAGGAGGAAAAAAATATGGCTCATTATGTGCAATATTTGAATGTAGGTTATGGTGTTTTTTCAAATACAAAAGAGGTAGAAAAATGGAATGTAAAAGAGGCATTTGAGGAAGCGATGCTTCTTGATAATCCAGATATGGATATCCGGATTATAGGATTTCGTTTTTATGAGAGAATAAATGAGCAGATTGTACAAGAAAGTGGAGTATATTATCTTTCTGGTGAAGTTATTTCTGAACCGGCTTCTGATAAAGCAGTGGTGGAGTATTTTCAAAATGCACAAAGAACGATACCACAATTTCCAATTGTGAAAGTTAGCATACCATATTTGTTGGTTTATCCTTTTCATGAGGGGGATTGTATTCTGGAAAGATCAGAAGTGGTTTCAAAAGGAGAATTGCGTAGCAAGAAAGAACGTATTATGGAATTACGTAATACAATAGAAAAATACAAAAATTCGGTTGTAGGTGAATTATACCAGATTGCAGAAGCCTTTGAGTCAGAAGAATTTTCTTGTATTCCACTTATTGCGTTGGAAGGACAAGAAGATAAACAGTTTTTGAATTTAGTCAAGGATGATGGTGATTTTGGATTGCATATTAGAAAATTACAAAAATACATACAAGAATTAGAAGGTTTGCAAAAACCAGCTCACTAATAAAAAAAGTGCCTTTTCCATCTAAAAGTTAAGAGAGAAAAGGCATTTTTTGTTTTATAGGAAAGTTCCGTCCCATAAAGTAAAAATGCTCCGCAAGGATGTGCACAGATATGCGTAAGGGGTATTGTTGCAAAAGCATACAACACGCATCTGGCACGCAAAGTGTGCAAGTCCTTCGAGAATGTGGAATGTGGAGAATCCTAGTGGACTTGTCCACTTTGATCTGCGTATAAATCATTATAGAAATTATCAATCAATAAATCAAGGTAATCGGAGTCTGCTTCTGGAAACTGTCCGCTAACCAAGTCATGCATATAACTTAATTTGCTTAAAATATTAACTTCCTCAGGGGAGGATGAATCTTCAACAGAAGAAAGAATTTCTTTGGTGATATGTTCTTTCATCCATGTATTAATCTGGCTTGTGGTATCTTCCTCTGTACTAATTTGTGGTTTAAGAGTTTTTGCTTTAAACCATGAATGAATACCAATAATTAGAAAAGCAGTAAAAACAAAAGCCATGGTAATTTGAGAGGATAAACCGCTAAAAAATGGAATATTTATGATATCCAAAGCTGTTAATAATACAAGAACATCCCCAATAATTCCAAAGCAAGTAAATATAACAGCAGAAGATTCCAAATCTTCATATCTATCTTTTTTGGGAACATATAGGGTACTTTTTCCTGTACGTAGCTTTTTGGTTTCCTCTAAAAGCTGGTAATCCTCCCATTCTTTTGTTGTGTTGGAAGTGGATTCTTTATTTGTATTGTTCATATATTTCTTCTCTCCTGTTCTATTTAAAATTAGTTTTATGGTTACAGTTCAGTCATCAATGTCATGCACAGGTAACTATAGAAATCCTAACATAACAGAGGATGGATTTCAAGAGAAAAGAATATAGAATTGATTGAAAAGAGTAAGGACGGATGTTATAATGAAAATGCGTATCTGTTCAGAACCATAAACATGTATATGATGCTCAAATGATAAAGACATATAGGGAGCATTCATGAAAAAGGGAGGATTATGATGTCATATAAGGACGAAGAAAACTACATAAAAGCAGCATATAAAGCATTGATTGAACGTGGGGTTATAACAGAAGATATGCTTACACCTTCTACTGTTACAGATGAGATGCTGGATTCCCTTGAAAAGGAATTTGAGGTGAGATTACCATCACTTTTACGTACATATTTTAAAACTTATTGTCACAACATTACAGCTCTCTGTGCACCGGTTCCAATGGATGATATCTGCACGCCGGATACGGATGTAATTTGTCAAATACAATCTATGTCCTCAGAGGAAATTGAAAAACTTAGTTATGACGAACAACCATATTTAGAATTGTGGTGGTGTGGAATATTGCCGATACCACAAGAAAATCCATTAGAACATTTTAGGGATATGATACTAGGATTTCGTGAAATCAGTGATAATTTAGAAGGAGATAAAGTGACATCTAAAGATTTGATACATTTTATACCATTTGCAGATTGGCAAACTGCAGGTGCATTGTGTATTGATACAAATATGAAAAAAGAAAACATTGATTTAGAAGATACAGATACATGGCAGATAAGTTGGTTTGACCATGAAGAATTTGATTGGGAAGATGCGGAATATATCAATGAAGAAGGTGTAATACTTGGTGATAAAGTGCTTCCTGATTTTGAGAGCTTTATTCGCTTATATTTTTATGGAATTTATGATGAACTTTATTGTATCCAGGCAGAAGAGGAAGAAGAAGAACAGCCAGATAAGAGTAGTTGGAGTGAATTACTATGAAAAAAGTATATCTACTCATTCATACTTATGAATTTTGTGATAGTATTGAGACAAAATTTCTGGGGATATATTCAACTAGAAAAAAAGCTGAGGAAGCAAAAGCACGCTATTATCCACTAAAAGGATTTAATAAATATCCAGAAAACTGTTTTTACATTTCATCATTTTCTTTGGATGAGGATAGAGGTTGGTGTGATGGATTTGTTGATTCACACGAAATATATGATGAATTTGTAGAATTAACAAGTATCATAAATGAAATAGCAGGTATTGAAAAATCTCCAGAAGACTCATGGGATGATGAAAATTATTATGATGTTTTGTGTTCCATTAGCGAATTAAGCTACAAGACAGATGATGTTACTGAGATTGCAGATCATATTAAAAAGATGTTTTTTTGGTATATGGAACCTAAAATTGATTATGATGTTTGTATAAAGGCAGCAGAAAGAATTATACATTTTTTACAAGATAAATAATAAATAGAACTAG
>CAMWUK010000215.1 GCA_947177415.1 uncultured Clostridiaceae bacterium
AACGCATCTCCACAACCCTTTTTTCTCATATCTTGCCACCGTTCAACATTTGCTGCGATATTCATATAATCTGCTATTTTATTATGCAACTTTGTTATCATATTTATGGATCTCCTCGTTTTCATATATTAAATATGGCACTCCTTTAAATATCTCTTTATGAATTTGGTTAAATGATTCCTTTATCCACTTATCATATTTTATTGGGCTTTCGAATTTTTTTTCTAAATAGCTTGTCAATTCCGTCAAAGAACACATTGATATTTGTATGCCATTTTTTGTGTTATACCCCAATCTATAAAGTATTGCATCATGCAAAATCATTTCTTTATACTTTTTTAAGACACTTTGCATTGTAAATGGATTCTCCTGAATTTTTCTAACAACAACTTCGGGATTAATACCTAAATCCTTTGCCACAAACTCTAATATTCCATCACTTCCCAAAGAATTTTTTGATGGACGAGTTCTTTTTAAGCAACACGACGCATCTATTAGCTTTGAAATATATTTATCAAGTTTCTTAATGTCAACTTCTCTAACATCGTCAATCAAATATGCACAAGGACCAACACTCTGACTAAGTTGCCTTTCTTCTTCATCCGAAAAACCATATTCTTTAAATATATATTGATCAATCTTACTCTCTATCTCCAATTTCAGTAATTCATTAGTAATGTCTTCATTAAATAACCTCCATGTAGCATTATCTAAATCACCTAACACATTTTCTATAAATGTCGAATCATATTCTAGATTATTCGGTCTGGTAGACAGTATCTTTTTCTTTAATTCAACACATAATTTTGCATCTTTCTCAAGAACAACGGACGAATATATCTTCTCATTAACTGGGATCTGTCCTATATAACCTGCTGCTATAGTAAGTTTAGGAGACATGATTCTTACAAAATATGCTGCAAGTCTTGAGTTCAGTAAAGCAAGGTGGGCATATTCGTTTCCTTTTGTTACTCTAATTCCAGGACCTGATGCAATAAATATCTGATTATTTAATAAAACTCTTACATTCAATCCTGCAGTTCCAGTATCACTAAATACCATCTGTGTTTTAGAAAAATACTTTACATTTCGTAGTGCTGACCCTTTTTGAGCTTTTATATATTCTCCATCTTTTCCCCATTTCACAACGCTATCATTTAGTCCTTGCCATCTACAATATCCTCCACCATTACTTACACTCACCCAATCCTCTTCTCCAAAATGCTCCCAAAAATAACCTACTAGTTCTTTTGCGTTACCAGTAGATGTTCCCTGCATTGGAACTGCAACATCTTTATATAATTCCTCGCTAGAGCTTATCGCATTCAATGTACCCCTTTTAGTGAAATCGAATCCATTTGGTCCATCTAAAACACTTTGTTCAATCTTTAGATAATCTTCTCCCCTCTTTAGTTTTTCAATCTTCTCTTTAAGTGGCAAAGTTGTTAAATTCAAAACTTCAACCTCATTATTTGCCTCACATTTTTTTTCTACTACAATAAGCGAAACATTCGATTTTTCTCCACTCAAATCAAAGAATGCACCAGAACCAAGATTTGCAATCTTATGAATCGTATATTGTGAAATAAATTTATTTCTTATATTTCTAAATGTCTTTAGGTGCATCCATGCATTTTGTGAAACTATTCCACATATTCCTCCTTTCTTTAACATGCCATATATAGCATCCAAAAAAGAAACACAAGTATCACAATTAGCATCAGGATAATATGCCTTTAAAAAATCTTTTTCTTGCTGTAACATCCCTTTTATTGTTGCAAAAGGCGGATTTGTCAAAATGATATCAGCTTCTCCGAGTGCCTCATTTATCACTAATTCAGTTCCATTTACAAGATTGAACACCAATCTGTTATCAGTAGCAAGCGAACCACATATAGAATCATCTTGTTTTGAGACATATATATTAGGACAAATTCTGTTCCAAATATTAAACTTGAAACTTACACATTTATTATTTAATATTGCCATTGCCCTTAATCTGATATTTACAATTGCTATTCTGGCAATGTCATTATCTATATCATATCCATACAATCTCTTCGCATTTGATATAACTCCTTTTCGAAAATCTCCACCTGATTGACTATTGCACATATATTCCAAACATTCCACAAGAAAATTTCCGCCACCAGTACATGGATCTACAATTTTTTTCGCCTTTTCAACTCCACCCACATTTTTTACAAGATAATCTATCATGTATTTTTCAGTAAAAAATTGAGTCTTGCTATAAATGTTCTTTTTTACAATCTTATTTGAATATTGATATGCCCATGAGAGAATATTATTGATTTCCGGATCTCCAAGATACTTATCTACAAACTCACATGCAATTTCAAGCATTTTTAAATCTGGTTGTATTTCTTCACATTTACCTGATATATCTTTGTATATGGTCATGAATATTTTATCTGCATTTTTTTCTTCGTTTAGATACACAGTACATAAAGAATATGCTATAGAGGAAAGGACTATGTTTCTTTTATCTTCCTCCTTTATCCCACACTCTCCAGCTATTTTAAATAACTTTTTAAGTATTTTTTTTAGCTCTCTGCGTACAATGGATGTATCCTTATTTTTCGTTACTGTAGGATTCTTTACACGAGCATCTCTAGGTCTTTTAGCATCCGAAGGCACAACCCACATATTTCCTATCATTTTTGCTCCTTCAATTCTTCCCTCTTTGCAAAGAATTTGTATACGCCTTTTACTTATATTCCATCTGTTTGATAATTCTTGAATTGGTAAATAATCCATAAGATAACAACTCCTTTCAACAGATTATATTTTAATCTCTTTTGCGAATATTATCAAGCATTTTCTCATCAATCACTAATATATTAAGATTTAAGGTAACTTTTCCATAGCCACAACCTACCAAATTATCCATAGTGTAACCACCATCTTCTATACTCCAAAATAGAACATTTGACCAACCGATATATTCCCAACAAGGCAAACAAAAAAGACCAATGACAACATATTAAACTGTTATTCTTGGTCTTAAAACGCTCTAATCGCCTTTTTGAAAAATTTCGTTCTGTATAATCCATTCCACTGACACGTTGTACAATATAAGTAGCTAAAGCAGCTCCCCAATTAGAATATGCGGTTACTGTTCCCGGCTCATATATTTGTTTTGGTTGATGTGTACTTAAAGTCTCTTCTAAACTATGAACTTCATTTTCATTCGAAATCTGAACACCAGCATACATTTCTTGAAATCCTGCTTGATGATTCATTAAATTAAGCATTGTAATCTCCTTATTATAAGCTAGATTTGCAAGGAAACCATCCCACAAATAGTTCCGTATATCTTCCTTCAAATTTAATTTCCCTTGTTCCACAAGCTGCATAACGCTAACCCAAATAAATAATTTACTGGTAGACCCCCACTCAAATACAGTATGTTTATCCACCTTCTGAGAATTTTGTTTATTGGCATATCCAAAATCATTTCTATAAATAGTATCATTCTCATCATATATCGCAATACCCACACCTGCCGTAGTTTCATTGTGTTCTTCAACATACTTTTCAATCGTTGTTTGAATATCATTGTATTCTATTCCAGATGGTGCAACCTTATCTTCTGTACTTCGTTCTGATGCATAAGATGTAACACATAAACGCTGGAACATCATTACCCCTATGATACATACTACCATTATTCTCCTAATTTTTTTCATAATGTATCTCTCCTCGTATAATACATCTATCATACCAAAAAAATCTTACTTAGATACACGATTAGTATTAACAGAACATTAATGAGCCGCGAATAATTGAGGATGATGTATCTTATGATATATGTATTCTTCTTACTTGTCTGTTAAAATAGCACCAATAATAGCAATTAAACACCATATCACAAAAACAATTATATATTTTTTTATTTTCTTATTTCTATTTTCTTTGACATCTTCTGGCAATGGTACATATATTTCATTTGCATTATTAGGATTAACAAAGATTGTAATTGGTCGTTCATTCTGTACACCTTCCCAGCTAGACATACTGCTATATGTTTTCTCATAAATTTGTCCACCAAAGTCATAACGTACAATAGGATCATAACGATAATGGTCATAACCATCATTACTGGCATGAGAAGAATATGATTGTGCAATTCCTACCAACATTCCCTGTACGGAAGCTGTACATCTGGCAATAAGCTCCTCTTTTTTCCTTTTCTCCCACTTAAGGGCAAATATGCCAACGCTTACCCCAAAAATTAATATAAATACACTCACCAATACTAAAAATAAAATTGTTATCTTATCTCCATCCATTTATTTTCCTCCCTGCTTAAATATCAAAAATATTTTTTACATCTTTAAAAGCTATCATATAATATACTTCTCACCAGAAAAAAAAGGGGCAGAAAAAATATATCTATACAC
>CAMWUK010000216.1 GCA_947177415.1 uncultured Clostridiaceae bacterium
GTTGCGAGGTCTGCGAAGCAGGAAGCCCATTGGCTTTAGACAATGGGTAGTTCACTAGAATGAGGTGTATATTATGCAACGGTATCAAGAGATAATTTGTGACAAGCAATATCAAGATATGATAGAGAAAATTAAGGAATATGAAAAGGATAGAGAGTTCTGCTGCCATACCTTGGAACATTTTTGTGATGTTGCAAGAATTATGTATATTTTAGCTTTGGAAGAGGGAAGTTCTTTAGACCAAGATATTATTTATACTACAGCACTTCTTCATGACATTGGCAGGATGTGGGAGTATGAGAAAGGAATTCCCCATGAACAGGCAAGTGTAGAGATTGCAAAGGAATTTCTTTCAAAGTATGCTTATGAAGACGATGAGATTCGTATTATTACAACTGCTATTGGTGTACATAGAAAAGAAGAGGTAACAGTTCAGGTAGATCTGCACACTACGTTGTGCAGACCGTATGAAAGAATAAAACAGAAGGGGAATGGGGCAATTTATATGCGAAGCTTGCCCCATTCCGTAACAGAGCAGCCCTCGGCTGAACTGTTACAAGAAGAGAAAGAAAAGAACGAATTGGCAGATTATTTGTATAGGGCAGATAAACTTTCAAGAAATTGTTTTGTTTGCAAAGCAAAAAATGGATGTAAGTGGTCAGAGGAAAAGAAGAATGCTACACTGGTTTTATAATAATCTTTGTTAATTAAAGTTGAAAAAACACTAATAGGTGATAGGATATATTTGTAAAACATGATAATAATACATAAATGATTCCTGTGCAAAAAAATAGGTAACAGTCCTTGAAAGATTCTTGCAGAAATGCCTAACTTCTTATATAATATTAACTTAGTAAAGTATCTAGAGAAGCTGTTTTTATTGATGAAACAAAGTGTGAATAACTTTACTGTTAGCATCATAGGTGTGAACAGTAACAAAACTCTCATGTCTCGCACAATTAGGCATCACCATAAATATATTCCGCATGGGAGTTTCGTAAACGATGATGCACACAAGTGCAAAAGCAGCACTTGGCACTTATACGAACCTTGCAGCAGAGTGCAAGGTTCTACTTGAAGATAGTGAATATATAGAAAATAACTGAGATTTAGTATATAGAGCAAAATATAGACATTACAGAGAGGACGAAACAGAATGTTAATTGGAACAAAGGAGTTTGATTGGGAAAACGGAGAATCTTATGTTATGGGTATTCTAAATGTTACACCAGATTCTTTTTCGGATGGAAGTAAGTTTAATCGTTTAGATAAGGCAATTGACCATGCTGCACAAATGATAGAAGAAGGGGCAGCAATTATTGATGTAGGAGGAGAATCCACCAGACCAGGATATACAAAGATTTCAGAGGAAGAGGAAATAGAGAGGGTAGTTCCTGTTTTAGAAGCATTGAAAAAACGCTTTGAGATGCCTTTGTCTGTGGACACTTATAAAAGCCAGGTGGCAAAGGCAGCTTTTGATGCTGGGGCAGATTTGTTGAATGATATTTGGGGATTGAAATATGATGAGAACATTGCTGGAATTGCAGCAGCATATCAAAAGCCAGTATGTCTTATGCATAACCGTCTTGAAATTCCGGTTTTTGGGAGTGATGGGTCTTATCCTTTGGAAGAGTATTTAGCTTTATTGGAAAAAGAATTACAGGAATCCATAGACATTGCTTTAAAGGCAGGTATCAGAAAAGACCAGCTAATTTTGGATCCGGGAATCGGGTTTGCAAAAACTTTAAAGATGAATGTGGATGGTGTAGCTTATGTAGAGCGGTTGAAGAAATTCGGACTGCCTATTTTGTTAGGAATTTCCAGAAAATCTATTATAGGTAAATCACTGAATCTGGAAATGGATGAGAGAGAAGAGGCAACAATTGCATTAAATGTAATTGGAAGAATTTATGGCTGCAAGATTTTCCGGGTGCATAATGTCCTTGGAAATGTAAGAGCTTTAAGAATGGCAGATGTGGTGTTAAAGGCTCGTAAAACTACAGAATACTAGTAAAAATAATATTTTTAGTAACTGTTCATGGTTCTGAACAGTTACTGTTTTTAGCAGAAGAGGAATACGTCGATGAAAAATTCAAAGATTCATATATTTATTTGTGATGACAACAGCGAATATATAGAGTATCTGAAAACGGTCATTTTGAAATCTGGTTTTGAAAGAGAGGAAATCTGTTTTTATGAATTCCATACAGGAGAAGATTTAGTTAATTTTTTTCATAAAAAAGATATCTATTGCGATTTGGCGATTTTAGATATGCAGTTGCCGGGAATGAATGGGGACGAGACGGCTGCTTTATTTCGTAATAAGTTTACTGATTCTGTATTGGTTTTTTGTTCAGGTGTTTACCAACCCACAGATAAATCCTTTAAGGTAATGGCTTACCGGTATCTATACAAAAGCTATACAGAACAAAAGATGATTAGCGAAATGAAAGAAATTGTTCATAAGGTTAAGGAAAATAGGATGGGAAACATGATTGTTGCCCATTGCAGATTTGAAAAAATCAGATTAAAACCTACAGACATTATGTACATTGAAACAGGAAAGCATGGATGCAAAATACATGTCTGCCCAGATGTAGATATGAAAATAAAGGGAAATCTCTTATGCAATGAGAAGTTGGGATTTTTGTATGAGAAATTAAAAAATTCCGGATTTGAATTTGCCCATAATAGTTATATTGTAAATTTAAACTATGTAAAGCAGATCAATACCAATTCCTTAGTCTTTATTAGTTGGGGGGAAGAAGAATTATCTCTGGCAGTTTCAAGATCAAAATCAAAAGAGATACATAGAAGATTTGCCAGATTGATGGCACAAAAGTATGACTAAAATATTTATAATATGGAGTAAGAGATGGTTTGGATGGATATAGTAGTAAAATTTATGATTTGTATTATAGATGTGTTTTTATTGTATGATTTTATGTCTGAGTTTACAGATGTGAGAACTAAATTAGGAAAGCTGCATACTATACTGATAGGTCTGGCAACAAGTTTGTGTATTTTAAGTGTTAATATGTTTGAAAATACATATATAAATTTAATCTGTGTAACAGTTATTTCCTGGGGGTATATTACTGTTGTTTTCGATTTGAATTTGAAAAGAAGATTGGAACTTTTCTGTATTGCATATCCTATTGCTGCAGGATGTGAAATCTTATATCCTATTATGTCACCTTCTACATTATATTATATAGAAAAAGGAGAAACACCGCCCGTTATAGACAATATTTTGATAATAATAATAGAAAAACTTTTAAATTTCATAATTTTTAATATTGTTAAGCAAGTGGTGGCAAAGCCTGCAAACAGATCGAATTACAAAATATTTCTAACCTACTTATGTTTGTCCATATCAACTTTTGGGATAATGATAACTATAGTATATTCAGGAATTGATTTATCCATAAATTACACATATAAAGTGGCTATGACAATATTTTTAATACTTATGATACTAAGCAATATACTTATCCTATATGTTTATAGCCAATATATAGAGGAATCGGAAAAAAATATGGACAAGAATGTTATGCTTATAAAAAAAGATGCAGAACTGCAGCATTTGTCCCATATAAATCATATTTATGAGCAACATCAGATGTTAGTGCATGATGTAGGCAATTATTTGAAAGTAATCGAAGAATTAGTAAAAAATAATAAAACAGAAAGAGCCTGTGATATATTAGAGGAATTAAATGACCGGCTGGGAACCTCTTCCTTGACAGAGTATAGCAATCATATTATTGTTAATATGCTTTTGTCGGAAAAAAAAGAGTATGCTGCCAGCATGGATGTGGATTTTGATGTTTATATAGAACCCAATGTCCGTATGGAAGAAATTTCCGATACAGATATGATTGCTATGTTAGGAAATCTAATTGATAATGCAGTGCGTGGGGCATCGGAAAGCAAAGGGGATAGAAAAGTAAGGATAAGAATTTTTATGCAGAACAATATGCAGGTGTTAGTAATAAAAGTTGTGAATGGTTTTAGCAGTGAACTGGTATTACAGGATAATAGGTTTGTTTCCACAAAAAAAGAAGAGGGAATACATGGACTTGGAATTAGAAGTGTGGAAAAAACGGCAAAACAATATGGTGGATATTTAGAGTGTTTTATAAAAGAGAAACAATTTCATGGGATTTTAGTTTTGCCATTAGGAAAAATATAAAAAGAGCTATTGCATTATGCTATTTGAGTTTAATGTAATAGCTCTTTTTTATATGCAAAAATGGGTTACTGTTTACACCGTAGGTGTGAACAGTAACTGAATCCAGCCTATTTAAAATTCGTCTTCGGCGAAAGGCTGGATTCTTGGCTGGTAACAGTTCAGCCGGGGGCTGACCTGTTACGGAATTGGGCAAGCTTCGCATGTA
>CAMWUK010000217.1 GCA_947177415.1 uncultured Clostridiaceae bacterium
TTGGAATTGGGCAATTTACATGCGAAGCTTGCCCAATTCCGTAACAGGTCAGCCCTCGGCTGAACTGTTACACTATAGATTTGACACTACTATAGTATAGAGAGGAATATAGGATATGAAAAAAGGACAAATTTACGAAGGTATCGTAACAGATGTGGAATTCCCCAATAAAGGAATCATACAGGTGGAGGAGACTCTGGCAGACGGAAAGAAAAAACAACAAAGGGTAATTGTAAAAAATGGCATTAGTGGTCAAAAACTTAGATTTTCCATCAATAAAGCAAGAAAGGGTAAATTTGAAGGTCGTATTCTGGAATGTTTGGAAAAATCCTCATTGGAAACTAGGGACAATGTATGCAAATGTTTTGGGGCTTGTGGAGGATGTAGTTACCAGACACTTTCTTACCAGACACAACTTGAATTAAAGGAGAAACAGGTAAAAAAGTTGTTGGGTAAAGTATGTGATTTAAGCGTATTTGAAGGTATTGTTGGTAGTCCAAGCGAATGGAATTACCGTAACAAAATGGAATTTACTTTTGGTGATGAGTATAAGGATGGACCTCTTGCGTTAGGTATGCACAAAAAAGGGAGTTTCCATGACATTGTGACAACGGATTGCTGTCAGATTGTGCATGAAGATTATAACAAGATATTGCGATGTATTTTGGATTATTTTTCAAAATTAGGGACAACATTTTACCATAGAATGTCTCATGAGGGAGTGTTAAGACATGTTCTTGTCCGTCGTGCAGTAAAAACAGGCGAACTTCTGGTTAGTGTTGTGACCACAACGCAAGAGTTGGTGGATGTGGAAGGATTGGTACAGCCGCTTTTGAATTTATCTTTAGAAGGAAAGATAGTAGGAATTCTTCATATTAAAAATGACAGTCTGGCAGATATTGTACAAAGTGACGAGACAAGGGTGCTATACGGACAAGAATATTTCTTTGAGGAGTTGCTTGGCTTGAAATTTAAAATCTCCACATTTTCCTTTTTCCAGACAAATTCTCTCGGTGCAGAGGTTCTATACGAAACCGCAAGAGAATTTATAGAAAGCAGCAGTAAAAATGCTATTGATGGCAAAGTGGTATTCGATTTATATAGTGGAACTGGTACTATTGCCCAAATGCTGGCACCAGTTGCCAAGAAAGTAATTGGAGTGGAAATTGTAGAAGAAGCAGTGAATGCTGCTAAAGAAAATGCTAGATTGAACGGACTGACAAATTGCGAATTCATTGCAGGTGATGTATTGAAGGTTATGGATAATATCAAAGAAAAACCTGATATGATTGTCCTTGACCCACCACGGGATGGCATCCACCCAAAAGCACTAAGGAAAATTGTTGATTACGGAGTGGAACAATTGGTCTATATTTCTTGTAAACCAACGAGTCTTGTAAGAGATTTGGAAGTGTTTCAGGAGTGCGGATATGAGGTGAAACGAGTGAAGTGTGTAGATATGTTTCCTCACACGGTGCATGTAGAAACTATCTGCTTGCTAAGCCGTATAAAATAAGGAAATCAATAAGATTAGATAATTAAAAAAGAGGTTTTGTCCTCCATTTGTCCTCCTATTTTTTCTTAGGAGGACATTTTTCTGTTTAATGCCCTTTCAAAGATATCAATACTTTCTTCTTTCATCTTATCTGTATTATGTGTATAAGTGTTTAGTGTTGTCTCAATATTGGTATGTCCAAGGCGTTCCTGGACATCTTTGATATTGGCTCCATTCTCTACTAAAATAGTGGCATGGGTATGACGTAGAGTGTGATAATCAAATTCAGCTATGCCAAGCTCATAATGTATTACCCTGGATGCATATTTAAAAGTATCTTTTGTATGCATTGATCCATTCTCTTTCGTACATACAGCCTCCCGAAGAATACCTTTACAGATAACAGTACCATCATGCTCTGTAATATAATCAAACTTTCTTCCGTTTACGGATTCTGTATTAATATACTGCTTCACAAAATACTCACCATACTTTAGTTTGTTTTCATTGTGCTTTATAAAGTGCTTGCGTAGGGTATTCAAGATAGTGGAACCTAGTAGTATGGTTCTGGAAGAGGTCTTTGTTTTGGGGTTACTGTAGTACCATTTCTTATTACGTCCATCATAGTTTAATGCTTTTTCTACAGTAAGCGTTCTCTGTTTAAAATCAATATTGTCCCAGGTTAATCCATAAGTTTCTGAAATGCGTAGACCACAATGATATCCCAGCATAATGGCAATATAAAAGTTACTATCTTCTGGAAAGCGTGTTAGTATGCTGTCCATTTGTTCTGAAGAGAGGACAATACGCTCCTTCTTCTCTTTCAGTAATTTGGTAGGTAATTTTAGCCGACCTGCAGGTGTATCTGGGATAAGTTTGAGGGTGTCAGCTGCATAAGCCAGAGAACCAGTGAGTACACATTTTATGTTTGTCATCATATTTTTAGCATATCCGTTTTTGGAAATGTCATTTAGAAATGTCTGCAAGGTAGAAGAAGTAAGATTCTTTAATTTATAATCTCCCAATTTAGGCTTGATATGGTTCTCAATAATAACATGATATGCATTGTATGTATTCAAAGAGCAGTTTAACTCTACATACTCCTTCATCCAATAGTCCATGTAATCCGCCACACTTATCTCGGATGGCTGGTATTCTGTTCCAGCATTGTTATACTCTGCAAATGCTTTAGCCCCAGCTTCCAAGGCTTCTTTTTTTGTACGGAATCCGCCTTTTGATTTCTGTTTTCTTTTCCCGTCTACCTTGGCAGCCTCAAACACATAACTCCAGGTATTGCCACGTTTTCTTGCTCTAATCTCTGCCATAGTCATCATCCTTTCTTAAAAAAAGTATAAAAAATACACCTATTGCCAAACAGGTGCCAGAAATGATATAATAAACTTGTCTAGGGCTTATTATATGCTGGAACTGTTCAGCAGTAGTAAGTGTTCGCCGTTCCTGTTGGTAGCAGGAACGGTTGTTTATTTAATTTTTTAGTAATTTATCTGATTTGTTACAGAACGAAGAACTTGTATAGTGATGTTACAACCAAATTTTTTTCTATCTTCACCACCAGTAACCTCATAATCAGATATAACAAAGGTACAATCACTGTACTTTCTCATTAATTCAGATGATAAGTCAGCCTTCAAACAACCTATATCAGTATTATCATGAGTCATGATAACATAGAATGCTGGTTCACCCTTATACTCAAAGTATTCCAAACTTAGAGAATTCTTCTTTTTCCAACGACAGGACAATGCTTCGATTGCTTCTTGTCTATCGTCAAATATACCATGGTCACATTCAAAAGAAACTCCAACAACTTTTGTATGAATAGTAGCTATTACTGCTGTATTTTCTTCTGAAGAGGATTTATTACAATCGTATGTTAAAGCAGCATAAACATCATAAAACCATCCAAAACCAAACAATCCCAAAGTAAAAAGGTAGACAATGCCTAAAAAGTATTGATGCCTATAAAAACGATATCCACCAAATTCACCTAAAAATAAAGCAATAAGTATGCCCTTGATTTTATCAATAGAAATATCCATAAATCTCCCCCCCTTATTTTTCAAAATCCACAATAATATGATTTCTTATGCGTGTTTGTATCCTTCTTCTGAAGAATATTTTTCTGATTCGAGATAAGTCTCTATTCGCTCAATGATTCTTGCCTGATCTATTTCATCAAGTTTTAAAAATAAATTTAATACTTTTTCTGCTTTTTCTCCAAATTCTTCACTAATTATACAAGTTAAATCCTTTTTAGTACTATGTACAGTAAATTGTTCAGAAACTGGATTATCTTCTATTAAATCAGTTTTTCTTATCCCAAAATAATCAGCAAGCAACTGTATTTTACCCATTCTTGGCAGCTTAAGACCTGTACACCAGTTTGAAATAGTCGAAGAACTGAAACCTAAATCTTTTATTAGATCAGCCTGTGTTTTACCTTCTTTTTTCATATAATAGTTTAGCTTTTTATGAAATATTTTTCTATATTCATCATCTGTCAGAATTTCCATCATTAACACCCCCTTTTATGATAGTATAATACCTAAAGCGAGAAAAAACAATAACAAAAACAAAAAAAACTCGCTTTAAGTGTTGACAACTCGCTAGAAGCGAGATATAATATACTTGTAACCAAGAGAAATACACAAAGAAAGGAGAATAAAATGAAACTTGAGAAAAAAATAAACGAGTTGAAAAAAGTGGTATCAGCACTTATCCAACTCGCCCTAGAAATAGGTACTCTGGTAGCCATTATCAAAATGATAATACAGAGTATTTGATTTTTAGGAA
>CAMWUK010000218.1 GCA_947177415.1 uncultured Clostridiaceae bacterium
TCTTTCATAAAATCAAATAGATTTAATTGTTTCTCTGGCTCATAATTCATCCAAATTACTTCCTGTCTGGTTCCGTTATGCTCCGCACAGCTTGTAAAATATGCTTTATTCCAGTTTTTTAAGTAATCATTGTACATATCGCTTTCATATCCGCTTATAATTATTTTTGCTTCGCTCTGCAGTACTGTCTCAAGAAGTTCTTCATGCTCTCCATCTGACATTTCATGTTTATACTGTTTCCCGGACCTCGTTTTTAAAAGATATGGCGGATCTAGATACATAAAAACATTGCTATAATTGAATCTTTTTATCACTTCTATTGCTGGTCTGTTTTCAATTTGCACTGTTCTAAGCCTTTCGGCAATTTCTATTATCCATTCTGGTAGGCGGTACCAGTTCCATAGGGCATAAGACTTTTCCCTGCCCTGCACATCATTTTTCCAGCCAACCTTATATCCATTCGTGCGGAAGCCATGTCCTTGCCAACACTTTATTAAAAACCTTAAAGCTTTGTGGTATGGTTCGTCTGGTGCCATTATTTCAAATATGTCAATTTTAAAGGAACTATCGTACATTTCTCGACTGAAAGGTGTTGCTGCTACTAATCTGGCCAGCTTTTCAGAATCTTCTCTTATACAGCGGAACAAATTTACAACGTCTCTGTCTAAATCATTTATTGTTTCTATGTCGCTTGGTGACTTGTTAAATAATACCGCACCACTTCCGAAAAATGGTTCAATGTAACTATGATGTTTGGGTATCATGTTTACTATTTGTTTGGCTATATTCCATTTGCTTCCTGGATATTTTAATACCGTTCTAATTTTTCTCACCCTTTTCATATAATCTGCTGCCACCAGTTTTCTCTAATTCTTTTAATCATTTTCTTTTTTAGATATCATCTGTCCGAAAATCGCCATAAGAACATTCTTCACGATACTATTACCTGCTTGCTTATATAGTTGTGAATTGCTCATTTTTTCAATTCTTTGTATTTCGGTAAACGCTCTTTTGCCCAAATGTGGATATTTTTCAAGCATTTCTATGGCTATCTGTTTACTTCCTAACTTTGCAGATAGAAAATCTTTATCAGAAAATCCCATAAGTCTCCAACATTCAAGAGGTGTGAGTTTGCGGATGCGGAATTTCGGAATTGTAATAACTCCAAAAGTTCCACAATGAGTAGATGATATATTTCCGTTTGATGTTATTGTTCCAGCTAATTCATCCTCCCTAATTTTTGAGTTATACAAATCAACAAGCCTTTCAAATACCATGTTATCTTTTTGTACGCTCGTCAACGTATTGCAAATTCCTTGACTGTTCGGCTCTAATCTCTGCTCTGTCGGACTTCCTGTGGTTCGGTCAGACGAATTATTGGGATTTCTACCACGCATGGCAACAATTATTTTGGGTTGTAATCCTCCACCACTGCAGGTGTTCATTGTTGGTGCTAAACCGCTAGTATCATATACCCTGTTAGCACTTTCAAATGTATGGTCGATTGTGTTATCCATTTGACCTATTATTTTAACTTCTTGCACTCAATCACTCCATTTCCTACTGACTTTTGATTGCTTATACTTCTATCTCTTGATGTAATGCAGTTGCTAACCGTTTTTTTGTTTGGCTCATTTACGGATAAGTCAATTGGCATTTTATCAATAACTGCATTCTGCGTTTGAGTACTTCCACCAAAACCTTTATAATCTCTTGACTGAATACATCTTGCAATATCTGAATACTTTTCAAATGTATTATAATTTGCATATTCGGTTCCCTCACGCAATGTTTTGTTGTCAATAAGCTGTTTTATCAATTTCTGTGCCTTTTCAGTGTTGATATAATACTTCTCGTCAACTTCATCTTCTAAATAGTCTTTCATGGTCTTTTTGAGTGGTATCGGCTGTGGAAATTTATAATTCCATTTACCCAACATACTAATCATGAAACACCTGCTTCTATTCTGTGCCACGCCATAATCTTTAGCATTCAAATCCTGCCAATAACTTGTATATCCTTTGCTTTCAAGAAAACTTATCCATTTCTGAAAATCGGGCATATTTGCCTGGCTGTGGACTTGCGGAACATTCTCCATGAGTAGCACTTGTGGCAAGTTTTCAACTTCATTCAAGAGCCTTTCAACTTCCCATAACAGTCCTGACCTTGTGCCATTTCCCTTTGTCATTCCTTTTTGTTTGCCGGCAACAGATAAATCTTGACAAGGAAATGAATAGGTCATTATGTAACAATATTTATTTGTGCCGGTTATTCCTAAATCTGTGCCACTTATCTGTGTTATGTCTGCAGGTTCAAATTGTGTTCCATGGATTGCGTTGTAACTTGCAACTGCAAACTTATCAAATTCAACCACTCTATAATGTTCAAAATTTGCACCCAAATCACGCAATGCCATAGCTTGACTTCCTATCCCTGCAAAAAGTTCTATTAATCGGATGGGTTTATTTATTTGGAATTTTGGCAATGTCATATCAAATATGTCTAACTGCTCATACATTTACTTACTCTCCTCTTTTTTGTATGGTTCTGGTAACTACTGCCATGCAATTACCTCAGATGTTATCACATTGTCTGTACTTGAATTTTTCCAGCACTTATTCACTTCCGAATACCATGCTATTACAGAATCATGATCACTAAAACTTACTAGTACATCAATACGTCCTTCTGGTAATTTTTTACTACATGGAATCCATTTACCAGATATAGCCGCTTCTTCTGCTATTGCTTTGTTTTCTTGACACTCTTCCACTGTGCCGATTTCTTGATATTTTTTCAATGTTTGAACTGCAACAGCTATTTCTGCAAGCTCAAGCCCACTCAATTGGTTTTCTGTTAGTTCTTTCAATTCCTTGACTGTACCAAGTTTTCGATATTGTCTCAAATCACTTAATACTTCAACATAGTTACTTTTCATATCTGTGAGAAATTCAATTGTGCCAATTGCTCTATACTTTTGTATTTCTTTGAGTGATAATATTGCTTGTAGAAGTGCTTTGCCAAAATCACATTCAACATCATCAAAGCCGCCTTTTAATCTTCCATCAACCATTTTACAAGTTTTTGGAAAGTTATCTTTCAAAACCTCAATCGCTTTATTCTCTGTCATTCGCTCAACTCCTCTCTAATCATATCTTTCAAATTTTTTCGCAAATCCGCAGGAACCTGAATAACTGTTACCAGTATTTCATTGCAAAATATGTATGCCTTATCACCATAAATCCTTATATTGTTTGCTTTTTTATTCTTGAAATATAAGCTTGTAATCCACTTATTCAGTTTTCCTTTTGTCTGACTGTGAGTTATGCCATCTTTAAAAGCTTTCTGTGCCATTCTGTCCTGTGATTTTTTATTGAATCCGCAACGCTCTTTTAACCTTTTCTTGGCATGTTTTGATATTTGCATAAAATCCTTTCCTTTCAAATATCTTTACTTTTGGGATTCGTCAAGTAAATCATCTGCATTTTCTTTCATGAATTGACTTACTTTAATGTATCCTTCTGTATTATTTTTTTCATCAAAACCCCTAAATTTAACCCTTGCCGGATATGCTTCTAATACATTACCTTTTTCATCAACATTACATACAATAGCCCATCCAAAAACATGAAGAATCATATTTGCAAACCATAACATTCCTGATTCTCTAAACTCTTTCCACGATTTTCTATTACACATTTTTTATGCCTCCTTTCTATAGTTCCAAGAAACTCCATTTACTGTATATTAGGTCCTTTTCGTTCCAATCCGGATAACAGCTTTTCAAGTAGTCTCTAAAGATTTCTAGCATTTCTTTTCTATTGCCTTTGTTACCATTGTCTAACATATCATGATGCCACTGACAACCAACTGCCCCATTCTGTGGGATTCCCTTTCCATTTTTGGAACGTGGTATGTAATGCATAATTGATTTTGTGGCTAGTCCCATCCAGCCGGCTCCATCCATTCTGTAATTTGTCTTACAAAAAATACATTCGCAATTATCCCTATCCGCAATTTCTTTTCTTGCTTCTAGGGAAAACTCTCTTGCTTTCGCCTGCTTTGATTTCTTCACTCTGCCACACACTCCTTTGCTGTTTTGCCATTTTCAAAGCA
>CAMWUK010000219.1 GCA_947177415.1 uncultured Clostridiaceae bacterium
TTACTATATTTTTTCAAATAGATTTCCATTTCTTCAGAAAATTTCTCATTGTTTCCATTATCTGTTACAATAACTTCAAACATGTCATTATCTACATTCTGTTTATAAATGGAGTCTAACACTGGAAATACCCATTCAATCACACCATTTGTCGGAATACATAATGATACTGCTGGTTTTGATAACATATTTTATCTTCCTCCATCTTTTTCAAGAATTCTAATTGCTTACATGATTTCAATTCTTTGATAAAAGCTTCTATTATGCTTTCAATTCCTTTCTCCTCTTTAACCACTTTAATTGTGATACATCTTTTAAAGGCTCATATAAATCACTAATATGTTCTTCTATCATTTCTTTCGAAAGTTCAGCAAAATCAATCTTTAGAAGTTCATTGATTATATCATCTTCAAACCTATACTTAATTACCTTTGCTGGATTTCCTCCAACTATAGCATAAGGTGGCACATCTTTTGTTACGATTGCTCCTGCTGCTATTACTGCACCTTGTCCAATATGAACTCCTGAAAGTATAATTGCATTTTGTCCAATCCACACATCATCATCAACAATAATATTTCCCTTTGAAATTGCTTCATACTGCTCACACTGTAAAGTTTTGACTTTGAAGGGAAATGTAGAAATATGATTTAAGTGGTGATCTGCACTTAACACAAAAGTAACACCTGATGCTATAGAGCAATAGCATCCTATGAATAGCTTGTAATCCATATTAAATGTTAGAACTGTTAGCTCCCCATATGTCTCTTTGCCCACAGTAACACAATCTATACAAAAATCATTACACATTGTCGTTGAATTGTGTAGATTTTTTTTTCTCCATCTTCTTCGTTTCCATGCCATTTGAAATATCATAATCCCCTCACTTTAAAATATCTATTTAAGTTTTTTTATCAATTCTAAATTTCTATATCTATCCTTTTCTGTTGGTTCCAGCATCATTCCTTCAGCCCATTCATTCCATGCATTAATAAACACATATTCATCATTTTTTATTATATTATAATATTGCTGTACATATTGTTCCTTGGGACATGTAATAATATAACCTCTGCTACCATGCCTTGGTGTATTATCCCACCCAAAGAACAAGCCATGTGCGATTTTTTTTCCTTGAATAGAAAATTTCTCCTTTTTCGACATAAGTTGGAATAGTTTTGTTCCATCATATCGCATAACCAAAGATGTTTTTCGAATGGCTTTTTTCTCCCTAATAACTTGTTTTATTCGTCTTATAAGCCACTGCCATGTATATCGCTTTCCATAAAACAAATTTAGTGCTACCGATGGTTCCCTAATATACAACATTTCCGTCTGTGAAACAGTATTATCCACATATTTTTGAATTGCTTTATTACTGCAATCTTCCATATAAGTTTCTATAAGATAGATTCCATCAAAACCATTCTCCTTGCATTTTTTTTCAAAAAAATTAAAAAGTTCTCTTTTTTCTTGAAACCTCGCATTAAAAATCATAAACAGTGGTTTGTTATCTTTCTTTTCATATCGTTCATCTTTAAAGAAAGGCAATAAATAATTAAAATGTTCTTCCCAAACACTCTCATCACCATATCTTTGTTCAATTAACACCTTTTTTTTTCCATCAATAGCTTTATACCAAGTATGATTAGCCCAACAAAAAAAGAATTTTTGTTTAATATCTTTCCATTTTAGCAAGTTCTCTGCAGGTTTTTCCATTATTTTTTTTCCCGAAAAATAATAATGATAATATACAAAACCATCAATTCCATATTTATTTGCCAAATTTGTTTGTGTTATAACAGTATCCTTATCTAATAAATTATAATAGTTATTATTTAATGGTATTTTAGGTTGATCATGTCCACTATATAGCGGTTTTGCACCCTTAACATGTGTCCATTCTGTAAATCCTTTTCCCCACCATTCATTATTCTCCATTATCTCATGAAATTGAGGCAGAAATAATGCAAACTTTTTCATCTACACTTCCTCCTAAATCTTTAAATATTCCCTTGAATTTTTCTCTTAATAAGTACTAAAATTTTCACCAAAGAATACATTTTATTTTTAATCATCCAACAAAGAATCCATTCCATTTTATGTTTTCTTAAGTATTTATTTTTCATGAAATCACCATAATTTTTATCCATATACTTTTTTAGTTCTTCCAAAATATAGGACTTTGTATCAATTAAAATCACTCTAATACTTGTTCCCAAATACACATTAAATGTCACAACATACTCTAATTCTTCGTAATATTTTTCATAAGCATTATTGTTTATATAATTTTCACGAACCATATCAAACATCTTAATAATGTCAAGGTTTCTGTCTAATTTATCTTTATTACTATTCATTGTAGAACCAACTCTCATCAGATAATTATAAAAGTTCCTATCTACATGAACAGCTTTTTTCGTATGTAAAAATACTTGAAACGCAAAAGGAACATCCTCATAAAAATAATATTTCGGAAAATAAATTTTATTTGATTTAAGAAGATTACTTTTATATAACTTACATACTGGACCAATAAAACCAAACATTAAAGAAGGATATGTCTCTAATGACCATTCACCATCGGGTAAATAGTTTTTCATATATTGCACAACATGTCCATTTTCCCGAACAACTTTACAATTAAATAAAACCAAATCCGATTTTCTCTTTTCTGCGGTTTCATATAGTGTTGACAATGTATCCTTTTCAATATAGTCATCACTATCTAAGAAAAAAATATATTTTCCTTTGGCAATATCTATTCCTTTATTTCTAGCTCCACCTTGTCCAGTATTTTTTTGATGTATAGCTATAATTTTATCAGAAAAATTCAACTTATAGTTATCTATAATTTCCCCACTACTATCTGTAGATCCATCATCCACTAAAATAATTTCAACTTCATTTAGCTCCTGTTCCAACACACTATCTATACATTTTGAGATATATTTTTCTACATTGTATACTGGAACAATTACACTAACCTTGATTTCCATTTTGTTATCCTTTCTAGTTATAATAATGATACTACATAAAATGACATTATATATAAATACAATCTGTCTAATACTCAGATACACTAAGAGTCATCCGAATATTAAACATCTGACTTGAAATATATAGGATTGCTTTCTCTTAACTCTCCAAACAATTGATACCTTCTATAATCTCTTATTGGTCAACTAGACATCATCCATATTGACTAAAGAATAATAATCTGCCTTTTCATCATGATATTTCAATTCTCCACCTTTTTGAGCAAGAATACTTTCAATTTGTTCACACACATTTTTTTCTCCATTATATATGTTCATTAACATGTTTATTTTTTTCATAAATTATTTTTTCCGAAACATCTTTGCTTTATTTATCCCTATTGTTTTCCCAATGAATATGCGAAAACTCGGACAAACTAATGCAATCAAATTACAAATGTAATATATTTGCATCTGCATCCACTGTCCCTTTTTCTGAATCTGCTCCATCGTCCATTCTGATATATTTACATAAAAAAAATACTCTTTTCTATATGGAACATGATTCCCTTTTACCCAAGGTCTTTCATCACCTACAAAATGAACAATTGCTGGTTTCTTTTTAATTCTTGTAAGCTGCTCCTTTGATATTTTCTTATATAATGGCTGTATTTTCTGTATATAAGAAGAACGATACCAGTACAAAACTGGAAAAAAATCAAAATCCACAGAAACTGGTTGACTTTGTTTTGTACAACAATAATTTATAATATCTTGATCATTATATTGTAATATTCCATTGTGCGAAGCATAATATTCCATAAATGTTTGAGCAAGGTTTTGCTCTCTCCACTCTTTTATATTAATAAGCAATACACCTGCGTTATAATAGATATTTTCTTTTTTCATACCTATGGACAATCTCTTTTCTAAAGGCATAAGAAATTCAGGAACCGCTGCAATATACTTTTTTTCTATATCTGTATTCCAAAATTCTGTTATTTTATTATTTATCATAGTATCACAATCTA
>CAMWUK010000220.1 GCA_947177415.1 uncultured Clostridiaceae bacterium
CTGTGCAGACCGTAAAAAAGACTAAAACAGGATTGGAATTGGGCAATTTATAATGGGAAGCTTGCCCAATTCCGTAACAGGTCAGCCCTCGGCTGAACTGTTACTAATTGACAATGATAGCAAATAGAAAAAAGATAATATTTTTATGAAAGTCAAAATCGAGTAAATTGAGTTTCACAATCACTTGATAAACAAAGATAAAGGGTGGTATATATTATGAGGATAATTGTCACAGATGTTGGCAGGTACTGGAATCATGAGAGTCCAATACTTGAAAAGTATGCAGAGTGTGTTTTGGTAGTATGCCTTAATGGGAAAAAGGTCACAGATAAATTTGAATGTTTTGTAAGTCTATACAAGCAGGATGAAGAGGGAATAGAGGATAGAAGTGTTCTTAGTACAAAATACCAGACACTTAAATCTGTCAAAAGAGAATTAAGACAGATCTACGGCTATAATGATGATATTCTTTTTTTGACAGATAATGAACCACAGAGTCTATACCCATATCTGGTTTTAAAAGATAATGAAGAATATAATAAGATGCATTTATGGTGTATGTCTCCTTGGAAGTTTGATCTATATCAGAGAAGGAAAGATTATTTTGAATTACTGCATGATATAGAAAAATTGCAGTCTTTGTTGTATGTGGATAGTAATGCTTTATTGTCTAAGATGGATAAGGATATTACTTTGCCAGATTTGACAAACTTCTGCGTAGAATATTTTTCTAAATTACTACCAGGTGTTTTATATGATATAGCAGAAAATATTAGATTAGGAAAACATTATTATTATGATTTTGGGGTAAATAGATACATACAAGCGGAAAATTCATATGATGCCTATTTGGCTGCGAAACCGTTAGATGAGAAAAAAGTAGAGGAATATCACCCCAATTTGTCTTTTTTAGACTTAGGGCTAATTATACCTAACCGGTATCCAAATGATGATGAAGATACAAAGAAAACTGTTCGTCAGCCTTTGCCAAGAATAGATGGTAAACAAGTCTGTGAGAAATTAAAGAAAATGAGAAAAAGTCTGGCAGATGCAAACGGTATTAAATATACAGGAGTTGACTGTTCATCCACTGGACCTTGTGCAGGAACTTGTCCTTGTTGTGATAGAGAAATATGTCGTTTACAAGCAGCTTTACAAAAGATACCAGAAGAGGAAAGGGTATATCCTAAGTTTAAAATTGAAGCAGGCTCCCGGGTTATTCCATCAAAAGCCATTGGCTTATTTAAAGGAGAAAGAAGGATAAGGGGACAAATGCAGGTGAATAGATGGGAGGAAAAGAATGAGTGATATTATGGCAATTTCAAGACACCGAATGGGAACAGATGGAGAAGGGATAACAACATTAGTTGGATTTTATGGCTGTCTATTGGATTGTAAGTATTGTGTAAATCACAATTGTCACAATAGTGAGAGGATACGGGCAGATTATACAGCAGAGGAACTTATAAAAGTTTTGGCTGTGGATGAACCATATTATTTAATGACAGGTGGTGGAGTGACCTTTGGTGGTGGAGAACCCTTGCTACAAGCAGAGTTTATTCATGAAGTCTGTCAGAAAATGAGCAAGAAATGGCATCGTACTATAGAAACCTCTTTGTATGCAACATGGGAACAAGTTAAATTACTGGCAAAGGATATTGATTATTGGTTTGTAGATATCAAAGAAATAAATGATGAAATTTACAAATCTTATACAGGAAAAAGTAATAAAAATGTATTCACCAATTTACATAAATTGGTGAATTTAGTTGGTGTGGATAAAATTTGTGTAAGATTACCCTTGATTCCTCAATATAATACAAAAGAAGACAGAGATAAGAGTGTGAATTATATTCGGAAAAAGATTGCACCTAATCTTACATTAGATATATTTGATTATATTAGATGTTAAAAAATAGCCTTAGAAGATATAGATTTTTTATTTATGGGAAAATACTCTATATGGAATTTATAGAGCTATATATAATTATGTAAAATGATGGAGAATTGTGCAGAAATTTGTTGAAGCAATTTGTTGTTCATGATATGATTACTTCATGAAGTAATCGTGTTACAAGGTGGTAAACCTTCCTAACTTGAAAAACTTGGTCCTTCTACGTTTTGGCACATAGCTTGACAGCAAGTGTCAAGTATGCGAGTTCATTAAAAAATTTAGAAAGTAAGTATTTTAATCCAGATGGTACTTTTACATGGGGAGGAAAGACATTGGAAACAAGTCAATATGATAAAAAAGTTCTTGAAATTATATTACCTGATGTGATAATAACTGAGGATTCATTAAAAGTCCTGACAGATTTTCAAAAAAACATGAAGAAAGAAAATTTTGAAGTATGGTATCGTATAGGAAAGGAGATTTAAAATGAATGTTCATACATATCCTTGGATGATTTCAATATATAAAGGTGAAGGGCGTATGCTTATTATTCCATATATAGATCATATAGCAGGATATTCTGTATTTGCAGATTGGTTTGTTAATATAAAGGATATGGGAGATTATATTGGTATAGGTAAATCAATTATCAGTGCTGTTGATTTTATTAGTAAAAGTCCACTTTGCGAAGCCAATCCAATAGAATGTGACTTTGGAAAATCAAGAAAAAAGAATACTAAGTACAAAGGTGAAGTTTCCTTTTGGAAAAACAATCTTTTAACACGTGTCAAGGTTTTTGAAGATGGGCATTATTTGATATATTCTATGAAAAGGTCAGAAAAACGAAAAGGAGGATATTCTGAAATCATTAAAGAAATCAGTTTATTATCGGATGCTTCAAGTGAAGAAATTGGGAAAGCTGTTTCAAGCACATTTGAGGCATTAGAGGATTATTACAAAAATAATAAAGAACAGGCAGATTATCTTACGAAAAATATAGAATTATTAGATGGTTCTACAGTAACATTAAGGCAGCCTAAAGACAATCATTTCAATGATTATGAGGATGGTCATGCGGCAGAAATATATCAGTGTTATTGCTATCTTCCAAAAGAAGGTGCGGAATCATCAGCAGAATTCTTTGTTGGTATTGCATCTGAGCTTGAATGTAATCTGAATGCTGAGGAGATTCGCAGTTCATGGGAAGACTTTTATGGAAAAGCAGATTTTTTTGAAATTCAGGAAGTTGACTATGGAATATTCAAACTTCGAATTGAGATGAAAAATAAAGACACACACAAAATCTCCTATATTCTTCAAATGGAGGAAGATTTACTTTTGGAATGTGGAATGGATGTACATCAGCCAAACAGGAGAAAGAAGTTAGATGAAAAATTGGTTGAGCTGTTTAAGGAGTTTACTTTAGACTGCAAAATAAAATGGTAAGGCAAAGGACTATTTATTAACAACCTTTGTGTAATATATATTTAGTATTTGATGTTTTTATTTAGTATTATTTCTTAAAAGGGCTAATGTTGTTTTGTTCTAATTGGAAAATTGAGGAAAAGTATATTTTAATGGAGTTAGTTTTATATTTTATTTTCTTGTGAGAGAAAAAACAAGTTGACATTTAGTGAATGATGATATGCAACTGATTATATCATATAATTTATAAAATGACAATTACTGAATGTCACTTTTCAGGACAAACGCATGAATGAACAATTTGTAAACAAATCGCGTCTGTGAGCATTTTTTTTGCATGTTATTTTGATTTTATTAGTTTTTTATTCCAAAAACGCCTCAAAAAACATTTAATTTGATATTTGTTTACAGAATGTTCACAGTTTATTTACTCATGCGTTTGTCCTGGTCACTTTTAAAGGAAAGCTGTTTATGTACAAGAATAAAGCCAGTGATGGAAGTAATAACATTTGTGGATGGAAAGTAAAAAAATTAAATCTTCCAAAAAAACATCACAAAGAAAATTAGCTGAAATGCTTCAAATAGCTGCAGGACAAACGCATGAGTGAATAAATTGTGAACAAAACACACATTTACTGGAGATTTGTGGTATTATTACAGTAAAGGTGGTGTTTTACAATG
>CAMWUK010000221.1 GCA_947177415.1 uncultured Clostridiaceae bacterium
CTATAATCCTGATATTAGAGATTATAGTATTTTAGAAATGTGTCAACTATTTTTTGATATTAAGTCAATACCTGATTGGATAAATTATAATTATAGTAATAAATTAAATATAAAAATAATACAGGGTATGCTTGACAAAGGTTTTATTGTATCGGAAATAGCAAAACAATTAAATATAAACAAACATAGAATATACGATGCGATTCATAATAAAAAATTATTTTATCCTAAAAATTATAAATATAATAATGCAATAAAAAAAGAATATATATTATAAGTATCCTCAGAGACTGCGGGGTATATATGGTAACATATATGCTGAAGTTATCCTCCCTGCTTTTAGCGAGAGTAATATACAGTCCGTACAGCCGTAAGGCTCCTTCATGTTGAAATACATGATTGTCGCACAATAATCCCAGATATAAGAAATGCGAGAATATGCCAGAAATGACATATCGCCATATCACTGTGATGATATGGTCAGTAGCCAGAAATGGTGAAAGTAACAGTTTAGTATGACGAGGAAACTGAAGAATATATTGGTGATATAGAACAACTTTCTGGTGATATTGCTAATTTAACAAAAACTGCTTCTACACCTGGTGGAATCAGTTTATTTACAGACGATGCAAAAACTGAATATAAATCTACATATCAATTATTAAAGGAAATCAGTGAAGTTTATGATGAACTTGATGATAAAACACAAGCTCAGTTACTCGAAGCATTAGCTGGCAAGCGTCAAGGACAGATTATTGCTGCTACTATTAATAATTTTGAAGCTGCTGAGAAAGCTTTAGACAATATGGCAAACAGTGCAGGATCTGCTGAAGCTGAAATGTCTGTAATTGTAGATTCAATAGATTATAAAGCTAATAAGTTAAAAGAAACTGGAACTGGAATAGCACAAAATCTTTTTCAACGGGAAGATATGAAAGCTATCGTAGATTCATTAACATCTGTTGGAGAAGCTATAGATTGGATAACAGATAAACTAGGACTATTTGGTTCTATTGGACTCGGTGCAGGATTATTCGCTGGGTTAAAAAACGTCGGCAACCCTAAAATGTTTGGGTTCTCATTTGTTTGAATATACCGACAGTATGTTAGTTCTACTGGATACAGTAGTTTAGGACATACCGCTTATGAGATACATAGGTGTAAATGAACAGGCAATATGCTGGGAAAACGGTAAACCTCACACTACTCTCCTACTCTGGCAACAGAATAGGCTATAGTAACAATGTGTGAACTCCGTGGGTCAGCAGGGACAGGACTCTCGCAGTCAAGCCCTCACTGTAGCGACAACCCTGAGTAAAAGTAAGATGAAACGCTGCTTTTATAATATGCGCTCGGTACTGGGTGTTGCTGATACCTAAAAATCAGTAAGGATTTCTCCTAGCCGTAGTGGAAGAAACGGAGTGAATAACAACAAAATTTATACCTCAAGTCAAAATCAAAGTAATATCAACAATAAAAACCGAGGAATTTTGACAAATTTAATATTATAATATTTACATTTTTTTACCAATATGTTAATCTATAAATAATAAAATATTTGATTTTCGGAGGTAAAAAATGGATTATACTTGTAGAGTAAAAACCTTACAGGCTCTTACTAAGGCTATGGAAAAGAATACTATTCTTCTATCTCATAAATTGCAAAGACCTGAAGGACAATGGAATCGAAAACAGAAAACGGATTTGATTGATTCGCTTTTACGCAAATATCCAATTAATCCAACCTATTCTATTAAAGAAAATGGAATTCTATCTGTAATTGATGGAGTGCAACGTCTAAGTTGCGTTCGTGATTTTCTTTTAGACAAATTTGCTCTTTCTAAAGATATGGAATCAGTCATTATTAATGGTGAAGAAAAAATGTTGGCTGGATTAAAATTTAGTAAACTGGATGAAGATACGAAAGACACTATTCTTAACTCAGAATTACAAATATACGAATTGACTGAGTGTACTGAAAAGGATATTCGTGAAATGTTTCGTAGGCAAAATGCAGGTAAGCCATTAAGTAACAAACAGCTTAGAGTTGTATATCAATCAGATAAATTTATTGAAATTATAAACACCCTTTCCAATCATCCTTTTATGAGTAAATTGATGACTAAGGCTCAGCAAAAAAGTGGTACTGATAAAGATTTGATTATTCAAACTCTTATGCTTATAGAAACTAATCAAGAACATGAATTTAATTCCTTTAGAACTAAAGATATTGATGCTTTTATTTTGGAACATTCAGAGGATATTGCTTCTGAAAAAATTAAACTTTTAGAAAATGCCATGGACAAATTTGATGAAGCATTTGGCGAAAGTGTTAAAATTCCTGTAACTTCTATTCCAATGATATTGTATAGCGGATATCGCATTTTAAAAGATAATAAGCCATTTGAAAAAATGATAGGATTAGTTAATGAATTCTTGGGTAATTATGATTCTAATGAAGAATATAAGAAATATGTGCAATCTGGTACAAGTAGTGTTGAAAATGTACGTGGACGTTTTGACTATTGGAGAAATTTGATTAAAAGTGCTTAGAAATAAGATCTTTATTAATTAAAACAATGAAGCGAAAGAATGGTTTTCTCGCTTCATTGTTTTTGCAAAAGACTATATTATATTACTATCTAAAATTTGAAGATGATATATGTACTCATCTAAATATTCATATTGAGCTGAAGTTATTTCAGCATAATATTGTTTTCCTACTTCAAATTCAAAGTTACCTTGCACTTCTTGTATAAAAGAATCAACTGTAATTGAATTTGAATTCAATTCTATGACTTGTAATTCGTTACCATCTTCATCAAATATGCTTAATGTGCCATCAATATTGTTTTCAGAATAAAAACGAATAATAGGATTGAAACTTGCTTCAGGTGTAAGTCTAATAGAAGTAGTTGAAGCACTTTCTTGTATTGCAACTGTAAAAAAGTCTTGTGAAGGTATTACCATATTTTCTTGTAAAGTTTCCTTATCTTCTTCATCTTCATTAAATTGACTATTTATACCAAATTGATTAATGTCTTGTGTCAAGTAAACATTTATATTATCAAATTCACAATCTACAAAGTTAAATGTATAAATTCCTGGAGCTACATTTATATATTTTAACCTTAATGAATAATCAGAATTTAAAATATCAGATAAATTGCATGATAATATATCATGATTATCATTTGCAACTTCGGTTCCTGTATCTTTTGTTGGAGTATATGTAATATTCACATCTCCATTTTCAGTATAAGATCCATTTGACATAAGAACCATTTGAGAATTTGATTCAACTTCAACGGAATATTCTTTATTATCGTTTTCAGAGTTATTTGTATTATTTGTACCATCACCTGTTTTGTCATCATTTTCTTCACTTTGTGTTGTTTTATTATCATTTGATTCATCATTTTCAGTTTTAGTTCCGTTTTTGGAAGAAATTGTTATTGCGGGAGTAGGTTTAATTGTCTTATCTTCAGAATATTTTGGGCTAGGTTCAATATAATTAATAGTTGTATAATTATTATATGTAATATTTTCTTTATTATCCTCTGTTAATAAAGAAGGTGTACATTCAATTGGTGGAACAGTTTCTGGTGTCATTGTTTCTTCTGTTGTATAATAATTATTTATAGTAGTATTATTATTATTTTTTTCATATAAAGTAAAACCAACTGTTATACCAAGAACTGTTAGTGTGAGTTTGACAATTGTATTGGTAATACTCATAAAATTAGTATTATATTCATTTGATTTCTTTTCATCTTTCATAATGTATTCTCCTTTCACATATCCGTATATTTGTTTATTAGCAGTTACGCTTTGTGTAAAAAGTTCTTGAAAACATATTTTCATTAATACTTTTTACAATTATTATTTTTTCAAGTTTCTTATTTTGACTGCATTATATCATTAATTACATTTATATTTCAATATTAAGCATTTGTAAACATTTAAATCAAAGCATGT
>CAMWUK010000222.1 GCA_947177415.1 uncultured Clostridiaceae bacterium
AATATAAAGTTAATAAAATATATGGTGAAATCCCAAGTTTGTGAAATTATACAAATTGGTATTATATAAACAATAAACAACATTAACAGAAAAGGAAAACCAAAACTGGAGAATATTACGATGAAAAAGTTATTTAAAGCAATCCGGCAGGAGAATTTGGAAGAAGTAAAATCTATTATTGAAAAGAACCCCCAATTAGTAAATTGCGTGGCAACCCCTCCACCAAAAAAGGATAACGGACAGTCTCCACTCCAGGTAGCAATAAAAATAAGTGCTCTTGAAATTATAGATTATTTAATTGTGAATGGTGCAGATGTAAATTTTATGGAAGCAGAGGATGATGATCCAGGGGTACGATGCCCTGTTTTGCATGATGCAATTAGAATGGTAATGATGAGTCTATGCTATAAGAAATTTGACGTGTCAGACCAAGGGATAAAGGTTGTGAGGGAGTTATTAAAACGTGGTGCAGACCCTAATAAAAGAGCATCAAACGGTTTTGATGCTTTAAACATGGCAATAAGTGATGCGGAATATGTACTTGAGAAAGAGATCTATTCAGATTCTTGGAAAAAAGCAGAACAACAGATTATCAAATTATTTGATTTGTTGATTGAATATGGTGCAGATTTTGAAAGTTGGGCTAATCGTGGACATTTCCCAGAACCAGCTCCAATGGAAAGCAATAAAGTAAGATACTTAGATGATTTTGTGGCGAAAGAGGATACCATTCAAGAGTATACATTTCGTGGAAAGAAATATGAAACAGTAATAAAGGGAGATGTAGATGATACGGCACATACAAGAGCTATAATGCAACGTTATTGTAAAGAGAGAGGATTAATCTAGGAACATTTGCATACTAAAAAAACATCAAACTACAATTGGAATTTGATGAGATGATATAGTGAAAATTGGTGTATATCAATTTGTAATCAGAAATATTTTATGAAGTGCTTACGAAAAAGATATGTAGGAGAATAAATATGAAAAAGAAAACTATTACAATGATAATTGTTTTGCTATTAGTATTATCGGCAGGCTGCGGAAAAGCAGAAGACAGCCAGACATCATATTCAGTAATTGAAAAAATTTCTGAGGACAATTTTATAGGGAACCAATTCACAGAAGAACATTCGCAAGAAGAACAGCAGAATGTGCAGCAACCAGAAGCACAGAAATCTGAAACACAAAAGGAAAAGGGGACAAAAGCAGAATTTAGTTTTGCAGACGTATCTGACTGGCTTTTCACTTTTAGCAGTGGTACGGGTGGATGGGAAACGGAACTTTTTATAAACAGTGATGGCTTTTTTGAGGGCTTGTATCATGGTTCTGACATGGGGGACAGTGGAGAGGGGTATCCAGACGGTACCAGATATTACTGTAGCTTTAAAGGCAGGTTTAACAATCTAAAAAGAGTAGATGAATTTACTTTTAAAATGAAGCTGGAATCCCTTGAATTTGAGCAGGAGCCAGGGAAAGAAAAGTTGGCAGATGATGTCCGGTATATTTATTCGACTGCCTATGGGCTAGATGACGGCGAGGAATTTTATTTGTATCTTCCAGGTGCAAAGCTGGTGCAGCTACCCGAAGAATACCGTAGATGGGTGGAGTATTATAAGCTGGAAAGAACCACAGAAACAGAGCTTCCGTTTTACGGGCTTTATAATGTAAATACGGGAAATGGTTTCTCAAGTTTTGAGTATGAAGAAGTCAATAAAGGCAGATAAAGGACACTTATGAGAACCGGATTTAGACTTGGAAAGGATTATATAATGACAACAAAAGAAGTTAGATTCAGACCTGCCAGAATGGCATTTGTATATTTAATATGGAATCTTTCGTGGATTTTACCTACGACTTTCACAAAGATAGATTTTATTATGAAATATATGACAGATTTTGCATACTCCTACCTTGAAGATTTTGTTATTATAGGTATTGTAGGCTGTGTTTTTATTGGTAGACAGAAATTCAAAGAATTCAGCAGTTGGATATTTACAAAACAAAATGGAATTATTTTACTGATTAACACTTTGTTTTGTATAGCGGTAGTATTGTTAGATTCTTATATAGGACATTATGTAGTAGTATGGATGGGACTGATAAATTGTGCCATTGAGGCTGTTTTGTTTAATGGATTTGTAGAGGAATGGGTATTTCGGGGGTATTTTGTAAATCAATTCTCGAAAATGATAGTAATGGAGAGAAAGATTGTACTAATAACTGCAATACTATTTTCGCTTATGCATTTACCAAATTATTGCTTGGCGACAGAAGAAATTACTATCGGAGGAATAATATATCGTTTGCTAATTCCTTTTCTTATGGGAATTGCTTTAGCAATTATATTTCTGAAAACAAGGAATCTTTTTGTATGTTCTTTAACTCATGGTGTTTACAATCTGATAAGTTATGTTACAGGTGGTTGGTGGATGTATGTTTGCTATGGTATTTATTGGATTATGATTGTATTGTATATTTTGTATGGTTATAAAATGCAATCAATGACAAAAGAAATTTAAAGAGAAGTTTTACATTATGAAATCTATAAAAAAAGAAAGCAGTATCCCCCAATATTTATATACATTAGAGGGTGTGATTCATCATACTCAATTTAATGCCCTTTCAGAAGATAAGAAGAAAGAATTAAAATTTGTGGGAGGTAACAATAGTGAACATTAGATTAGTCAGACCAAATTTTGAAATGAAAGAAAAAGCAATGGAATTTAGACAAGAATTTTTTGATAATAATGAAATGATAATCAATGGCAGTGAATTGTTTGATAAAACTGAATCTTATGAAGAATGGATAAAATCTATAACTGCTAATACAGATATCGAAACAGTAAATCTAAATTGGGTTGTAACAGATACATTTTTTGCAATTGATGAAGTAAATACAATTGTAGGTATTATTGATTTAAGACATACATTAAACGATTTTCTTAAAGATTTGGGGAATTGTGGTTATAGTGTACGTCCATCTGAAAGAAGAAAAGGCTATGCAACAGAAATGCTTCGCCTTTTATTAAATGTTGCAAATAATGTTGGATTGAAAGAAATACATCTTTCTGTCGAAAGGGATAATGAACCGTCTATTAAAACTATAATAAAAAATGGCGGTATATATGAGAGAAGTTTTGAATTTGAAGGAGAGCAGGCAGATATATACAGAATAGCTTTGTAAATTTCAATTTATAGAGGAGAAAATCAGATGATTACAATACAAGACATAATAAATGATGTATCTAATGTAGATGAAACGAGGCTGGCTGAGATTTCTGACAAACTATGGGGAATAGGAAGTTTAGAGGAAATAAAAGAAAAAGTCAGTACGGATCTTTTTTATCTCCATATTGGTATAAACATGATAGGGGTGTGGAAAGGTGAAGGTTGGTGGGGTATAATATGTGAACAGGCAGATTTTGTTCCTTATATACCTATGACATTGGATAAACTTAATTTACCTGAGTTAAAACTTGCTTTTGAAAATATAATAAAATTATTTCCCCAATATACAGTTTTTAAAGCGGATGATAGTGCTTATTATGATATAGTTAATTTCTTACAAAGTGCCAATCTTAAAGTGCATGATGAAAGATTGAAAGGTATATCTTTAGAAAAAAGAAGAGAAATAGTGAAACAAATTCAAAAAAATGTTAATATATTGGAAGATTTAACAGAGCCACTTTGGAGAGATAGTTCGGAGTGTGGTGGTTGGAAACAGATATTGGATTTTATAGTGCAGAATAAGTAACAGTTGGTTACTGTTCACAGGTCAATGTCATTTAGTTAACAGATATACCCTGTGAATATCTTCGAATGATGCACATATCTTACGAAAACACACTTTCGCTCGCTCTCAACCGTAGCAGTACGTAAGGTGCTAAAATACAGCACCTAAGTACTGACGGTCTCGAAACGGTTTTCTACA
>CAMWUK010000223.1 GCA_947177415.1 uncultured Clostridiaceae bacterium
TACGTTTTTGGCACATAGCTTGACAGCAAGTGTCAAGCTTGTGAGTGAACAGTAAAATTGGTTCAACTAATAAAACATTTATTTCATTAATAAATAATTGCTTTACATAATTGTTTATAATAATTATTCATTTTATTTATCAAATGATATTTCATTCTAGTCTTTTACTTCATATATCTGCCACATATATCACCTTTAATTCCGGGCAGTTATTGGACTTTGGCTTGTTTAGTAACCTTATCCCTAACTGTAGCCTGATATGATTTCGGTTTGTCAGACCAGAGTTTTGTCTACATCTTCTTTCAGATTCTACCTATGCCAGAAACACTAAAAAAGCAAGTCTTTCCTTAAAATATGATTGACTTGCTTTTTTTATATATTAAATTTGTTTATCTCCTACGAAATAATCCTTTTTTCTTTTTTTTATTCTGGCAACTACGTATTGCTTCATCAATTTTCCGGTAATGGGCTTCCTCCCGTTCCTCATGCATGCGGAATTGGTAATCTACCGCTTTTACAACAGAGGTAGTAACCTCTTTGGAAACATCCTTTGACAAATTTTTATTTGTCTCCACAAGTGCATTTTGGATAATTTTTGTCATAATTGTCTGGAATTGCTCCATTTTTTGTTCCTGCTGGTTTCCCTGTTTTATATTCATTTCCGTATGTAGAATAAGGCTGGTCTTCTCCTGATCCGCTATTTTTTCATTCAGTTCACTGCATAAACGCTTTCTAGCTTCTTCTGGAAGCTTTTCTATCTTGTCTATGCTTGGTAAAATTAGCTTAATTGCCTTCAACTGAAAGCCTTGTTCCTTTAATTTCTTTATTCCTCGGATTGTAGTTAGTTCTTCTTCTCGGTAGTAACGATGACCCATTGCGTTTCGAGGTATATCAAGCTGTAATTCTTCCTCCCAGTACCGAAGTACATGAGGTTCTACCTCAAGCTGCTTGGATGCGTCAGATATAATATATCTGGTATGGCTCATACGCGTCCCTCCTACTAACATAATTGACTAGTGTGTAAAGTTTCAGCCTACAGGCTTAACTGTTACATTAGTGTTATTGTATTCGGTATTCTGGCTTGTCCAAAATACCGTCTCTACTATTTATGATTATATACCTGAATTTTTTCTATTTCAAGAAAATCCGTTCGTCAAAAAGAGCCATAAATTGCCGTTTTTAAAGCAATCTCCATCATTTGCCGGAATCCGGTCTGACGTTCCTTGGAAGATAATTCTTTGTGTGTGTACAAATGATCTGAAATGGTTAAAATGCATAGTGCTTTTTTCCCCAATCTTGCAGCATTATAATACAATGCTGCGGCTTCCATTTCAATAGCCAGTACATGCATTTTTTTCCATGCATCATTAAAAGTCTTATCATCTGTATAAAAAGTATCAGAAGACAATACATTTCCTACTTTAACAGGATATTTCATTTCTTCTGCAATAGCCACAGCTTTACGCAAAAGACTATAATCTGCAATTGGTGCAAGTATTCCCGGAAGCTTATACTGACTGGCATAATTAGAATTGGTAGATGCTCCCATTGCAATCACAATGTCCATAACATCCACATCATCTGCCAAAGCTCCTGCAGAACCAATACGGATAATCTCTTCTACATCATACTGTTCATAAAGTTCATAGGAATAAATTCCAATCGAAGGCATTCCCATTCCATGCCCCATAACAGATACTTTTTTCCCTTGATAAGTTCCCGTATATCCAAGCATATTTCTTACTGTATTAAAACAAACTACCTCTTCCAGATAATTTTCTGCAATAAATTTTGCTCTTAGAGGATCTCCCGGCATTAAAACGGTTTTTGCAATCTCTCCTTTTTCTGCTTTATTATGTGGTGTACTCATAACACCCCCTCCTTTCTTTTTTGAAAATGAGTTAGGTAATTGTGAAACTCTCATTAACTTAAATTATTTTGTGCAGATTTACATATCAAAGCAAGGTGCTTTCGAGACCGTCGGTACTTACTATGAAAGTGTTATCGATAAACATAACTTGGCTTGTGCTTGCACAAAAAACAAGTTATGTTTATCGTAGAACCTGATGTGTATGAGCATGTAGAGCGTTAGCTCGGAATGCGAATACATAGCAGGCGGTTACGAAAACACGCAGTGTGTAGTAACCAACACTTTCATTCAATTATGTACCGTTACGGTTGAGAGCAGTGGAAACGTGCCTTGCGTTGATATGTGAACATTGCACAAAAACTCTATGAATAAATTGAGTTTCGCAAATGCCTATTCAAAACCAGTAACCACTCATTCTTTTATCTCTTTCCAAAAGCTATTGCCTTCTATAGTACCTTTCACACCAAGACATTCTAATATTGTAGCTGCAATATCTCCAAAACCTTCTCTTGTTCCAAGATTTTTCTTTTGAATTCCGTTTCCTGCCATTACAAGAGGGATATATTCTCTGGAATGGTCTGTAGATGGTGTACTTGGATCACATCCATGGTCTGCCGTAATCATAAGTAAATCTTCTTCTTTAAGTTTTACAAGAATTTCAGGCAATCGTTTATCAAAATAAGATAAAGCCTTGGCATATCCTTCCACATCATTCCGATGTCCATACTTCATATCAAAATCTACCAAGTTGGTGAAACATAACCCATTAAAATCTCTTTCCATATATTCTAAAGTCTTATCTATTCCATCTCCATTATCTTTTGTACGTACCATATCTGTAATGCCTTTTCCTGCAAAGATATCATTTATTTTACCAACAGCCAGCACCTCCTTACCTGCTGCTTTTAAAATATCTAACATAGTATCTTTAGGTGGCTGAAGAGAATAATCATGTCTGTTAGAAGTCCTGACATACGGCCAGTCACCCTCAAAAGGTCTGGCTATGATTCTGCCTACACCATAAACTCCTTGACATAGTTCTCTGGCAATCTGACAGTATTCATATAATTCTTCAATCGGCACTATGCTCTCATGTGCCGCAATCTGGAAAACACTATCCGCAGAAGTATACACAATTAATGCCCCTGTCTCTATATGTTCCTTTCCAAAATCTTTAATTACCTCTGTACCGGAATAGGGCTTATTACATAATACCTTTCTTCCTGTCCGTTCTTCAAATTTCTCAATTAACTCTTTGGGAAATCCATTTGGAAAAGTAGGCATAGGTTCTCTTGATATCATGCCTGCAATCTCCCAATGTCCTGTGGTCGTATCCTTTCCTTTTGATTTTTCAGATAGACGGCAAACTGCTCCTTCCATAGGCATTTCTACCTTCACCCATTCATGCTGCTTATCTACTTTCATCCCATCCAACTGGAAGAAACCTAACTTCTGCATATTAGGCATATAAAAATCTTTACTGTGTGATGCTGCGTATACTGTATGACTTCCCTCGTCTCCATAATTGGCAGCATCAGGCATCTCACCAATTCCAACACTATCCAATACAATTAAAAATACTCTTTTCATAAAACCACACCCCTTTCTATCTGTCTTAATCCCCTTAAAACATGCTTAAGACTGTGAATAATCCCGGCTAAATTGTATATGCATTTTGATATTTTTTTTCTATTATTATATTTTTCTATTATTATATATTATATGTAATTTACAGTATTTTCGCAAGAAGTATGTGGAATTTTTCCTTATTTTAAAAAGCGTTCAAGCATAATTACTTTCTAGGGTATTCGGCTGGATCTAATAGGAAATCGTCCATTATTGTTGGATTGTCATATTCCTTATACTTATAATCGTAAAGCCCTAAAACATCACTTAACCATTCTGCCAATTCTTCTGCTCTGCTGTCTTTGTTTATCCAATACCAATCTCCCCCTCCTTTTAAAATTACACCCTGTATTTTGCCATTTTTTAAATAGTATCCATACCACATTTGCTCTCCATAATAGACA
>CAMWUK010000224.1 GCA_947177415.1 uncultured Clostridiaceae bacterium
TATTAGATATTATGTATATTCTGGAAAAATCCGAATGAGGGGTTCTGAACAGTTATGATAATGAGAGTTATACAATTATATATGGAAGAGAAAGGAGAAAGGCATGGGTTATTTAGGAGAAGAAATTAAGAAATTAGGCTTTGGATTAATGCGTTTGCCCCAAACAGATGGAGTTATTGATATTGAACAGACCAAACAAATGGTAGATATGTACATAAAAGCAGGATTTACTTATTTTGATACTGCTTGGGCCTATGCAGGAAGTGAAGATGCAATCAGACAGGCATTAGTAGAACGATATCCAAGAGAATCTTTTCAACTTGCAACGAAAAATGCTGCATGGATTAATTGTAAGACAAAAGAAGAAGCTGTTTCACAGTTTGAAACATCGTTAAAACAGACTGGTGCAGGTTATTTTGATTTTTATCTGCTTCATAATCTTGGAGAAAGCAGAACAAAGTATTTTGATGATTTTGAACTTTGGGAATTTGTACAGGAAAAGAAAAAGGAAGGTCTCATAAAGCACGTAGGATTTTCTTTTCATTCTACACCAGAAGAATTAGATGAAATATTAACCAACCATCCTGAAATGGAATTTGTACAGCTTCAGATCAATTATGCAGACTGGGATAATCCGGCTATTCAGTCAAGAGGCTGTTATGAGGTTGCAAGAAAACATGGCAAACCAGTAATCATTATGGAACCGGTTAAGGGTGGTATGTTGGCTAATCCACCAGAGAATGTTGTAAAAATACTAAAAGAAGCAGAAGCGGATTCTTCTATTGCCTCCTGGGCAATTCGATTTGCTGCCAACTTAGAAGGAGTAATTACTGTATTATCAGGAATGAGTAATATAGAGCAGATGCAGGATAATCTGTCTTATATGAAAGATTTTAAGGGATTATCAGATAAACAGACAGATACACTGCATAAAGCACAAGAAGAATTAAATAAGATACCTCTTATTCCATGTACAACATGTAATTACTGTGCAAAAGTTTGTCCGAAAGATATTGGGATTTCGGGTTCATTTACAGCTGAAAATTACTTGACATTGTATCAAGACAAAGCAGCAGCTTTGCATCAAGAAAATTGGCTTGTTGGGGGTCATGGAAAAAAACAAGCAAATGAGTGTATAGAATGTGGAGCCTGTGAGAAAGTGTGTCCACAACATATAGAGATTAGGAAAGAGTTGAAAAAAGTAAGTAAAGATTTACTTACAGACTAACTCTAGAGAAATGAGGTATGAGATGCACATTCTGATTATTGATGGACAAGGTGGAAAAATAGGAAAACTGCTCATTGAAGGAGTCAGGAAAAAGCTGCCCAAGGCAGAAATTACAGCTATAGGAACAAATAGCATAGCCACCTCAAACATGCTGAAGGCGAATCCGGATTATGCTGCAACTGGTGCCAATCCGGTAATCGTAGCAGCAAGGACAGCAGATGTGATAGCAGGTCCTATAGGGATTGTGATAGCAGATTCCCTTATAGGTGAGATAACAGCAGATATGGCTGTGGCTGTAGGCAGAAGCAAAGCGAAAAAGGTTTTGATTCCTCTCAACAAATGTGACAATATTGTTGCTGGTGTGATGCCACTTTCTATGAATGAATTGGTGGTAAATGCTATGGAACAAATTGAAACTTGTGGTATGGATTGTGAAAAATAGGTATCTTTGTTGTCTATGGAGATGTCACTAAATATAATGTCATGAAGACATGCCTGTACTTATAAGAGTACATATATGGCATGTCTTTTCCGTTACTGTTTGCACCGTAGGCGTGAACAGTAACAGCTAATGTGGGCTTTCCCACTTTATTAAAGGAGGTAGAATTTATGCATATGGCAGATGCGTTAGTGGTACCGGCTGTGGCAGGCGTTATGTCTGCATGTAGTATGGGTGCAGCAGGTTTTTCAGTAAAAAAAATAAAAAAAGAAGAGGAGGAGAAGAAAATTCCTGTGATGGGAGTGATGGGGGCTTTTGTTTTTGCTGCCCAGATGATTAATTTCACTATTCCCGGAACAGGCTCTTCTGGGCATCTTTGTGGAGGTATGATGCTTACCGCATTGCTTGGACCTTTTAAGGGTTTTCTGACTATGATTGGTGTTTTGCTGATTCAATGTTTGATATTTGCTGATGGTGGTCTTATGGCACTTGGATGTAATGTGTGGAATATGGCATTTTATGGATGCTTTCTTGGTGCATTCATTTGGAAATTTATTATGAAAAATGGTGCAGATAAAAAGAAAATTGTAGCGGCATCTCTATTAGGCTGCGTTCTTACTCTTCAGTTAGGGGCATTTTCTGTGGTACTTGAGACTTATGCATCTGGTGTTACCAAGTTGCCATTTCGGGCATTCCTTTCTTTGATGCAGCCAATTCATTTGGCAATAGGAGCCGTAGAAGGACTTATTACATCCACAGTTCTTGTTTTTATTTATCAGACCAGACAGGAATTGCTCTGGGGGATAGGCGGTTCTTTTGAAAAAAATACATCAAAACATTCCAGAAAAGTAATACCTGTACTTTTACTTACAACAATCCTGCTTGCTGGAGGACTTTCCCTATTTGCTTCCTCAAAACCAGATGGATTGGAGTGGTCCATTGAAAAATTAACAGGAAGTACAGAAATTTCTGGTAGTGAAACAACAGCAGAAGCTATTCAGAACCATACCGCTATTTTCCCGGATTATAGCCTGAAAGATAAGGATATGGCAATTGGTACAAGTATTTCTGGAATTGTTGGTGCATGTTTGGTTTTGGCTTTATGTGTTGGAACCGCATGGATATTTAGAATATATAAAAATCAAAAAGATAGAAAGCAGGAAGAGAAAGTCTATGAGCAAAATAGATAATGCCATAATAAAATTATATAATATCAGTGAAGAAGCTTCTAAGGATACTTGGATAAATAATATTTATCCATTATTTAAGCTGATACTTACCTGTTTTTACATAGTTATGGTGTCTTCTGTTTCAAAATATCAGATGGATATCCTTATATCCATGGGCTTATACTTAGTATTTTTATTTGTGGCTGGGGATATTTCCATTAAAGATTGCTTTGTGAGACTTCGGATTGTGCTTCCACTTGTATGTGTTATGGGTATATTTAATATAGTTTTTGACAGAAATGTGCTGCTTTATCTTGGAAGTCTACCAGTTACCACTGGGATGATAAGCTTTCTTTCCCTTCTGGTTAAAGGCATATTTACTTTGCTTGCCGTATATCTGCTGGTCATTACAACTACAATAGAAAAGATATGTACATCTTTGACACATCTTTATTGTCCAAAGATTATTGTAACACTATTTCTTTTAATCTACAGGTATATTGGACTGCTTATGGAAGAAACAGACAGGATGTTGCAAGCATACAGGCTTCGGGCTCCAGCACAGAAGGGTATAAAGATAAATGCATGGGGAAGTTTTGTTGGAATGCTGCTTCTTAGAACCTTTGACCGGGCAGAACGGGTAAATGAAAGTATGAGCCTTAGAGGATTTACTGGGGAATTTAGGAACTGGGAGAAGATTCATGTTTCATGGAAAGACTGGCTATATTTTCTTGTATTCCTAGGAATGATAATATTATTCAGGTATTTCCATGTATTTCATCTTGTGGGAAGTCAATTTCTTATCTGATATAGCCTTGGAGGTATCATCATTATGTAATGTTATGGTTGAGAGCACTGCAAACGTGCCTTGTGTTGATATGTGAACTTTGCACAAAAATTCATAGAGTAAATTGAGTTTCGCAATTGCCTAGTGTTTTTTGTTTAGGTAATTGCGAAACTAACGACAAAATGAGATGGATAGACCATGAAAACAGG
>CAMWUK010000225.1 GCA_947177415.1 uncultured Clostridiaceae bacterium
GTATATATGAACTTCTAAAAAAATATAGCTTAAGTAAAAATTATTAAACAGATTTTATTGGTATATGAAAGAAATAAGCTGAGTTAAATTATGACAGATAATTAAATGTCTCTTTCATCAAGATCGGAGGAATACTAATGGGGTTAGTCAATGGAATTATAACAGAATGGGGTTACAATGACGATAATAGAGATTTTGAAAACACAAAAAAAGAGATAATTAATGTTATAAACAAAAATAAATTATCTCTCTCAGAAACTAGAAGTTTATTAAACAGTGTATTGTTTGATATCGAAACCAAAAACATAATCAATATGTGAAAATTATAAATATTGTCAATCTATAGTTTTATTATACTCTTCCATTTTGTTAATAAGATTATTGTATGTTTCTAAATATTCTGTAAGTGCTGTAATAGGTTGTCCTGGAGATGTTGTAATACTTCTTTTTGTAAGAAAATGAGCAATCTCTTTTATTTCATCCTGTTCAAGTTTGTGTTTATTCATAAAACTGTCCTCCGTATAATATTTAGAAATATTATAACAATATAATGATGAAAAGTAAATAAAGATTGGATGTGATTTATGGCTACAGTAATAAAATCAATGAATGATTTATCTGGGATTATTGAATCACGAATTCAACAAGCATTAAAAATGACTCAGCAGGAAATATTCAATGTATTTCAAGAACATATAACAGATTATTATAAAGAACCTGTTTTTAGAAACGGAACAAGTGCTATTCCTATGATGTATGACAGGACATACAAACTGCTCAATAGCCTTATTAAAACAGATATTGTAAAATCTGGTGGTACTATTTCTTGTACTGTAGAAATTGATCCTAATTATTTGAATTATAAGTATATGGGTGGTGTTAGCGGTTTGGATGTGATGCTGAGTGCTAATGAACAATTTCACGGTTGGTCTATTGAAGGTGATATTAGAATTTGGGATGATGCAATGGCTGAGTTGGGATTGAAACCAGGAATATTATATCTTATGAAAAACAACCTAAAAAAATGTGGTGTACCTGTGAAGTAACCACGCAAAACTAAATAACTATGACAAATTACTACCGCCCTTTTGTTGGCGGTATTTTTATTACCAAAAACATATTAGGAGGTAATTACATATGGATGATTTTTTGGTATTGCTCCAAGCTAAATTAGATGAAGCGAAATCAAAAGGAAATGTCAATGCTGACATTGATAAAATTCAAGGTCAGATTAACAAGTTAAAGATTCAGACTGAAATTGATCCGAAAACAATTTCAAATTTAACTAAACAATTGGAAGGTATTATCAATCAAAAAATAACCATTTCTAATATTGAAATTAATCAAAATAATGTAGCTAAGACAGCCCAACAAACTGGACAACAAATCGGTAATGCTATTAGTCAAGGCGTTGGAAATGTTATACAAAAAGGTAATTTTACAAAAGTCTTTAAATCAACAGGAAATTTTAACAATATTGCAAAAGATGCCGAAGAATATTTTAAAACATTATCTAAAACCGTATCTGTTCAAGAACAACTAGGGAAAAAAAATAATCTTGAAAGTTTTACTGTATCATTAAAAAATGCTGAGGGTGTCGTAGAACAATTAAGATATAAATACAAAGAGTTAAAAGATGACTTTGGAAATGTAACGAATAGATACTTTGAATATTCTGGTGGAACAATTAATGACAATGGTGTCATCAAACAGATGAATGCTATTTCATCTAAAGCCGATAGTTTACAAACAAAGCTTGACAAATTAAAGGCAAATTATTCTGATTTAAATTCATCAAGACCAATTAAAGATTCAAGTAATATTTCTGCATTGTCACAACAGTATGATAAAGTTGCACAGGCAATAGATAATGTGAGAAATTCTGATAATTCAACTTCTTCCTCTATGATTTCTAATGCTCAAAGAGAAATAACTGTATTAGAATCAATGGTTACGCAATTTAGAAATGCAGAAAATGTTGCGACTCAGATGAAAAGTGTTGACATTTCTTCTGGTATTGCACAGGCACAAGAAAGACTTGGTAAATTAAGAGCTGATTCTACTGGATTTGAACAAATGACTCAGACTCTTAGAGAATTAGATACTGCTATTGCTAATGTTGGTGATAAGTCTTCTCTTGAAGCCTTTATTGATAAACTTAGAGTTGCTGAATCACAGTTAAGTCGTATTAAAGCTGAAACAAAATCATTAGCACAAGTCAATAAAATTCAACTTTCAATTGAGACTGGTGGGTATGAATCTAAAGTAGAATCACTAATTTCCAAAACACGTCAATGGACTGATGAAAATGGAAATGCAAGAATTAGTACTACTGCTTTATCTACTGCATTGGACAATTTAGGAAAGGCATCCTCTACCCTATCCAATAAAAATACTGTTGAAAACCAGAAAGCTTTAATTTCTGCTGAAAAAGAACTAAAAACACAAATTGACAGTGTTACCAATTCTGTCAGAAAAATGAATGCTGAACTTGCCAAGGATTCTGCTATATCTTCATTACATAATCAAGTTACTGATTTTATGAGCAAGAATGGAAAAACTGTTAAATATTTTGGTACCGATCTAAAACAAATATTTAATGATACAGTACAAGGCTCTAAACTTAGCAACCAAGAGTTGTCTGTATTAAAGCAACGATTTATTGATATACAAACAGTAGCTAGAAATACAGGAAAGCTTGGAAAAACATGGTTTCAAACATTAAGGGAAGGAATGAGTTCTTTTAGCTACTGGACAAGTTCTACTTTTCTTGTTATGAAAGCAATTCAATCTATTAAAGGTGGTTTGAGCTCTGTTACAGCTTTAGACACTGCTTTAGTAGATTTAAAAAAGACTACTACTATGACCGCAAGTGAGTTAGAAGAATTTTATTATGCTTCTAATGATGTCGCAAAACAGATGGGTGTTACTACTGAGGAGATAATTAATCAGGCATCAGCTTGGTCTAGGCTTAATTAAATAGGTCTGCTATATGGCAACATATAGGCAATAACCCTCTCAAATCATGGGAAGTCCAGAGATGGATAATCATGAGGGTAATGCATTAAATTTAAAATTTATAATTTCAGTCATCTCTTTTTTATTAAAATGGAGGTGATTTTTTATTCCAAAAAGAAAAGACTTAACTGGGAAACAGTTTGATGAATTAACTGTAGTTGAAATGTTATGGAATTATCAAAATAAGCATCGCACATATTGTAGATGTATTGGTATAGATAATAAAGAATATATTATTAGACAAGATGCTTTAATGTCTGGAGTAACACATACAATACATGGTGCGTGTTCTGGTGGTATTGCACAAGACATTACTGGTAAGAGATTTGGTAGACTTGTTGCAGTTGAACCAACAGGGAATCGTGCCAAAAACGGAGGTATTCGCTGGAAATGTGTATGTGACTGTGGTAATATTGTTTATCCAACAATAAACAATTTAAAAAGAGGACATACAGCATCATGTGGTTGTGTAAAAAAAGATTTTATTGAATCCTGCAAAATAGATATCATTGGTAAAAAATTTGGATACTTAACTGTTTTAAGTGAAGAAAAATCTGTAAAAGGTGAAAGAAGAAAAGTAAAATGTATATGTGATTGTGGTAATATTCATATATGTTCTGTCACTGATTTGACTACTAAACATACAATGTCTTGTGGGTGTATGTGTAAAAGTAAAGGTGAATTATATATTGAAGAAATATTAAAAGAACAGAATATAGAATTCGACAAACAGAAGCGATTTAAATTTTGTAAGAATAAAAAACCTCTTCCATTTGATTTTTATATTCCCAAATACAATATATGCATC
>CAMWUK010000226.1 GCA_947177415.1 uncultured Clostridiaceae bacterium
CTCCTGCGTTTCCTATGATTCTGCTTCCTGCCTTGATTCCGTCTGCTATCTTTTCCGCATTGGCTACTCCTTTGGCTCCCCACTTGATTCCGCTTCCAATTAGGCTTCCTAACAGTGGCAATGCTGCTACTGCACTGGTGGCTGCGTTGGCATAGTCTCCTTCGATTAAGTACCATACTGCATTGATTCCGTCACAGCCATCAAACCCCGGTATGATTCCAAGAAGGTCTAATGCTGCATGTCCGATTCTGGTCAGGCTGATATCCGGGCATAGTCCGAATGGGTCTGTCAGGCGGATTGGGTTGCCCTGCACATAGGAGAACTTATTCAGGCTCTGGCTGTTGGTGATGCTTCCATCTACAACGTCCTGGTTGATAAATCTTTTGATTGCCACATTGTAGTACCGTGCCCTCATATAGTACAGTCCGTTGGCATCGGTGGTTACTCCGTACATGCCGTTGTACAGGTATGGGGTTTTGCTTCTGTCTCCGCTTAGCAGTTCCCCATAAGGTCCATAGCTGTAGGTTTCCTCTTTTTCTCCCTGTTCATTGGTTAACAGGATGGTGCTTCCTATGTTGTTGTAATGGAAAGTCAGGCTGCCGCTTATGCTGCTTTGGGATAACAGTCCGTTTCCGTAGGTGTAAGTGGTTACCCTGGTGGTTCCATTACCTGTTTCTGTTGCCATGAGTACCTGGGAGAGCTGGCTTACGGTGTCTGTTACATATTCTGTCCGTACTCCTTTTTCTGTATTGACCTGGGCACTCCGGTTTCCTTCTGCATCATACTCATATTTGACTTTGCCTGCCTGCATGAGCTGGTTTCTGCTGTTGTATGTAATGAATGGAATTATATTTTCAAATAATTAGTTCAATATTTTTATCAATCCCAATATAAGCATTTTATTTCATTTTTATTATCAATATTAACCATATTCTTAAAATTAACAATATAATTCTTTTCACTAAACAGATATATTTTTTCTTGTTCAAATTCTTCATTTTCACTTAACTTCATTATAGCACTTGGCTCAATTGATCTTTTCTGCTCAAATAAACTCTCTATTTCCCCAATACTTCTTTGAGTTTCTATCCATAAAGAATCTGCATAAATATATTTCAAACCATTCAAATCTGTAGATTCATAACTATATGCACATACATATATTTTTGCACCATCTAAAACCATTTTATCTGTTATAGATTTCAAATCGAGCAGATCTATAACATTATCAATACAAAAATGATTATATTTTCCTAATTGCTCATCAAAAAATAATTCATAGTCTATTAAAATACAATCCTCTTTTGGAATCTCAAATTTTATCTCTTTATACATTTCAAATAATTTCATTTTCTTAGATGATATAATGAATTTACCAAATCAATTCAAAATACCTTTTCCTTTCTATATATTCTATTTAAATATTGTAGATTAATTTAATCAACTACTATAACTTCTCTATTATTAACTACTTTTTTTCTCTGAAATCCTACTAAAATTCTAAACATTTCTATGTCATGACAAACTCATTTTAGCTAAAAAGTTTAATAAGTTATCACTTCCACCCAATCCAATTACTAAATACAATGCCCTAATTCGGCAAACATAATTAATTTTAATTATATATCCTTTTCAGATACAGTTCTTATTGACTTACTTAATTAGTAACAGTCCAAGCAGTTTATATATTTACTACACAATTCATATGAAAGAGTAATGGAAATAAACATCTGACCAATCACAACTCAATTTATATTGTCCAAATGTATGAAACAATGAAACTACCTAAACTGTTACTTTAATTATACATTTTTACAGAACATTAAATTTCTCATTAACTTTGTATAATCAACTTTTTTTTGCAAACTGTGGTAATGTTTTAGCATAACGGATAGCTTCCAACATTCCTTGATTATATTTTGTTCCAAAGTTTTCTCTTATATTTATTATATCCAATACCATCCTTTCTCTTGCACTTAACCCTTCATCAACAATCATAGTTCTTCGTCCTCTTCCACAATATGTCCTCGTCAATTTATGATCTCCCTTACTCATTAATAAGGCTGGTCCTTCATCTCTTGACATATGTAATTTCTGCTCAATAAATTTATTTTGTGGAAAATGATGCCCAACTTCATCAACTCCTCTAGTTGCATCTACATCTTTAAACTTTCCTCCTAATACTTTCTTATTTTGAGAACCATTACTACTAGCAAACATCTGCAAGTCCATCTTAAACCGACCACCGCTTGCTGTCGAATTACTCACTGCCGCTGGTTTTACATTCACATTGCCCTGACTCACTGCTTTCAGGGCTTTTCCATCTTTTGCCAGTGACTTTCCTGCCATTCCCATTCCGGCTACGCTTAGTCCCAGAGTGATTAGGTCGGTTGCATTCTTCCAGCTTATAACCTCTCCGTCTTTTACATAGCTGTCATACAGGTTTCCAACAGATTCTAATGTCTGGCCGCCCGACTGGATTAAGGCTCCTGCGTTTCCTATGATTCTGCTTCCTGTCTTGATTCCGTCTGCTATCTTCTCCGCATTAGCTACTCCTTTGGCTCCCCACTTGATTCCGCTTCCTATCAGGCTTCCTAATAGTGGGAATGCGGCTACTGCACTGGTGGCTGCGTTGGCATAGTCTCCTTCGATTAAGTACCATACTGCATTGATTCCGTCACAGCCATCAAACCCCGGTATGATTCCAAGAAGGTCTAATGCTGCATGTCCGATTCTGGTCAGGCTGATATCCGGGCATAGTCCGAATGGGTCTGTCAGGCGGATTGGGTTACCCTGTACGTAGGAATGTTTGTTCAGGCTCTAGCTGTTTTCTATGCTTCCGTCTACAATATATCGGTTAATAAATCTTTTGATTGCCACATTGTAGTACCTTGCACACATGTAGTACAGTCCGTTTTCCCATGTGTAGGTAATGGTTTCTGTGTTTATCTGTTTTTCTTTGAATCAGGTGCAACATGTATAAAATTAGGTATCTCTTTTTTTATGCTTTCTAAATCTTTAAAATCTATCATCCTAACTCCTTGAGGTATCCCAACTCTGCTGATTATAATCCCTTTATTACAAGACTCACACCAAGCAGGTAAACAACCAATAGAAGACTTTCTGTCTCCAACATATACAAATTTGATGCTTCTTTCCCCACACTCTGGGCAAATAGCACTTTTAGTTGAATCATCATTTGTTACTAATTTTGCTAACATCCTTAACCAATCATGAAACATTTAATCTCCTCCATTTAATTTCTTATAGCATTCCCACCAAACATTTTCAGAATCCCTTGCTGCATCTTCAAACAATATACCTGTTGCAGTATCCTGAGGTGCTCCATACAACTCAATTTGCATTACATGTATTCTTTCATGCCCCAATGTTTTAACTAATGTCTCTTTATTTATAAATGCATTTGGATATAATTCTACAATATCACCTTCTGGGTGAGTATATCCCAAAAAATCCCCTCTAAGCAATTCCGGATCATCAACTATTTTTATCTTTATTCCAGAATAGTCAATTCCTCCATCTTGACAGACCATCTTGACATTTTCCATTGTCATTGGTTCTTTTAGCTTTGAAAATACACCAACATTCTTTTTTTTACGGTATAAAGGATACAATTCCCCTACACCGCTTGCTGTCGAATTACTCACTGCCGCTGGTTTTACATTCACATTACCCTGGCTGACCGCTTTTAGGGCTTTTCCATCTTTCGCCAGTGATTTTCCTGCCATTCCCATTCCGGCTACGC
>CAMWUK010000227.1 GCA_947177415.1 uncultured Clostridiaceae bacterium
GAATTGAAGAGATTGATACTGCAAAAAATGGTTTCATAAATTTTTTAATGCAAGATATGGGAGGGCAATATTCTCTTGTATTCAATCCAAAATATAAATTTGAAATATACGAAACAGATGATGAGATGATTTATGAACCAATAGCAGAGAATTATCATGGATAAGTGATTTTAAACAGTATGTTGCATTTGGTGATGATATGATACTTTTTGTTGAAGTATATGGTGGTATAAAAGGACGTGTAACAGGTATGGATGATAATGTTATATTAAAACTTTTAAATCACTTAAGGAAAATATTAGGTTTTACTATATGTCAGGTTGAAATGTAATTAGAAATGTATACAAAAGGTGATTACATAGATTTTAGGAAATGATGTGTGGGATGAACAGATATCTGGTATTACACAAATTAGTGAAATTCAGTTTTTTAGCGAAATAACAGAATATATAGAGTAATCTCTAAAGCGGTTTAAAATCAGAAATGAAAAATACAAAAATGATGATTATGCAAAAAGTATAGCATGGCAGTATGTAGAAATACAAAAATATATTTGTTATCTGAAAGAATTTATCCAAGAAATGTATGGTAATAATTTTATTCCAGATATTGTTGTATTATTCGATGGAAAAAAGAAAAAATATGAGGTAAAAAAATTGGAGATTATGAAGTTGTAACATGGACGTAGAAGGAATGGATTATTGATGGCGATACTTGCACTTAGGTATACAACAAATATGAAGAAAAAATAAAGGAGAAAATTAAAATGAATAACAAGTTTAACAAGGCATTATTTTATTTAGATAAAGGAAAATATGAAGAGGGATTAGAATTGCTTGAAAAAGCTTTTGAGGAAGAAGAGAATATTTATGAAAAATTGGAAATTAAATCATGTATGATGGAAGTTTTTTATGAAATGGAGGAATATGAAAAAGTAAATAAATGTATGGAGTATATATTTCATCACACAAGTGAATATGATGATTCAAGACCTAGAGAGATTGCAGAAGAAATTAAAGAAGAGATGATAGAAAAGGGTTTTTATGAAATGAAAGAATCCGAAAAAGTAAATAAATGTATGGAAGATAAATTTGAACATAAAACGGAAAAAGATGATTCAAGACCTAAAGAGATTGCAGAAGAAATCAAGGAAAAGAGAAAAGAGGATTGCAATAGAAATAAAAGAGGTAATGGAAGAAAAATGAGATTTTGGGAAATACATATTGCAAAGGAAAACCCAGGAGTAAGTTGTGAGGAAAAAGAATGTGACAAACTGATGAATTATAGTTTTGGATATGGAGAAAGTAATGCAGATAAGTGGGATTCAACATTAGAATTATATGTCAAAGAGGGTAGTATAGATGATTCAGATGTATTTATATTTAGTAATGCATTTTTTGTTATCAATAAAAAAACAAAAGAGATTTTTGACTTATTAGCAAAAGAAGATGTAGAATATTTAGACTTAATTTGTAAGGATGGAAATTTAGTGATTGCTAATCCAATTACAATTATAGACTGTATAAATATGGAGACATCAAAATATAAAGTATATAAAGGGGATAAAGATTGCATTCAATTTTTTGATAAACTATATTTTAAAGATGGAGTAATTGGGGATGTAAATTTGTTTATAGCTAGACATTTAGAAAATAATGTGTTTATTTGTTCCGAGCTGTTCAAGGAAACTATTGAAAGAAATAATATTAGGGGATTTCGTTTTAAATACCTTGCTGAATGTGAAATATAGTGAAAAAGCAAAATAGGAGTATATATTGTAAAGATTGAAAATGATACAATTGACAATTGGGAATTTAGAGTGTTATACTATCTTGTAGTAAACCTATAAGTCTCGCAAGGGAGGCACCACAATGAACGAAAAGGGAGATTTGCTATGAGTATTGTATCAGAATTAAATGAGAAAATATTAGCTGGGTATCAAATCAATCAAAAAGAAGCTATGGAATTATTTAAAGAACCTCTTGGGGAACTGCAAGAAGCAGCAGATGAGTTGAGAAAACATTTTTGTGGAAATCGTTTTGATATGTGTACAATTGTAAATGGAAAGTGCGGAAAATGTTCAGAGGATTGTAAATACTGTGCCCAAAGTGCCCATTATCATACAAATTTAGAACAAAGTTATCCATTGCTTTCCACGGAAGAGATGTTACAAGGTGCCATACACAATAAAGAGAGAGGTGTACTTCGTTATTCTATCGTAACCTCAGGCAGAAAATTATTGGATGAGGAAGTAACGAAGGTCTGCGAAAGTATAAGAGAAATTAGAAGGAAAACAGGGATAGAAGTCTGTGTATCCTTTGGATTGCTGGGAGAAGAGCAGTTTCGGGGAATAAAAGAGGCAGGTGCATCAAGGGTACATTGCAATTTGGAAACTTCCAGAAGATATTTTCCCAAAGTTTGTACCACCCATACTTATGAAGAAAAAATAGAAACCCTGAAAGCTGCAAAACGGGCAGGATTGTCCGTATGCTCTGGTGGAATTATAGGACTCGGAGAAACCATGGAGGACAGGGTAGATATGGTATTGACTGCAAGAGAATTAGGCGTAAAATCCATTCCTGTAAATTTATTAAATCCAATCCCGGGAACTCCTTATGAGAAGAACTTGGTTGTATCCAATGAAGAACTTTGCAGGACGGTAGCTGTTTTTCGATTCATAATTCCTGATGGAGATATCCGTCTGGCTGGGGGAAGAGGAATTGTAGGCGATAAGGGGAAGCAGTGTTTTAAAAGTGGTGCCAATGCAGCAATTTCCGGTGATATGCTTACAACAGCAGGAATAACGGTGGAAACGGATATGGAGTTGCTGGAAAAACTGGGATATAAGGTGGAACTGGCATAAAGTAAAGAAAAGGAATTAGGCTCATTGTCTTACTGCTTTCACAAATGCATTGATTTTATTTGGATCTTTTCCAATACCTTCACCCAATTCTACACCGGAAGAAACATCTACCACATCTGGAGAAACAGCTTCTATGGCAGCAGTTACATTGTTTGCATGGAGTCCGCCGGCAAGAAACATTAGTTTATCATTTTTTGGTAGACTGCGAAGAAGATTCCAGTCGAAAGTTTTACCGCTTCCTGGTTCTTTTGCATCAAAAACAAATCCAGCAATGGATGGATGGTTTACATAGTCAGCATAATGCTCCATATCATCTATATTAAAGGCTTTTAAAATTGGAATACGTAAATTCGTAAGCAGTTCTTTGGGCAGGACACCATGAATTTGAATATAGTCAAAACCGGCAGTTTCAATTTCTTTTGCCTGATTAAGGGTAGGAGAAACTACAACTGCCACTTTTTTTATAGAAGAAGAAAGGTGCATAAAAATTTTTTTTGCCTGATCTATCGTAATGTTTCTTTTGCTTTTTGGAAAAAATAAAACAAATCCTGCAAAGTCTACTTGATTTTCATTCAGATAAACTGCTTCTTTGGGGGTGGTTAAGCCACATATCTTTATTTTCATAAAAATTCCTCTTTTCTTTCATGCATAGTCATATGCTATTATAGTAGCATGATATCTCACAAAAAACAACAACTTGGTAAATGGATATTTACATAAGTTATTTGATGGTTACTGTTCACAGGTAGTACTTTGCACTTGCTGCAAAGTACGTAAGAACAAG
>CAMWUK010000228.1 GCA_947177415.1 uncultured Clostridiaceae bacterium
TATAATAACTTATTAAAAATGTATTAAATATAGTTAAATATACAAATAGTATATAACTAATTTGAAATAAAAATTGTAAAACACAATAAACTATAAAGTTTTTAGACTTTACATTTTTATTTGAGTTGATAAAGATTTTTCAAATACATAATTATCTATTGTTTATTACTTTTATAAAGAAAGGGAGAATTTACAAGATATGGGAGAACTAAGTAATCTGCCTAATATTGGAAAGGTAGTAGAGGAACAACTAGAACAAGTTGGCATTACATCATACGAAGAATTAAAAGCATTAGGAGCAGAGCAGGCATGGTTAAAGATTCAGGAAATGGATGCTTCTGCATGTATTCATAGGTTAATGGCATTAGAAGGTGCGATACAAGGAGTGAAGAAAACACAATTACCAGAAGAACGTAAAAAAGAATTAAAGGAATTTTATGAATGGAAAAACAAATACAAGGTATAGAATAATTACGACAAAGAGAGGGAAAGGGAATGAAATTTAAACCACTACCTATAGGAATTGATAACTTTGAAAAACTGGTTACACGAGGATATTATTTTATAGATAAAACATTACTGATAAAAGAACTTTTAGATAAAAAGGGAGATGTGAATCTCATTACCCGTCCCCGTCGTTTTGGTAAGACATTGAACATGAGTATGATCCAATATTTCTTTGAATTTGCAACAAATTATGATGGAGTGAAACAGGATAATTCCTATCTGTTTCAAGGATTGCAAATTATGGAGACAGGAGAAAGCTATCTTTCCCATATGGGGAAATATCCGGTTATTAATCTGTCTTTGAAGTCCGGAAAACAAATGGATTATGAATTGGCATTTGAATGTATCATAGATGAAATTGCACAGGAATATGAACGTCATGAATATGTTCTGAAAGGGGATGTATTATCAGAATCTAATCAAAAAAAATATAGAAGAATTATGGAACATGAGGCACCAAAAGCAGAATATTATAAGGCTCTGCAGTTTTTATCCCAATGTCTGGAGAAATATTATGGGAAGAAAACCATTATTCTCATTGATGAATATGATGTCCCTCTGGAAAATGCTTATATGTGTGGATTCTATTCAGAAATGGTTGCTTTTATTCGTTCCCTCTTTGAATCTTCCCTTAAGACTAACAGCAGTCTGGAGTTTGCTGTCATTACCGGATGTCTTCGGATTTCCAAGGAATCTATTTTTACTGGAATGAATAATTTAAAAATTATTTCTATTTTAAATGAAAAATACGATGAGTACTTTGGTTTTACTAATGAGGAAGTGAAGAAAATCTGCGAGGATTATGGCATGCCAAAGAAGTATGACACCTTTAAGGAATGGTATAATGGATATTTGTTTGGAAATGCCAATGTATATAACCCGTGGAGTGTTATACAGCTTATGGACGATTTACGGGAGAATCCCAACCGTTTTCCGGAAGCCTATTGGGCGAACACCAGCTCCAACAGTATTGTGCGTAAACTCATTGAAATGGCAGACGAGGACACTAAGAGGGAAATTGAAGATTTGATTGATGATAAGACCATTGAAAAGCCCATTCATGAAGATATCACCTATGATGAAGTATATAAAAGCATGGATAATCTGTGGAACTTTATGTTTTTTACAGGATATTTCCGTAAAGTAGGGAAACGAATGGATTCCAGCGATAACCAGTATCTTGAATTAAAAATACCAAACAGGGAAGTAAAATATATCTTCCGTACCAAAATCCTTGGCTGGTTCGAGGAGAAGGTAAAAGCCCGTGACCGTTCCAGACTATTTACAGCACTAATAAATCTGGACATAGAGACCATGGAGGAAGAGATTATAGATATGCTGCTGGAAACCATTAGTTTTAATGATGCTTATGAAAGCTTTTATCATGGATTCCTGGCAGGGATTCTGTCTGGCATGAAAGGCTATGTGGTCAAATCCAACCGGGAAGGCGGAACAGGGCGAAGTGATTTGTTTATTAAACCAGTAACCAGAAGAAAACCGGCATTTGTATTGGAATTTAAAGTAGCAGATAAATTGAAACAGCTAGATAAAAAAGCAGATGAAGCATTGCAGCAGATTGAAGAGAAGGGCTATGCAAGAGAGCTTCATGATGATGATTATGAAACGGTATACCGATACGGAGTAGCCTTTTGTGGAAAGGACTGTTTGGTGAAACTGCAAAAATAAGAATTTTGAAATCCGTTGAAAAATTCAGGTTTTTATGGTAGACTAAGGAAAAACAAAAACAGATAAAAAATTCATGTAATAAAGAGAATCAAAAAATAATGGGCAAAGACCTTGAAAACAGGAGGATTTAAGATAAAATGGAACAATATAAGAAAGAATTTATTGAATTTATGGTAGATTGTGGTGTATTGAAGTTTGGAGAATTTACATTAAAAAGTGGAAGAAAATCTCCATTTTTTATGAATGCAGGGCTTTATGTAACAGGTTCCCAGTTAGAGAAACTTGGTGAGTATTATGCCAAGGCAATTCATGATAATTATGGAACAGATTTTGATGTATTGTTTGGACCGGCATATAAAGGAATTCCGCTTAGTGTTGCAACAACTATGGCATTTCACAGATTATATGGAAAAGAAATCAGATATTGTTCTAATAGAAAAGAAGCAAAAGATCATGGAGATACTGGTATCCTCTTAGGAAGTCCAATCAAAGACGGTGATCGTGTTGTCATTATTGAGGATGTAACAACCTCTGGAAAATCAATTGAGGAAACCTTTCCAATTATTCAGGCACAAGGAGATGTGACTATTCTGGGATTAATGGTTTCTTTAAACCGTATGGAAAAAGGAAAAGGCGAAAAGAGTGCATTAGAGGAGATTAAAGAAAAATACGGCTTTCCTGCCAATGCAATTGTTTCTATGGCAGATGTGATTGAGTGTTTATATAATAAAGAATGTAATGGAAAAGTTATCATTGATGATACCATTAAAGCGGCAATTGATACTTACTATGAGCAATATGGAGTAAAAAATAAGTAACTATTCAGGTAGAAACACGCATTTACTGCGTGTTTACGTAGCAAAAAATGAAAGTTGATTGCTATGTGCTACGCACTCCCGCAATCACCAACTGTATTCGTATTCCGGGCTATCGCCCTACATACTCATACAGTTTAGCCAGCCAAATGTCTATATTTCTTTGCAAGCAAGCTTGCACGAAATATAGCCGTTTGTCAGGACTTTCAGGGTAAATTTTGATTGTTCTAAGCCCTTTGCCGAAGGCGAATTTTCATGGGCTTAGAACGTAACTGTTCATGGTTCTGAACAGTTACAAAATAATTAGATGCGAAAGTAGTGTTCTGCAATATAGGATGTGAATAATGGCGGATTAGAGAGAGGAGTAGCAATATGGAAGAAAAAGTATATCGTACAATGAAGTCTGTAGGAATTGGAAATTTGATTTTTGGTATTTTGATTATCTTATTTGGTCTTGCCAGTGGAATTGCAGTGATAGTAAATGGTGCAAAGCTGTTAGCAAGAAAGTCTGATTTAACATTTTAGTGTTTTCGTAACTATTCAAGTAGAAACACGCATTTATTGCGTGTTTCGTAGAAAAATGTAAATTTTGATTGTTCTAAGCCCTTCGCCGAAGGCGAATTTTCATGGGC
>CAMWUK010000229.1 GCA_947177415.1 uncultured Clostridiaceae bacterium
CGAAGGCGAATTATTATGGGCTTAAACGTAACTGTTCATGGTTCTGAACAGTTACACTGTCTCTATAATAATCCACAGAACAACAGTATCTTTTTCTATTTATTTATTTTTTTTGTTTTTTCTCTTCCATCCCATAACCGCAAAGGCTATAAAAATTACAGCTATCACACCACACATTACCCATATTGCTATATGACTATTGCCTTGTAGTGCTTTTCCATTTTCTTCTTTTACTAGAACAATAGTAGAAATAGCATCTACTGTAATGGTATCCTTTACTTCTGCTAATACTTCTGTTCCAGCCTTTTCTCCATTGATATATACTTTCCAAACATCGGTATCTGGAAGTTGTACATCTATGTTCTTGTTATTTCCATTATGTACTACCATAATTTCCTTTGCCTTTTCGCCATTCGGACTTCCTGTAATGGTATATCCTATTGCGTTTCCTTTTAAATTTTTTAGGAAAACCAAATTATCTTGAATATCTTGTGTCTTTGTCATTCGCAAAGCACCATGTGCCTTACGAAATGCAATCAAACCTTTGTAATATTCATAAACATCCTTATTGGCAGTCTTTGTACTCCATTTTATGCTATTAATACTGTCTGGCGAACGATAACTATTTGCGTCAAAACCTTCTCCACTGGCAGCAGGTTTACTTCTAAGCAGCTCCTCCCCTGCCTGAAAAAATGGAATTCCTTGTGCCGTAAGCACCATGGACGCAGCAAGTTTGTTCATAGCGATTCTCTTCTTTTGGGAATTACCCGGATTGGAGGTCGCAATTTTATCCCATAAGGTTAAATTATCGTGGCAAGATACATAATTAATACACTGGCTTGGTGACAAAGCCCATGACTTTTCAGATTTTGTCAACTTTTCTGTATCTATCTGACTATGCTCTGTTGCTGCAACGATTCCTAATTTTACATCTTCCATATAGGCATTATTTCCAGTAACAAATCCCTTATCTTTTTCATCAAAGACATTTCCCTTTAAACCATCACGAAAATCATCACTAAAGGCAGCTATCCCATCTAATTTTGCTATATTTGCCTTTGTAGCACGAGCGGATTCCTCATATACAGAATCTCCTCCCGTCCATCCTTCTCCATAAACCAAAATGCTTGGGTCAATCTCATCTAATGCCATTCTTATTTCATTCATGGTATCGATATCATGCACCCCCATCAAGTCAAAGCGAAATCCATCTACATGATATTCGGTTGCCCAATATACCACAGAATCTACCATAAATTTACGCATCATAGAGCGTTCAGATGCTGTCTCATTTCCACAGCCGGAACCATTGGAGTAATTCTCACCATCTTTTCGGTAATAATAATCTGGTACAATCTTTTGAAAATTAGAATCTTCAATATTGTATGTATGGTTATAAACCACATCCATAATTACACGAATACCATTTTCATGGAGTTTCTGCACCATTTCCTTGTATTCTTTTACCCTTACATTTCCATCTGTTGCATTGGTGGAGTAAGAACCTTCTGGTACATTGTAATTTTGTGGATCATACCCCCAGTTAAACTGTCCACTATCCGACTTACTCTCATCTACAGAAGCATAATCAAAGGATGGTAAAAGATGAACATGTGTAACTCCTAAATCTTTTATGTGGTCTAATCCTGTGGATTCATTGTCTCCATTGACAGTTCCTGTCTCTGCCAATCCCAAAAACTTACCAGTATTTTGAATTCCGGATTCTGTATCAGAAGACAAATCTCTCACATGTAATTCATAAATAATTGCATCTGTGGCTTTCTTGAACTTTGGTCTTTCCTCTTTATCAAAGCCTTCCGGATTGGTTGCTTTCAAATCAATTACCATTCCCCGTTGTCCATTTACTCCAACGGCTTTGGCATAAGGGTCTACGGCTTCTTGTGTGATTCCATCAACTGTTACGCTATAGGTATAATAGATATTCAAATAGTCACCTATTGCTTCATGTACCCATGTTCCTTTTTCATCTTTCAACATTGGCAGGCTCTCCCAGACTTTATCTCCTATGCCTTCCTTATAAAGATTAAGAGATACTTCAGAAGCTGTGGGAGCCCAAACACGAAAACTGGTTTTTTCTGGTGTATAAACAGCACCTAAATCATCTCCTGTATAAGTAAATGCTTCTTCAAATTCCTCTGTTGAAAATGCTTGACTTATGGATACCGAACTGCTCACATGCCCCTCCATGTGTATGGTATAGCTGTTGCTAAAATCTACTTCATCTTCTATAATTAAAGACGCTTTCTTTTCCACACCAGGATTCTTTGACCAAACTTTTAACAATTTATATTCTGTTCCATTCTGATCGGTCAATTTCATCTTATCTACCAGATCTTCTTTCGCTGTATTCATGGTATCTGCAACTTGGAATTCAATTTCACTTGCGGATACAAATTTTGCTTCCGAAATAACCGGGCTTTTAACAGCACTCGATTTCTTATAATATACTTCTTTATTTCCTTGAACAATATATACAGAAAGTTTATTTTTCTTTGCCATACTTAAATCTATTATTCGTTCACTATCACAATCATTGCTTCCATCTGGCAATGTAAGCACAATTCCAGCAGTCTTTGCCTTTTTCTTATTTAAAAGACCAACTTGAAAAACACCACCAAATTTGTCCTTTTTCTGTACATGGTAACTGCCGCCATCTTCCCCTTCTAGGTGTACATAAGCCTCCATATCTTTATATTTCTTATCAAACCCATAAAAATGTATATCCAGTTTTAATGCACCTTTCTTCTTGTAAACATCCTGTCGTTGTTTTTGGTCTGCTTCAAAGTCAAAACTTTTGGCTCCCTCTGGAGCTTTATCTGTAAATTCTTCCTGATTACTGGTTACCCAGATTTCCGTAACTCCATCTTTTGTTTCTACAAAGCGGTCTGTCTCAATATCTTTTGCTTCCCAGTCATTTTTTCTGACAATAAATCCTACCTTCCCAGTCTTTGAGAGACTAACAACAGCTATCTTCCCAAATGAATCTTCTTCTCTGAAATCTATCTGTTTTCCTTCTTTTCCATCTTCCCATACCCATAGATTCCAACCTTCATAATTTCCGTCTTCTCTGCCACCATAATGAATAATCAAGGTGTTTGCTGCTGCTCTTGCGGTCATGTTTGGTAGTATCATCTGCCCCAACATACTGGAAATTGTCATAACAAGTGCCACAATCATGGATATAATTTTTCTTATCATAAAGTTTCAGTCCTCCTTTTCCTTTTTGTGTACCTATTCCTATTTTAACACAATTTTACAAAAGAAAAAACACAACTATTCAGGGAAATAATTATTATACGAAACTTATTTTTTTCTTTGTTGTAACTTTAATATAAGACTTTTAAATAAAAATAACAGTGGAAAAGTTCCTATAAAGCTAATGGAAAAATTATATTTTTGTATTACAGTTCGATTTATAAC
>CAMWUK010000230.1 GCA_947177415.1 uncultured Clostridiaceae bacterium
TGTAAAACTCGGATTTGTCAAGCAAATCCTCGAGTATGTTCTGAACAGTTACAAAATCATTTTCTTTATTTTTGTAAAATCACCATCCATGATTGTATAGGTACTCTTTAAATCTTCTACACACTCTGGTGAAATTTCTGTATGAATATAAAGAGAATCCATTCCTACACCACAAGCTCCTAAAATATCAGAAACTGAGTCATTCCCAATCATAATACTCTCTTTTGGATTTAAATTATATCTGTCCAATAATCTTTGATAAAAACTATTCCCAGGTTTTTTGCAGCCTTCCTCAGAAGAAATAAGTATACCATCAAAATATTTTTCAATTCCTAAATATCCTAACTCCGGTCTGGTAAATCCTCTTTGGGCATTGGATAATAAATAAACCTTCTTCCCTTTTGCCTTAAGAGACTCTAATAAATCTATCACACCATCATATAAACGTATAAACTTTGTAGAAATCACACGCATGGACATTTGCAGAGCATCTAAGGTAGATTGCTCCACTTCTTCTACTCCTTTGTCTGCAAATAATCTTCGAATAACTACATCTAAATCAATCTCTGGATATTCCTCTTCTTTTTTCATCTCTTCTTCCAGTTCCTTACAATATTGGAAATAGGTCTTTTTTAATGTATTTCTCTCATAAACAGCACCATAAAAACCAAATAACTCTGTCATCTTGTCCCACAAATAAGCTTTATCTTCATTGGTCCGTATATCCACTAATGTTCCATATAAATCAAAAACATAATTCTTATACATAAGATGTCTCCTTTTCTCTTGTTTTCTATATATCCACCCTTTTTAGGTAGAACCTTGCACTCTGCTGCAAGGTTCGTAAAGCACCAAGTGCTGTTTTTGCACTTGTGTGCATCCTCGTTTACGAAACACCCATGCAAATATATTTACGGTGATGCCGCAGTTTACAAGGCATGGGTGTTTTGTAACAGTTCATACATAACTGATTTTTTCTATCTCTTTGATATTTTACTAAATTCCATTATACCGTAATTCTTTTTGTGAGACAAGAAAAAACAATCTCAAAAATGCTTTTATATGCTTAATACCATGGTCAAATTGTTACTCTTTGTTACTGTTCACTCAGCTTGACACTTGCTGTCAAGCTATGTGCCAAGAACATAGAACAGCCAAGGTAACAGTTCAGGTAGGTCTGCACACTCCGCTGTGCAGACCGTAAAAAAGACTAAAACAGGATTGGAATTGGGCAATTTACATGCGAAGCTTGCAGGGTTCCGTAACAGGTCAGCCCCCGGCTGAACTGTTACCTACTCTTTGCATAATCATAAGCAATGTTGGAGTTCATATAGAAAAAGAACAATATTCATGATAAAATAAGTATATCTTATGGATAAGGAAGTGATTCAATATGCTGCTTAGACAGTTGCAATACTTTAATGCCGTTGTACGGACGGGAAGTTTTACAGAAGCAGCCGAAGAATGTTTTATTTCACAATCTGCGATTTCACAACAAATAAAAACATTAGAAAACAATTTAGGGGTAACACTTCTTGTCAGGGAAAACCGCAGCTTTCATCTAACAAAGGCTGGGGAATACTTATATCAAAAAAGTGGGCAGCTATTGGAAGATTTTGAACAGATAAAAAACGAAACCATCCGAATAGGCTGTGGCAGTCAAAATGTATTAAAACTAGGATATTTAAAATCTTATTCAGGTAAAGAGTTGTTAAGTGCTGTTTTAGAATACAATGAAATTTTTCCAGACACACAGGTACATATTCAAAATGGAAATCACGAAACACTATATCATTTGTTGAATGGCAACCAGCTTGATTTGGTATTAAACGACCAACGAAGGGCATTCTCTGATAAATATATTAATTTTAAGTTGTTTGAAGCAAGATACTATGTTGTGATACATGAAAAACACTTTATGAGTAAAAAAACATTTTTTGAACCGCAGATGCTGAACGGAATACCTATTATCCTGATTGCATCTAAGGAACAGCAGGAAGCAGAGCAGGATTATTATCAAAATGCATTAGGTTTAGGAAATGATTATATTTTTGCGGAGAGCAATGAGGAGGCAAAGCTACTTGTTGCAGGTAACCGGGGAGTTATGATAGATGAGGATTATCAGAACAGTTTACAAAATATGGACTTTGCAAAAAAAATTCCACTAATGCGATATGGAACGCAAATGACAAAACCTTATTGTCTGTTTTGGAAAGTGGCATATAATACTGAAAAAGTACAGCAGTTTGCAGAAATCTTAAAAAGAAAATTCACATAAGTTTTACTAATGGACTATTCTTAAAAGTCAAATTGATTTAAAGGATATTTCTTTTTATACTATAAGTGTACCTGTTCAGAACCATGAACAGGTACGTTCTAAGCCCATGAAAATTCGCCTTCGGCGAAAGGCTTAGAACAATCAACTTTCATTTTTTGCTACGTAAACACGCAGTAAATGCGTGTTTCTACCTGAATAGTTATCTATAAATACTATAAGATAGGAGGATTTAAAAATGAAAAAGGAAGTAATTCTATGGGCTGGTGCTGGACAGATTGGAATGGCAATTGCAAGACGTATTGGCACAGGCAAAAAGATAGTGGTAGGTGATAAAAAATTAGAAAATGCAGCATCTACTGCAGAAACTATGAACAATGCAGGTTTTGATGTTGTTCCTGTCCAAATGGATTTATCAGACAGACTATCTATTTTAAATTTCATTGAGACTGGACAAAAATATGGCGAAATTGCCATGCTCATTAATGCAGCAGGAGTATCTCCATCACAAGCACCAATTGAAACAATACTAAAAGTAGATTTATATGGTACGGCAGTGCTTTTAGAGGAAGTGGGAAAAGTAATTAAGGAAGGTGGTGTCGGAGTTACAATTTCCAGCCAATCAGGACATCGTATGCCACAGTTATCCTCTGAAGAAGATGAATTGCTTGCCTGTACAGAGACAGAAGATTTATTGTCACTTGAGATTTTACAGCCTAAAAATATCAAAGATACTCTTCATGCCTATCAGATGGCAAAGCGTTGTAATGAAAAACGAGTAATGTATGAGGCGGTAAGATGGGGAGAAAAAGGAGCAAGAATAAATTCCATTTCACCGGGAATTATTGTTACCCCCCTTGCAATTGATGAGTTTAACGGACCTCGTGGTGATTTCTACAAAACGATGTTTGCAAAATGTCCTGCAGGCAGATCAGGAACAGCCGATGAAGTAGCAAATGTAGCAGAACTTCTTATGAGTGAAAAAGGTTCTTTTATTACTGGAACAGACTTTTTATGTGATGGCGGGGCAACTGCAAGTTATTTTTATGGTCCCTTAAAGCCAGAGAAATGATGAAAAATAATTTAATGTAACTATTCAGAACCTGCAAAAGTGATATACAAATTGCATAAATAAATTTAT
>CAMWUK010000231.1 GCA_947177415.1 uncultured Clostridiaceae bacterium
GAATTTGATAAATTTTTCACAACTTGTTTGTGCCTTAGAAAGGAATGGTGAAAATAATGAATATTAATGATTCACTATCCAATAATATGCCAGAAGGACTGGGTTTTACAATGGCTATGAATGTAGATGCAATGAAAAATTTCTCAAAAATGACAGAGGAAGAAAGAAATAGATTTATGGAAGAGAGCAGACAGGTGAAATCAAAAAGCGAAATGAACCAATTGGTGGAACGATTAGGGAAAAATATGTTTTAATGGTTGTTTCTATTTAAAGAAAAAGTATACTACTATATGCAAAAAAGGGTAATTAAAGAGTATATTCAGGTAATTGTGAAACTCAAATTACCCTTTATTTTTTTGCTAATGAGATGTCGTTTCACAATTGCCTAAAATAATATCAGCATAGTTGTATTTTTAGGAAAAATGTAACTATTCATAGTTCTGAACATTTACAATAGAATAAAGAAAAACAATACATACATTTTAGGCTTTCTATGATAAAATATAAATCATAGAAAGTCTAAATTTATTTAGAACAGAGAAGGAATACTGTAACTATTTGTAACAGTTCAGGTACTGAACAGATATGAAATACTCTAGGGAGGAAAAGCATGCATTATAATTGTTTGATTGTAGATGATGAATTAGATTTAGCTAGGATGACCTGCGAATATTTTGAAATGTTTGAAGTAAGTTGTGTATATGTAGATACGGCAAAGAAATGTCTTGACTTTTTGGAAGAGCATGAAGTAGATATTTTACTTTTAGATATTAATCTTATGGAAGAAAGCGGCTTTGATTTGTGCAAAAAGATACGGCAGCGATGGAATACACCTATTCTGTTTATTAGTGCAAGACAAAGTGATGATGATATATTAATTGCATTAAATATTGGGGGAGATGATTATATCAAAAAACCTTATACCCTTAGTGTACTTTTAGCTAAAGTAAAGGTAATTCTTAAACGGATGAATACAGTAGAACATAATGCAGAAAAGAATGAGGAATGGAAAGGGGAAGGTATCCGGCTTGTAGAGGAGAAATTGTGTGTGGTCATAAAGGATAGGGAAATTTCCTTAAAGGCAAAAGAGTTTGCCTTGCTAAAATGTTTGTTTTTACATCGAAATTCGATTGTAACAAAAGAACAATTGTTTAAGGAAGTATGGGGAGATTCCTTTTATAGTGATGGCACTTTGAATGTGCATATTCGTAAACTGCGGGAAAAGATAGAGGAAAATCCTAATAAACCGGAAATAATCCAGACAATCTGGGGAACAGGATATATTCTAAGGGATGGGAGTGAAGATAAAAATTGAAAGTAAGGTATTGGATAATTTGCTATACTATGGGAATGTTGTTTTTGCTATTGGGAATAGACTGCCTTTTTCATAACAATGTAACCAAGACAAGAGATATGGTTTACTATAATGAACAACAAATTTTAGTGGAAACAGCAATAAATCAAGGAGAAAAAATAAAAGATATTGAAACAGAATATGACTGCCATATTCTGTTTTTAAATGACAAAAACTATGAAATGGAATTACAAAATTGGCTGCAAAAAGAGGCACTTATCTTGGATTACCGAAATAAAGATAAGTTGATTGGGAAAATAATATGGAATATAAAAGAAAAAAGTTACCAAAAAATGGAGAAGGTTCTAAAAATGCAGTCTGTCATAATATGGGCAGTTTTTCTGATAGGAGGCTATTTGTTATTTACATTTTTCTATGTGCAGATGATACGTCCTTTTTTGGATTTGCAAATTTTTTCTCATCAAGTGGCAAACGGAAATTTAGATTTTCCATTACCAATGCGGCAGCATAATTATTTTGGGGCATTTACGGAAAGTTTTGATTTAATGAGGGAAGAATTAAAACGAGCCAAAGAAAGTGAATATCAGGCAAACCAGAGCAAAAAGGAACTGGTAGCAGAATTGTCCCATGATATCAAAACACCTATTTCTACTATTCGTGCAACCTGTGAGGTTATGGAAGTAAAGGAGAGGAATGGGGACACATTAAAAAAAATAGCAGTAATTAATACAAAGGCGAAAATGGTGAATGATTTAATTGACAATCTTCTGCATGCCAGTTTGGAGGAACTTACTGTATTGAAAGTAGAACCAATAGAAGAAAGTTCTCTCTGCATCTATGAGATGATACGAGAACAGCAGATATATGGTGAAATTAAAATGATTGGAAAACTTCCAGAATGTTTGGTATATCTTGACAAATTGAGACTTTCTCAAGTAATTGATAATTGCTTTCATAATGCATGGAAATATGCTAATACACCAGTTACCGTTTCTTTTGATGAAAATGAAGAAGGTATTTTTATTCATATAAAAGATGAAGGAAAAGGTGTGGAGGAAGAAGAACTCCCGCTCATTATTGAGAAGTTTTACCGGGGCAATAATGCCAAAGGTAAAGCAGGTTCCGGTCTTGGTTTGTATCTGGCAAATATGTTTATGGAGCGGATGCAGGGAGGAATGGAATACTATAATGAGAATGGATTTGTGGTACGATTGTTTTTGAAAAAGGTATAGGATTCTCCCTTTTTATGCGTTTACCATGCAAAGTGTATAATCAACATTGAATATGATTTTAGAATATGTTAAAATATATTACGGAACCCACGACAGGGGTGGTAGCCTCCCGAGCCAATGAAACCGGCTCGCCGGGATACATAGGAAGGGAGGTGCGTAATATGACAGCATTTGAGATTATCTCAATTTTCATCGGAATACTAACATTGTTAGCTACCTTTGGGAGTTTGATTGTTACGTTTCTTGCCTTTCTCACTAGAGAAAAGGATAACAAGGATAAATAAAAATGCCTACCCTGATCGCACCAGGATAGGCTACGTTCTATAAGAACAAATTCTATATTCGGGAAACTCCACCTTTGGAGTGGGGCTCCACTAGGCATCTGTTACAGCAGATGCCTCTTTCTAACTTCAATATATCATATTATGCAGTTGGATTCAAGTAAATTTTTGATAAAAAAGAAGATTAAAGTAATACAAAACAAATCCTTAGAGATACATTATTGAAAACGTATATTGTAATTTAAAAATGTATATGCTATAATGTTAATAGGCAACAAAGAGATAAAAAGTCCATGTTGACAAAGAAACGAATCCCCCAACCGTAGTGACGTACAGTTGGGGGATTCTTCATTACTTTTATAGTGGCAAAGCACCCACTAGTTAACTGTTTATGGTTTTGAACGGTTAAGAATTAGTTAAGAAACAGACAAGAAACAGATTAAGACTTTTATCCTGCTATCTGCTAGAATAAAAATATCAGCAACTGTTCATGATTCTGAACAGTTACAAAACACCCATGCCTTGTAAACTGAGGCATCACCATAAATATATTCGCATGGGTGTTTCGTAAACGAGGATGCACACAAG
>CAMWUK010000232.1 GCA_947177415.1 uncultured Clostridiaceae bacterium
TTTAAATAGGCTGGATTCCGTTACTGTTTGCACCGTAGGTGTGAACAGTAACGAATAAACAGATGGGCTGCCATTAACTGGCAGCCCTTTTTAGATTCAAATTTAGTTTGTAATTTTAGAAGTAAATTACGAAATTTATCCTCAATTATTCACGTCCTATATTGCAGACCGCTGCTATCATCGTTGATTGACCTATTAAGCGTGAATAATCCCGGTTTATTACGATTTCCCTTCTATGTATCTGAATAGAATCAGAAGAAAATACACAGAAGGACAGATATTAGAGAATAGAAATTATTATAGATGAAATGTATCCAATTAAGATAAATGGTGCAAATGCCATTTCACAATCTCTCTTCTGTTTTCGGAAAAGGATTAAAAATATGCCATAACATGCTGCCAATAAAACAGATAAGAATAGAATTGTGTATGTATGTTGGAATCCACATGTAATACCAATTACTCCAAATAATTTAATATCTCCCATTCCTATAGCATTCTTTGCAAATAAATATACCAGAAACAAAACACCAAATCCCATAAGAAATCCCATAAAATCTTGAATCAAAATATTTTTCCAATCATTTTGATACCAACTGGTTTCGAAAAAAAAACATAGAATCCGGAATCCCGCTCCAAATGCCACAAAAATATTAGGGATTATCTTCGTTCGATAGTCTACCACTGCAGCACAATAGATAATATGATATAACATCATTGTCTTTGTAAAATTTAACAGATTTTCGGAACAGTTTCTTGCTGCTATCACAACTACAACCGTTAATCCAAAGGATATTACTGCAATAAACCATTTTTGCAGCCTTTTAGCTGTATCCTTTCTTTCCTCTGTATAATTTAAAAATAACAAAGCAAAAATTTGTACCAATAAACTAATCATAATTTGTAAAAATATCATACTTTCTCCTTCTGCAAACATTTATTTGGCACCATTTGTTTACAGACAAGATTATAGCACATACAAATTAAAAAAGTAGAAAATCAGACAGACGACTACCAAAATAGGATGAATAACCACCATTTTCATCTTTTTTAACAATTCTGTTAGATTTCAAAACCTAATTTTTTCATTTCCAGCCGGAATCTGCAAACTGGGAATCCTACTACATTATAATAATCCCCCTCAATTCCACATATATATTTTGCAAATCTTCCTTGTATTCCATAAGCTCCAGCTTTGTCCATTGGCTCACCTGTCAAAACATAGTTCATCACCTGTTCTTTTGTCATATCCGCAATTCGTACTTTTGTATTTTCGGAGAAACACAATGTTTGAGTATTTCCATTAGTTTCTTTAATTACAATAGCAACTCCAGTATATACATTATGACTATGTCCCTGCAAATTCATAAGCATATTTACAGCTTCCAGCTCGTCTGCCGGTTTCCCCAGTATATTCCCCATATTTGCTACTACCGTATCTGCACCAATTACAATAGTATTATCCTTGTATAAATTAGCAATATTAGTTGCCTTTAAAAGTGCTAACTCTTTTACAACACTCTCTGGCTCTGTTGTAGATGTAATCTCTTCACAATTACTGGGAATAACCTGAAAACTCATTCCTGCCTGCTCTAATATTTCCTGCCGCCTTGGTGAATTTGATGCTAAAATAATACGATACATATTTATTTTCCCCTTTTCTCTCTTTATCCTTAAAACGTAACTGTTTAGAACTATGAACCAATGTCATTTAGTTAACATCAATACATAATATTTCATCTTCGAATGATACACATCATCTATAGAAAACCGTTTCGAGACCGTCAGTACTTAGGTGCTGTATTTTAGCACCTTATGTACTGCTACGGTTGAGACCGAGCGAAAGCGTGTTTTCGTAAGATATGTGCATCATTCGAAGTATTCATAAGGTGTATCTGTTAACTAAATGACATTGAACTATGAACAGTTACTTTGAAACTTTATTCATCATTTTTCTTTTCTTTTAAAATAACCTTTGTATTTTGTATATAATGTAATTCGTTATAATCTTCCGTATTCACTGGTAATTTCTTTTTCTCTAACCGTTTTTCTACAAATTTTTTCGTTAAATGGTAAATAACAGCAAAGGTAGGAACTCCAAATATCATTCCTATAAATCCAAATAATCCAGAACCCACTAAAATAGAAAAGATTACCCAAAATGCAGACAATCCTGTAGATTCCCCAAGAATCTTTGGACCAATTAAATTTCCATCAACTTGTTGCAAAATAATAATAAAAATAACGAATACAATACCAGCTTTAGGATCAGACAATAAAATAAGTACAACACTGATCGCCCCTCCAATATATGGTCCAAAAAAAGGTACAATATTTGTAATTCCTACAATAACACTAACCAGCAAAGTATATGGCATCCGTAAAATAGACAGACATATAAAACAAATTACACCAATAATAAAAGAATCAATTACTTTTCCAGTAAGAAATCCAGTAAAAATCTGATTACTATCCCGAAGGATTTCTAAAGTTGTATTTGCTGTTTTGGTTTGAAATAAAGCATATATAATTTTCTTTCCCTGACCAATAAAACGTTCTTTATTTGCCAATACATATACAGACACAATTATACCAATAAAAATATCTTCTATAATATTAAGAAGTCCTACCACCCCTACTGTAACGGTAGAAAATACCGAATCCATCTTTGTAAGAAGGTTTGATTTTGCCCAGTCTTCCACGTAACTTCCAATGGAAGAGAGACTTTCTGCTAATATTCCGTCCATTCGTTCATTAATAGAAAGATTTGTTACCCAGTTTGTAAATTTATTAAATTGCCCTGGTAAATCCTTCACCACATTGCTAATTGTATCAAACAATTCCGGCAAAATCATATATAATAAAATTGCAATAACAAATAAAGCAAAAAGTAAAGTCACAAATATACTAAGTGCTCTCACTATATTATGTAATTTATCTTTGTCCTTCACTTTCTTTTCAAAAAATGAGGTAAATATTTTTTCGAGACGGTTCATAATAGGATTCAAAAGATAGGCAAAAACCAAACCACAAAGAATCGGTTCAAAAATGTCAATTAAATCATGAAGTTCGTCCAAGACTGCTTCAATCCGTACAACTACCACAGCAAAAATAATACAAGCGGCGACAATAAGAAAAATAATTCCTCCCTTCCATAGATATTCTTCGTATGGATGTGCTTGTTTCTGCTTTAAAGGTTTCCCTTCCACTCCCACTATTTTTTTCCTTTTTTCTTCCTGCACTACATTATTCGTTTCTTTTTCCATGTCTAATTTCTCTCCTCGCTAAATTCTGTATAACTACTCCGTTTGTAACTGTTCAGAACCATGAACAGTTACGTTTAAGCCCATAATAATTCGCCT
>CAMWUK010000233.1 GCA_947177415.1 uncultured Clostridiaceae bacterium
TCCCATTGTTATAAGCATAAAGTCTATGGGTATTAACACAATCATTATCATAACAATTTCTAATTTCAAAAAATATTTTTCCATTTTTTAATCTAATTAAATTCACATCCCAATAAGGATCATATGGTTCTTTTCTTTCTAGTGCAATTTGGTCATTAATAAATACCTTTAATGTTATATAGTTATATATTAGTTTTGGGTCATTCTCCTTATTCTTTACCCTCTTTATTACAACTTTATCTGCCTTCCCATCTCCTGTTACATCATATTGGGAATATTCTGTATCAGATTTTAATTCCACATAAGCTGTATCAGCAGCCTTCGCAATCTGCTCCTTTCCAAAGCATATACCTGCTAACATAATACAAATAAGATAAAATTTTATAATATTTTTTAATTTCATTGTCATTTTCTCCTGTTCTTAATAAAATTACATACCGCCTTTGACGGCTTCATCATATATAAGTAGTGTTTAATACGTTATTTTAACTTTGTTTAGACTACCTTCAACTGTACTATAGCCTTCACAGTATGTTTTTGTTACCTTTGTAACATAATAAATTGTACTATCTAATTTAGCTATAACTTCTTTTTTGCTCCCATCTGGATTACATTTTTTTATATAATAACATTGTTTATTCGCATCATAGCTGGCATAATATATCTTTTCCCCAATCAAACATGCCCTTCCAATGCCAAGAGATATCTTCTTATTTTTCTTTACATCATAAATACATGCCCCATAACCACTTTCATCTTGAGGAAACCATTCTGTACCTAAAATATATTGTCCATAACGCTGATTAAACAAGAAAAGTCTTTTCTTAACTTTCTTTAACTTGGCTTCCCCCTTTAGGGAAATAGACCAAGTCATACAAGTCCCTACTTGAGAATATCTAGACACATATATTTTATTATTATATATAGTGCTAAGTTCAAAATCTTCATTGGCCATCAAAATTTTTTTCTTTGATTTTCCATTCAGATTGCAACTACAAATGATAGTTTGTACTTTTTGTTCACCTTTCACTTCTCGTGATGTAAATTGTGTATAATATATCTGTTTTTCGGTAACCAAAAAGTCTACGTTGTTATAACACTCCATGTCGTTATCATCGTCTGATATTATCGTCTTAAAATTCTTATTTTTTGATTTACTTCTTTGCAATTCTCCAAATTCATTAACCCTATAATAATATTTGCCAATTTTAACTCTTTTCTTTGTTGAAAAATGATAATCTCCATCTTCATAAAAATCATAACACTTTGTCGTAGCCGCTTCTGCTTTTTGTGGTGCTATTTTATTTACTACAGTTGTTCCACTTATCACCATAACAAACATAAGCATCCACACAAAAAATCCTTTTATATTCTTCTTCATAATTCTTATCTCCTTATTATTAATATAATGTGGCACAGACATTCTTCTTTTCTATTAATCACTTACTACAATTTCTATCTCATTCCATTTAGATTCTTGTATATTCTCTAATAAACTCTCATCAATTTTCCTATAGCGGTATAATGTGTTAGAATCCAAGTTACAATCGCCTTCATCACTCCACCAATCAATATAAAATCCCGGCACCTCATAGAGAAATTCTGCTCCTTTATAGATTCCTGTTACAGAAGCTCCCATTTCATCTTCTATATTGGCATGTGAATAAAATGCATCTTCGTATGTTTTAAATTCTTTATATGCAAAACAAAAACTCTTAGATTCTCCTTCTGCCAGCCATAAAAGCAAATTCTGATAATGCCAGAAATTCATCTCATCAAAATCTTTAGCATATTCAAAATCAATATAAATCCAATCTTTATCAATTGCACAATATCTTAATTTAATTGTAGCTTTTTTATCCCCATCAGATGCACATTCCTCATATTCTTTTAGTTGTTTTATCAACTCTTCTTCTGTCTTCCCATATATAAACATAGACTTTTTATAATCATTCAAATTAACATTATCCATTTCCAATTCCTCTTTCCTTCCGTTCATTCATTCCACAACACCTGTTTTAACTTTGGTTTTAATTTTTCTCTTGCCCTTGTAAGTCTTGATTTAATTGCGGAATCTGTTTTATTCAATATCTTTGATATCTCGGAAATCTTCAAACCTTGATAATAATAAAGAAGTATTACCTCTCTATATTTAACAGGCAGCTTACTAATTTCCTCAAAAATTATTTGCTGATTCAAAATAGAATCATAACATTCCTCTGCTGCTTCTTCTTCCATTTCCATAATTCTTTGATAAAACTGGATTTTCCACCAATGTGTCCTCATTTGATTTTTACACAAGTTAATGGCAATCTGGATAATCCATGTTTTAATTGATGACTGGTTACGAAATTCACCATAATGCTGATATACCCGGATAAAAGTCTCTTGTGCTACATCCTCAGCTAACTGATAATCTTTCAGGTATGCATAACACATTCGGAACACGCTATCCCCATAACGGTTCATAAAAAAGGTAATCTTTTCGTCCATATCATCTTTTTCCACTCTTCCCAATCCTCCTTTCGTTAATTAGACACACCAGATACAAAAAAAGTTACATTTTTTTAATTTATTATGTAACTTTTTTGGATCTAAACAAGTATTTAGTAATAATTATAATTTGCTTTTTTTCTATTTCAATAGCTATTACCTGAAACGACATTTTTGTCTTGTTTTTGGTCGAATACTGTTATAATATAACTGTAAATAATAACAAAATGACCAAAAAAATACAAATAATGTCTTTTGGGGTGTTATTATTGAATTTTATTCTTTTTTTATAGTATAATACCTACACAGATATTCTAATATGTTCAGATGATATTTCAATATTCCAAGAAAAAAAGGATAAGATAGCGACAAAAGATGAGATAGTGGTTTACTATAAAAAACATAAGTTTATGAAAGGATGATTATATGAACAATAAGAGGACGGCTGTAAGAAAGCATTTATATGAGAGTAGAAAAAAAAGAATACAACAATTGAAAAGAACAAAGATTATTATTGTATCAGTGATTATATTAATACCATTGATTTGCTGTATCACATTTTTTATGATGACAACAAGAATGAAACAAAGAACAGATACTATTGAAGAACAGAATTCACAGACAACAGTTAATAAACATGAGGAGAACAATCATGGAATACATGAGAAGCCTAAAGAAACAGTGAGTGGTAGTTCTTTAGATATAAAAGAAACGCCAGTTCCCCAAAAGGAAGAAGAAGTTGATCAGACAAAAATCAAGGGAAAGAAAGTTTATTTGACCTTTGACGATGGACCAAGCCAAAATACAGAGGAAATTTTGAGTATATTAGATCAATATAATGTGAAGG
>CAMWUK010000234.1 GCA_947177415.1 uncultured Clostridiaceae bacterium
CCCGATTCATGAGCCTCTCGTGGGCCCGCAGATCTGTATAAGAGACCGGAGTGGAGTAGAGATATTTTAATTAAAAATAGTAATTCTGGAATTAGAATAAGACCTGAAGAATATGAAGATTTATATTTTGATGTATTACAAGGAACTGGGTATGCCCCTAAAAAAATATCTGCATCAATGCAATATTTTTCGTTATTCTTAAAAGAGAAATATAGCGATGATAAAGAAAAATTTGAAATAGGGTTAAAAATATATGAATTATATGGAAAATGGCTCAAAGAAGAAATGGATACATTAGTTAAAAGTGGGAAAATGGAATATGGTATGACAATATCACCAAATTCATACTTGCAAAAATGTTACGATGATTATGGAAGAGTAGGATATAGACTGGCATTACAATTATTAAATAATCGAGCAAACTATGAACAATATAGTCCATGGAATAATGTAAGAAGAGTAGATTGGAAAGATATTGTTGAGCTAGAAGAATTATTTGAAAGCGAGTCATTAAAAACATATTATGGAAATTTTATTGATCAGAGGTATATTGATTATTTAAGCAATAATTTAGATGATATAGGAGAAATCCAATGGAGAAAGTTTGAAGGATTGACTGGAGAGTTTTTTAAAAGATTAGGATATGAAGTAACATTGGGTCGAGGAAGAAATGATGGTGGCATTGATGTGAGAGTATGGCGAAGTACCGAAGACAAAGAGAAGCCTCCAATGATATTAATTCAATGTAAAAGACAAAAGGAAAAAGTAGATAAAGTAATAGTAAAAGCTTTGTGGGCAGATATGGTTTATGAAAAAGCACAATCTGGATTAATTGTTACAAGTAGTCAGGTATCATCAGGAGCAAAAGAAGATTGTAAAGTCAGAGGGTATAATATTAAGTTTATAGAAAGGGAAAATCTAAACAAATGGATTAAAAGTATGAGGTCAAAAGATGTAGAAATTATCGTTTAGTAAAATGTAATTTGAAATCCAATGAAATAACTATTTAATGGATAGCGAGAGGTGAAGAGTATGGAAATACAAAATAATATTAATAATCTAAAAACTTCATTGGCATCATGTAAAAAGCGATTAGATACCGCATATCAGTCAAACAATTATTTTGCTATAACTGAAGAGGCTGAAAAAATCGTTAAATTATCTTATGCTATTACATATTTGGAAATGAACTATAAAACTGAATGAAAGAACTGTTTTATTAGTTAAACCGATTCTTTTAATACTATGAAAATTATGATATAATATACAAAGAGAAGAGAGGTGATGGATGTATGGGATTATTAAAAGAAGAGTATAGAAAGCAAGAGAAAATGAATGGTGTGGTTTATGATATGTCACCAGCACCAGGATATCAACATGGAATTATCAATGGTAATATCCATAGGATTATAGGAAACAGTTTAAAAAATACTTTATGTCTTGTATTTATCGAAAATCTGGATTTCAGATATCAGCCTGATATAAATGATGACTATGTGTGTCCAGATATCATGATAGTTTGTGATAGAAAGCGTTTGAAAGGAAGTTTTTACAATGGTGTGCCTAAGTTTATTGTGGAAACATTAAGTCCATCAACAGCTAAAAGAGATAGAACAGATAAAAAAGATGCTTATGAAAAAGCAGGAGTGGAGGAATATTGGATTGTTTCACCACAAGGTAAGTCGATTGAAATATATTATCTTGAGGATGATAAATATGTTTTAGAACAAAGTTATATATTACAAGATGACAAAGAAGAGGAAGACTATAATGCAGAAACAGAAATAGTCTTGAAAGAATTTCCGCACATAAAAATGAAACTAGAAGAAATATTTGAAGGGTTAGAATGACAATTATATATACAGATATATGTAAGGCGATACTATTTATGAGTATCGCCTTTATTATTTTCATTTACAGCATCAGTTATAAGTTTTCTTATCCACCCAGATAATGATCTTCCATCTGAATTAGCAATTTTATCAGCTTCAAGCTTTAAATCTTTTGGAATAACAATAGATATTCTTGTATTTTCTTCAGATATTTGTCCTTGTGGCATAATATCACCTCTTTTAATATGATAAATTGATTATAAGTTGCTATAAACTTTATGTCAATTATTTTAAGAGAATTGACATAAAGTTGTTGACAAGTTGATATCAACTTGCTATAATTAAAACCATAAAATGTATTTTTTGAAAGGAGGATGCGATTATGAATATAAAAAGATATGATATAGTACAGGCTGACTTGTCTGGAACAATAGGATCAGAGCAAGGTGGTATACGTCCAGTACTTATCATTCAAAATGACATTGGCAATTTACATAGCCCTACAACTATTGTAATGCCATTTTCGACTAAAGTATTTAAGAATCCAAATCAGCCAACGCATACTCTGATAAAGAAAAGTGCTGATACTGGATTAAAAATGGATTCTATATTACTGGGAGAGCAGATGCGAGTGATTAGTAGCCAACGAATTAAGAAAAAGATTGGTTGTGTAACAGACGAAAATGAAAGAAATGAAATTCGTAGGGTTTATGATGCAAATTTCGGAGAATAAATATATGGAGGTTATATCATGCAATATGTAGAAATGACAGTGAAAGAAGCTAAAAAAAGATGTAAAAAGAATGCGAAAGTGTTAGTTGCTATTCAGGATCTAGAAGATAAAAATGTAGATGTTGTATTCACTTTAAAAAAAAGAGGTGATTATGATGAACTTTTTGAAGATGTAAAGACAGTCGCTTCTTTATGTGATGAATTTGTAAAACAGTTGAATCTTTTTACTGAAAAACAAGATATAATGAATATTAGACCATACGGAATCCGAAAGACAGTATTATTGAAATAAAATGGGAATAATTTACAAACAAATGTTCGAAAAAAAGTATTGATAAATTCAAACAAGTGTTCTATAATTAACACTATGAAAAATACAAAAGACCCATCCAATCATGCAAACGGTGTTGGCAGCACCTCTGAATTGGACAGGTCTTAATACATACACACAAATTCGATACCCAAAGGCTAGAATTTGAAACGCAGAATTGTGCTTATATCTATTTTAACTTATTTATTAGATATAAGTCAAGTAATTTCAAGCGATTCTGCAAATTTTTCATGGGTATAAAACAATTGAATAGATGATTTGTATAATGTTTTGAAT
>CAMWUK010000235.1 GCA_947177415.1 uncultured Clostridiaceae bacterium
ATGTAGATTTATTGACTACATTATGTTATAATATAAAAATAAGATTGGTGGTATAACTATGGATATTGTAAGAGTGTTTGGTAATAATATGAAAAAATATCGCATTGCACTTGGACTTTCGCAAGAAAAATTCGCGGAAAAATGCGGATTGCACAGAACATACATTAGTACGGTCGAAAGATTTCAGCGTAATATCTCTATCGAGAATGTTCAGCGTATAGCTGATGCTCTCAATATCGAAACCTATAAACTGTTTATCGAAGAAGATGGGGAGGAAGAATAATGCCAGCAGATATGAACAAGCTACAACAATGTTTAGCTGATATGAAACAGACCTATCTAAGTGATCCTACGGCTGCTGTTCGTGGTTCATCATTCATATATCAACTACATAAGTATTGTGTAGAAGAACTATATGCGGTGTTGGATAAGAAAAAAGTTCAACGAATTGAGCTTTCTGACATGAAAAAGCCAACAGGTTCCCCTCATTACCCTACCATACGAATAGAACCCGAAAAGTTCCAGTTAATGCAAGAAGTTACTTTATTTGGTTCACACAAAAACAAGGACGAGGATATTGTCCTCACCCACTTTGCAAACGGTCCGCAAATTGCAATAGGTGTAAGAAGTCAAATGTCATCCGTTGGCAAGAATATTGAGAATTATTATGAGGGTATTATTGGAGAATGTATTTCCCTTCATGACCGTTTTCCTATGGCTGCTCTCGGATATGTTTATTTGCTACCAAAAAATCCTATTAAGCCTGGACTTAAAGAAGATATAGATTTAGACAGGGCTGAAAATCTGTTTATGAAAATCACAAATCGAAAGGATTGGCACGATCCTAATGACCGATATGAGCATTTTGCCTTTATCAAGGTTGATTTCTCTACTAATCCGCCTTCAATCATACCAACTTGTCCAGAGCTTAGCATCGAAACTTTCTTTGATAAACTGATAGCTACACACAATGGCAGAAATCTTTTTACTCCGCTATAATTAAACAAGTAAACAAAAGAGTGTATGTCAAACGGCATACACTCTTTATTTTTACCTGCGTAAATCAGGTCTGCGCCATGAACGTAATATATCAAGTGAATTTCTTATCTCTTGCACGTCTGCATTTGAAAGATTGTATATCTGTTTTAAAACAAGCTCATCACCAAGCAAATATGTATCTGACACCCCCTTAGAAATCATACATTCGTTTAAGCGTTCAAATACATCATTGATTTTAGCTTTAGGGTAATCGGATACAATTTCCATTTTATCCATTTCCCCAGGAATAAACACCAACGTGCCGCCACCGAGGGAATGAATATACATCTCTATCAAGAGCAGTGTAAGGCTATTGTACCATCTGCATACCAATTCTTTAGATGAGGTTTCTTTAGTATTGTTAATAATGCCGCACAGCAAACTGTTAGCTATTATATATCCCCCTGTATTTGCTATCATTTTCGGCACATCGCCAAACACAGTTAGAATTATATCAGGCGTTTCAATATTTGGAGTAATATACCACGGATTCCTTATCTTGCACTTATAAGCCAAGTGAACCTGCTTTGCTTCACCATAGGAAATATAAGCCTTTTCACCTTTTCCCATTTTGGTTGGATAGAACAGTCTGCTTTCTGAAATAGCATTTATTGTGTCCAAACCCATATTGCTCTGATTATTTATATCTTTTGAGTTGATAAGACAGGGGATAAGGTTCTCCGCTTTTATCTTGTATTTTTTTACAGTATCCTGCGTTGGGTGAAAATAGCTTTTATTTCCACATACATATCCAATCTTGAATTTACATTCGCCTAATAGTGAGGTAAGTTGCCCTTCCTCCCTTAGCGATGAAATTATTTCTTTCACATTAGGTGAAATAAGTTCTCGCTCAAATGGCTTGTTTAATGAAGAAATATCGGCTATTGGAATTGAACTGTTTACAATAGTCTTGCCGCAAAACAAATCTGTAATATCCTGAAAAGTCTTGTATTCAACACTATCAGTACATCCTCCCTTATTTTCTGCAAGGAAGACAATGGGTTCAATATCAACCTCCGGAAAAAAGTCAGTATAAACTCGATATATTGATAACTTTCCATAGTTGCGTTTTAAGTAGTTCCACAGCTTGAAGGCATATCTTACATAAGTTATCTCATAAGGAAGAACAAAACCTAGCCGCCCATTATCGTTGAGCATTTCTGTTGCGTGAACAATAAATGGCATCCACAAGCTACTGCTTGGAGGCATATCAATCCCATATTTGCTCATAAGTGAAATAGCCTTGTTTCTGTCTTGTGTCGAAAGATTACGCAAACTTACATAGGGGGGGTTCCCTATAACAGCATCAACACCGCAGTTCGGTCTGTAATCCATAAAGTCAGTAAGAGAACATTCTACCGTATCATTTGTATTAACGAAATTATAGAACGGTTCTTCTTGCAGCTCTACCCCATATATTTGGGGGTCAAACCTTCCAAGCTCATTAAAACGGGTTATCGCAGAATACAGAAAACTGCCGTCACCAAATGACGGTTCCAAAACCTTAGTATCTTCATCAGTTATTGCCCATCTAACGATGTAATCAGCAATAGAAAGACAGGTATAGAAAGAACCTGTCGCTCTCTTTTGTGCTTTTAACATATTTTTACTACCTTTATCAATCTTTGATATGCTCAACTACACATTCGACATTACAGTTTAGAAACGTGCAAATCCTGTCAATTACATCTAATGATACGTCTTCTCCGTGTGTCATTTTATTTATCGTAGATTTTGACACGCCTGTGTTTTTCATAAGCTCTTTTTTGGTCATGTCCTTATCAATCAAGAGTTTCCATAGCGGTTTGTAAGAGAAAGCCACTCATAAACACCCCCTACAAAATATTATATCACAATCTTTCTTGATTTGCAATACTTTTATATTGAAAAGTCGAACTTTATGTGAATTATTATTCGTTATTTTGCCATAAGTTTGACAATCACCCCTCTAAAATCGCTCTGACTGTATTTTGTGTAACGCTTTTTAAAATTTAACAAATTTTGGCAATCGCTATCCATACGCCATTACTCCGGTAACAATGGCGGTAAAAAGCCACCTGCGCAACCAACGCCCGGTGGTGA
>CAMWUK010000236.1 GCA_947177415.1 uncultured Clostridiaceae bacterium
AATTAACACATTACAAAATACATCCCATTTTAGCTTTTTTTTCTTTGAAATATGTAATATCTGCTTATTTTCCTCATATTTCTTTCTAAACTTTGCCCGATATCCTTGATATCTCTCTATTTCATCTGGATAATTGATTTTTACCAAATAATAGAAATCCCAAAGAATCTCCATATAATGTACCAAAAACCGATGTTTTAACTCATCTGATATTTTATCTTTTAAAAATTCTTCCCTTTCTTCTAATACATATAAATAACTGGTTCTGGAAAGTTTGAAAGAACGGCTGTAACTAGTTGGACGCTTTCTCCAATAATATAAACAAACATCTGTATAAATCACTTGATTCGCTTCACAGAGCAGATGAGGAATACAAAAATCATCCTCTCCATTGATTCCATCAGGGAAACGATGACCAGCATCAAAAACACAGCGTCGGTAAAGTTTATTCCAAGGCAGAATAGTCTTAACATTAAGCTCTGTAAGTAAATGATTCATACATTCTACACCAGCATAATGTTTCACTTTAATATCCTCAAAAATAATTATTTCATCCTTATGATTATCGTCATCATCTTCTATTTCTAAATAATCTGCTACTACAATATCCACTTGATTTTCCTGCAAAAGCCGGTGTAATATCTCAAAGTTCTGGACATGCATATAATCATCACAATCAGAAAATCCTATATATTCTCCTCTGGCAATATCAATACCACTGTTTCTTGCTGCAGAAATACCACCATTTTCTTCCCTGTGAATAACAATAATTCTTTTATCTTCTTTTGCAAGTTTATCACAAATTACTCCACTATTATCTGGTGACTTATCATCTACTAAAATAATTTCTAAGTTTTTATAAGTCTGGTTTATAATGGAATACACACATTGTTCCAGATAACTTTCTGCACCATAAACCGGTACAATTACAGATATTAATTCTTCCATTTTTTCTCCTTCCCTTAAGTGCCATAACTATTTGAGATTATCCATTTTCATATCATCAAAAAGTTTCTCAAATTCTATCTAATATCTGTGACTCATATATTTCATCCTTTAATTCTCCAATATTTCTCCCCTCTAAAGACTCATTTACATACTTGTTCTTCAATGGAACTTTACTGGCTGCACTCATCCGGAACCACTCATATTCTACATCCACATGTCCAATATCAATTGCCTGGAACCCTTCTTTTGCCAAATCATAGGCAAGTATTGTTGCTGTTGGCCCTAGTGCAAGGAGAATTAGAGTATCTTTCTCTAACTGACATACCCTGTTCCAAATTTTATCATATTTATCAAAAGCATTTGTTGCTGGTGCAAGAATTCTCTTTACGGAAGATGCAGTATCAAACAGGTCGTTTCCAACACCTAACCTTGACTTGTCACCTTCCACCAAAACTACATTCCGATCTCTCCAGATTTCTTTTAACATGCGGAAACGATTGGCACATGGCGTTTTATCTACATAATCCATATAAGGTCTAGTCATGTTAGTATTATAATATACCTTTCCCGGTTTGAGAAAATCCATCCACTTTTTCCGGTACATCCCCATAAAACATCCCCAGAATTCCCTGCCATAATGATTAAACTGCCTCAAATCGCCAAAGGTATCCGACAAGCAGACAATATGATGTTCCAAATCACTTTTGCTGATTTCAATCAATCTTTCTTTCATTTCCGGGGAAGGATTTTGAAAAGTATTTTGCGGCAAGTCTGCCATCCACTTAAATTCTCCATCCCCAAACCGGCTTACGGAAACATGTTCTTTTAATATCTTTTCATAAGTTTCCTCTATGGAACGTATATCCGGCTTGCCAATAAATGGTTTCGTCAACTTATCTTTTCCAATCCAAACCACACAGTAAAAGAAATGCCGGATTTTCCGAATCATGTCATCTGCCATACGAGTTCCTCCTATACTTTCTTTTTGAAAATCTTTCCAAAAAAACGTTTTCCAATATTTTTGATATAGATAAATTCTGCTCTCTTGTGATAAAGCACATAAAAAATTAAATTAGGTATACTTGCAGCACATATTCCCAAAAGTATAAATCTGCCACCAATTTCCTTTATTCTTGCAAGGATTCCTGCTCCTTGTACTGCATATAAAATATCATGCGGCAAAATAACTAACTGCAATCCATAACAAATTGCTCCCGAAAATAATACTACTATTAAATATTTGAATCCCTCAACAAAATACAACTTGTAGTCTTTTTCAAACAAGTTCTGGTATACAATCACTGGTCTTACCACAGTCTCAATCAAACCTTGTAACACCGTACCCAGATACACTCCTGGCAATCCTATTATCTTTGCAAATCCAATAGATGCAACCAGATTCACAGAAGCTGTAGCAAATGCCAGCCATTTGTCCTGTTCAAAAATTCCACCTGCCACTTTTAAATTGTATACACAGCTTCTATGACCACTTAAATAATAATTGAGTAATATCAGAAAAATAGTCAATGTGGTAGTTGTTTTATCTGTTCCAAGCCAAATAACTACAAAAGGTGTCATTAGAGTAAACATAGCCACTGCCACAAAACCATGCATCCAGAATGTTAGAAACCGGAAATTTCTAAATAACTGGTACTGTTTGTCTTTTCCTTCTGAGGCAATTAAATTTCCAAAACTGGCAGTCTGGGAATTCATCACAATCTGCAAAAATCCATTTACATTTTTTAATAAGGTATTATAGTTTCCAACCAATCCAACCGATGTTACATTAATAATTCTTGAAATAATCAAGCTGTCTGTCTGGTTTACACAAATAGATCCTATCTTAGAAATCACCAACGCCTTTACATTTTTAATAATTGGTGCCAGTTCTTGTTTATCCATAGGTTCCACATCTTTTTCTTTCAGATATGGATATAATTTGTTCATATACCAGTTTGTAGTAAGATTCTGCACTAATTGTACTACAGCTCCAACAATACAGTAACACAAAAAGTTCTTTGTAAGAATTAACATAATCAATTGACCAGTCTGGCAAATCAGATTATAAATCAAGTTAATATTCGTGAAAATATAATTCTTCTGTTCAGCATTAGACAGGCTGTATTTATAAGACACAAAATAAGATGCCACTGTATTAAAC
>CAMWUK010000237.1 GCA_947177415.1 uncultured Clostridiaceae bacterium
GCCAAAATATTTAAGCATATTCAACAGGAATATGGTTCCTTTTATAATTATTTAAAAACTTTTACCAGTGATAAAGTAATTTATGAAATAGATAGAACAAGTTCTGAGTTATCAGATAATATCTCAAAAGATTTAAAAAAGAGAGGAATGAAATTTGTAGGTACCACTATTATATATTCCTATTTGCAGGCAATTGGTGTGATATATTCCCATGATAAAGAATGTTTTATGTATAAAGAATAAATGTTTGGAATCCTTCATTGGGATTTTTATAGAATATAGAAAAGGATTTATTATGAATAAAGAAATGTATAAGGACATAATAGGAATTACAGATTTTTTTCATTATTTTCCTAATGTTTATTGGTGTTATTTTCATGAAATTTTAGAGTTTAGATGGTATAGGGAATTTGATTATGAAGAATGGTGTGACCAGTTTTGTGTTGATTTAAAAATGAGTGATATAGAGAAAAAAGATATCATTCTTCTTACATTAAAAGGAGTATCCTGCGATGGAAGCTGTGAATTTTTAGGATGGATCTCAGGACTTGATATTATAAATTTAAAATATACTGGTACAGGTTATGAATTGCAGTATGAAGTACTGGACTTTGAAGATTCCCATATTCATTTTTATTGCGATGAGATAGTAATAAAAGTCATTTCAGTAAACGGAAAAGAAATCGAAAAACTTCAGAAATAGTAATTATTCTTTACAATTCCATACTTATTAGGCATGAAAAGATATATTATATATGAATTTGATTTTATTAAAATATTTTGATATAATGAAATCATTAGAATTATTTATGGAAAGCGGGGATGTAATGTGGATGTAATTACTAGTGAAAAAAAACTGGGGTTTGGTTTGATGCGTCTGCCATTGTTAAATGCCGATGATGCTGGCAGTATTGATATAGAGCAGACAAAACAGATGGTAGATACCTTTCTAAAAAGTGGTTTTACATATTTTGATACTGCATGGATGTATTGTGATTTTAAGAGCGAAAATGCAGCGAAAGAAGCTCTGGTAGACAGGCATCCAAGAGAAAGCTACACATTAGCTACCAAATTACATGCTGGTTTTATTAAAACCAAAGAAGATAGAGATAAAATTTTCAATGAACAGCTTGCCAAGACAGGTGTAACCTACTTTGATTACTATCTTCTTCATGATATGGGTGTTGATCATTATGAAGTTTATAAAGAATTGGATTGTTTTAATTGGTTACTGGAGAAAAAGAAGAATGGACTTGTCAAACATATTGGATTTTCTTTTCATGATAATGCCCAAGTACTTGACAAAGTATTGACGGAACATCCGGAAATGGAATTTGTCCAGCTACAAATTAATTATCTTGATTGGGACAGTGAGGGTATTCAGTCACGTAAATGTTATGAGGTGGCAGAGAAACATGGCAAACCTGTAATTGTTATGGAACCTGTCAAGGGTGGAACCTTGGCAAATGTTCCCGAAACAGTGGAAAAAAGTTTTAAGGCATATCATCCTGAAATGTCCATACCTTCTTGGGCAATCCGTTTTGCAGCCAGCCTTCCAAATGTAAAAATGGTGTTAAGTGGTATGAGTAATATGGAACAACTTTTGGATAATACTAGTTATATGGCAGAATTTGAACCGCTGAATCATGAAGAACAAAAGATAATTCAAGATGCTGTAACCATGATAAATGGAAGTATTACAATTCCATGTACTGCCTGTTCCTATTGTACAGATGGATGTCCAAAGAAAATTGCAATTCCCAAATATTTTTCTTTGTACAATGCAGACAAGCAGGAAGCAGAGGAGAAAGGCTGGAAACCTCAAGGCGAATATTATGACAGACTTACAAAAACTTTTGGAAAAGCCAGCGATTGTGTTAGTTGTGGCCAATGTGAAAGTGTTTGTCCACAGCATTTACCAATTATTAAGCATTTAAAAGAAGTCTCGGCACATTTTGAACATGAATAATGGAGGACAAATTGGCAATATTCATGTTTAATAGATTATGAATAATGATAAAAAAGAATTCAGGAGGATTTTTAATGAATAAATCAAAAGTATATTTAATCAGAGAAATCACATCAGAAGCAGTTATGAAATTATATGAGACATTAGGAGTAGAATTACCAGGTAAAGTAGCAGTAAAACTTCATTCTGGAGAAGTAGGAAACCAGAATTTTATCCGTCCGGCATTCTGGAAACCAATTATTGATAAAGTAAATGGTACAATTGTGGAATGTAACACTGCTTATGAAGGAAAAAGGAATAGTACCGAAAAACATTGGGAGACAATGAAACTTCATGGATGGACAGATATTGCAACGGTGGATATTATGGATGAAGATGGAGAGATAGAACTTCCAATTGAGAATGGTAACCAGATTCATAAAAACTTTGTGGGGGATCATATCAAAAATTACAATTCTATGCTGGTACTTTCCCATTTTAAAGGACATCCAATGGGAGGATTTGGCGGAGCAATTAAGAATCTTTCTATTGGTGTAGCTTCTTCTCATGGAAAGGCATATATACATGGAGCTGGTGTAGAAGAAGAAATATGGACTGCTGATCATGATTCTTTTTTGGAGTCTATGGCAGATGCAGCATCTTCTGTTATCAAATATTTTGATGGAAATGTGGCATATATTAATGTTATGTGTAATATGTCTGTAGACTGTGATTGTTGTGAAGTTGCAGAAGATCCTTGCATAAAGGATATTGGCGTATTAGCTTCCCTAGATCCAATTGCTTTGGATCAGGCATGTGTGGACTTGGTATATCAGGCAGATGATGAAGGAAGAGACCATTTGATTGAACGTATTGAATCAAGAAATGGAATTCATACTGTAGAAGCTGCAGCAAAACTCGGATACGGAAGCAGAGAGTATGAATTGATTGAGAAAAATTAAGATAATGAGTAACTATTTGGAACCTGCAAAAGTGATATACAAATTGCATAAATAAATTTATTTATGCAATTTGTATACTCACTTTTATTGGACTGATGTCCACATGAGGATTTTTACCAGCCATTATGGGGAAATTATTAGATATTATGTATATTCTGGAAAAATCCGAATGAGGGGTTCTGA
>CAMWUK010000238.1 GCA_947177415.1 uncultured Clostridiaceae bacterium
GGTGTTGGCGTTGGTGCTTCTGTTTGTACAACCTCTCCATTTACACTATACTTAAATTGAATTGTTTTTCCTTCCGTTGAGAAAGTTCCTGTTGCAGTAGTTTCTTCTCCATCTGCCAGCTTAGATCCTGGTACAGTCGATAAACTTTCTGGTGCATATACTTTATAGGTATCTCCTTCTGCACCTACACGGGTAATGGTTTTAATTACTTCTCCAGAACCATTCAAATATTCTACTGTTACCTTGCAAGACTCTCCTGTTGGTACAATATATTCCTCAACAGAGTTTGAACTCTTATTAAACAAAACAGAACCATTCGCAGAAAGTTCTGTCTCACCTTCCTGAGTATTTCTATAGTTTCCCTGACTAATAATGAAACTCGCAGAACCTGTAATTTCCGGATTATTATATACATAATAATCTCCATCATCTGTTAAAGTATCACCAGGCCATACATTTGTACAATAATTTGTCTGTCCAGACCAAATCCAAATATTTGGTGCTGCAGTAAAGTCTGATTTCTTCACTCTTAAAGAAAATCCTTCTGTTGCCGCCCCAATTACTGGTTCCTTACCACGGGTATATGTAAATTCCTTTGAAACCGCTTCTCCATCAAGTTCAGAAGTTCCCTTAATCTTTATAACTGTCTTTTCTTCGTATGCAGTATCTTCTCCAATTGTTACCTCTGTCGATTCTGTAAATGCTACCGATTCACAATCATTAATCTGATAACTTGCATCTTTTACATTCTGTGTGGATAATTTAAGTGTCAAACTGTCTGTATTATATACACCAGCAGATTCTGTACCTTTTGATACAGAACTCATAATCTTTGCTTTTGGTGCACTTACTGCAGGTTCTGCAAGTAAAATTACTCCATTGCTGTCACATTTCACACCAGAAACTTTTCCGCCACTTACTGTATATTCTTCACCTGAATATTCATCTACTACAGTAGCTCCATCTTCAAATATTGTTCCAACAGACACATCATTGGTACCTGCACTGCCTGGAAGACATACTACTACTTTATCTTCATAATCTGTCTTCGTTTCTGAACCAACTGTAGCTTTTCCAGTATAAGTTCTGCTAAAAGTATATGGAGAATCCGCAATCTTTTTATGCTGACCTGCTCCTACTGCAATGTGATTTCTTCTAAAACGTCCAACTTTCTGCCAGTTTGAAAGAATATCTTCTTTCATAGCAGACCAGTTCATGTGAGAACGAGCTGGTTCATAGTCATTACCAGCTCCTGCTGGTCTTCCACTTTCATCACCATAGTATGTCTGTACTCCACCTGGTGTCAACAACAGAGCAGTTCCTGCACTAGCACTTCTTGCACCCAATCCTTTATCATGGGATGATATATAACTCAATATATTAAAATTATCCTTACTATTAATTGCATTGGCATAACTAGAAAATGTTGTTTCCAGTGCAGCACCTTTCGCATTCTCTTTTCCTTGATAACCAAAGTTAATCATAGAAGTAAATCCGCCTTCTGTGAAGTAAGCATCTGGCGACATTCCAGACCATTCCCAATGCTCACCTGTCATCCAGAATTCATCTTTCCACTGTGCTCCTGGTTCATTTGGATTTTCTTGTCTCCACTGTTTTAACGCTGCATTACATGCTGTATAAAGTTTCTTCCATTCAGACTTTCCAACATGCTTTGCTGTATCACAACGGAATCCATCCACACCATACTCTTTTACCCATTCACTTAACCATCCAACCAGATATCCAGTTACATTCTTCTGTAAACCTGTTCTTTGGAACATAGAATTAATCTGTGCCTGTTTTTCAGAAAGCACTCCTTCTTTTGTCCATTTTTTCGTCAAAATATCTGGTAAGCCAACCTCACCAGCACTTTCTGTTTTAAAGTCTGGCAGTCCTCCTGAACATAAGGTTTCTGCAGAACCATCTTCTGAGCCACCGCAGCCAATAAAACGGTCTGAACCATCACCATTTTTTTCAACATTTCTAATCCATGAATTCGTCCAGAATATATTTGTCCATCCACTTGGATTAAAGGAACCATTTCCATTATTCTCACTATATGCACTATAATCCTTAAACCATTTATAACTATTCTCATCCGTATCAAAATAAATACTTCTCCATGAATCATTTAAAACACTGGCATCTGGTCCATAATACTCTGCAATAGTGTATGGATCTGCATATCCGGCATGATTCATAACAATATCAAAAATAACACGGATTCCATGTTCATGAGCAGTTGTAACAAACTCTTTCAAATCTGCTGTTGTACCCATATTGGCATCCACATTAGTATAATCTAATACATAATAACCATGATATGCATAATGTTTAAACTGATTACCTGTCATTGCTCCATGAATCTGTTCATACGGTGCAGATATCCAGATTGCATTTGTTCCCAATGCATCAAAATAACCCTCTTGTATTTTCTGGGTCATACCTTTTAAATCTCCACCATGAAAAGTTCCCACTCTGCTTTCATAACCAGCTGCATTTTTTTCTCCACTTTGAGCAAACGAACCAGCAACAGTTTGAAATGTGTCTTTATATTCTGCTGGTACTGTTGATGTTGTTGCAGAACGTCCATAAGAATGGTCATTACTCTTATCTCCGTTATAAAACCTATCTGTTAATACAAAATACACATTGGCATTGTCCCATGAGAATGGCGTATTCACGTCAGCTGCAACATTATCTTCATCAGCTGTAATATATCCAGTGTCATCCATAGTCACCTTAAATACACCTTCATCATCTTCTGAAACATCTGTATCTCCTGTCAAAGCTACTTGCTTATTATCAGTCGCCTTTGCATTTGCTTCTAAAATCTTAGTATAACTGGCACTTGGTGTACTTGTAGCAACCAAGCTTGCTATAACAGACACTGCAATGGCTTTCTGAATCTTATGAAATACCATTTCACATCCTCCTTTTCGGCAATTTGTTTATTTTTTCTATACTGTATGTATTATTATACTACTTTTTTACCAATTGTTCAACATAATTTTGTAATTTCACCTCGTTAAATTTAATACTTTTGTAATATTTTTGGCTTTATTTACTTGCAAC
>CAMWUK010000239.1 GCA_947177415.1 uncultured Clostridiaceae bacterium
TAGTCTTTTTTACGGTCTGCACAGCGGAGTGTGCAGACCTACCTGAACTGTTACGGCGGCAACATTATGAATGAAAGGAGTTTGTATGAGAGAGGAAATGGAACAGGACAAAATGGAGAAAGAAGAGAAAGAGAATACCAAAAGAGAAAATGAAAAATTGCGGGATGAAAAGATATCAGAGTATGGGCAGGTTACTTTAGATAATAAAAAAACCAAAACTAAAATTCAATTGATATCCATTATTGGAGAAGTAGAGGGGCACGAAAGCCTTGCTTCGCCTAATAAGACTACAAAGTATGAACATGTTTTGCCTCAGCTTGCTGCAATTGAAGACAGCGAAGAAATAGATGGTGTCCTAATTATTTTAAATACAGTTGGAGGAGATGTGGAGGCAGGACTGGCAATATCTGAGATGATAGCATCTCTTAGCAAACCAACAGTTTCATTGGTATTGGGAGGAAGTCATTCCATTGGTGTACCATTAGCTGTTTCTGCAGATTACAGTTTTATTGTACCTACAGGAACTATGATTGTACATCCGGTGCGTATGAGTGGAATGGTGATTGGAGTAACCCAGACCTTTGAATATTTAGAGCAGATTCAAGATAGAATCCTAAGTTTTGTAGTGAACCACTCAAAAATTGATTATGAAAGTTTGAAAGGATTAATGCTTGCAACAAAGCAATTAGTAAAAGATGTAGGCTCTATTCTAAGTGGAAAAGAAACCGTAGAAAAAGGAATTATTAATGAAGTAGGTGGAATAAAAGAAGCTTTGGCAAAATTAAAAGATATGATTGAGAAAGAAAAAATGGAAAGGAGATAGAAAGATGTATCATTGGGAAAAAAATGAGAAGGATTATTTTGAACAAACACAAAACCGTATGGAACTTTGTGAACAGGGAATTATAGAAAACTGGCAAAGACAAGGCATGGATCAGGGATTAGGAATGATGTATGGCGGAAGACTTCCTGTGGAGATGGAACATCGAAGAAGACAAATGGATTTAGAGAATAAGTAAATTGACAGTTACCATAAAATAACTATCGATCTTCGGATTTGCGTTGAAGACCAGTCTGTTCTGTTATATAATTATCTGTAAAGGGGCATAACGGTTAACAGTTATAAAACAGAATAATGGTAACAGTTCAGATATGGTCTGGTTTGTTGTGAACAGAAGGAGAGATGGTTTATGGGAATTTATCTGAATCCTGACAATGAGGGTTTTAAAGAGGCAATTCGTTCTGAAATCTATGTGGATAAGACAGGATTGATTGGCTGTACAAATAATTTAATAAATACAGAGCAAAAGTATATCTGTGTCAGCAGACCAAGACGTTTCGGAAAGTCCATGGCACTTAAAATGCTTGTGGCATATTATGGCTGTGATTCTGATTCAGCAGATTTGTTTAAGGGTTACAAAATAGAGGAAGAGGACAGTTATAAGGAACATCTGAATAAATATGATGTGATTTTTCTTAATATGCAGCAGTTTTTGATTGAGGCAGCTCCGGGGAAGGCAACTGAATATTTGGAGCAGGAGGTATTGGCAGAACTAAATGAAGAATATGGGGAATTTTTAGAGGCGTGTAATATAGCAGGTCTTGCCTCTGCCTTAAGAAAGATTTATGTAAAAACAAAGAAAAAATTTGTATTCCTTATTGATGAGTGGGACTGCATTATGCGTGAAAGGCAGGAATCGGAAGAACTGCAGAAACAGTATCTTGATTTCCTGCGAAATCTTCTAAAAGATCAGTCTTATGTTGCACTTGCTTATATGACGGGAATCCTCCCTGTGAAAAAGTATGGGCAGCATTCCGCACTGAATATGTTCTGGGAATATTCCATGACAAGCCAGTATGTTTTTGAGGAATATACAGGTTTTACGGAAGAGGAAGTAAAGGAATTGTGTGAACAATATAACATGGATTTTGCTGAAACCGGCAGCTGGTATGACGGATATATGTTTAAGAAATTTAAGCACATTTACAATCCGAGGTCTGTTGTGGCAGCAATGACTTGTGGGGATTTTTCAAGCTACTGGACTTCCACGGAAACTTATGATGCACTGAAAGTCTATATGGACATGGATTATGACGGATTGCGGTCAGATATTGTACAAATGCTTGGTGGGGGGCGTGTGAAAGTAAACACTTTAACTTTCCGGAATGATATGCGGAATTTTGAATCGAAGGATGATGTGCTGACATTATTGGTTCATTTAGGTTATCTTGGATATGACTCGGAAACAGAAGAAGCTTTTATTCCTAACAAGGAGATTGTCAGGGAATTTGAAAATGCCATGAGTGTCAGTGGCTGGCCAGAGGTTATGCGTGTTTTAAAAGCATCAGAAAAACTGCTGGAAGATACCCTGCGTGGTGATGGGGAAAGTGTGGCAAGGGCATTGGACCAGGCACATACCGAAGTATCCTCTATACTAACCTATAACGATGAAAACTCCCTTGGCTGTGCCATCGGGCTTGCCTATTACAGTGCAAGGAAAGATTATAAACTAATCAGGGAATTGCCAACAGGACGTGGCTTTGCAGATGTGGTATTTTTACCCCTTCCCCATACAAAGAAACCTGCACTTGTGGTAGAACTAAAATATAACAAGACGGCAGACAGTGCCATACAGCAGATAAAAGACAGGCATTATACACAAGCACTGGAAGGGTATACCGGTGAAATCCTCCTTGTGGGAATTAATTATGATAAAGAGAATGTGGATAAGCCTCATAGTTGTGTGATAGAAAAAATATAAACCGGAAAAGAGCTTATGTATGATTTTGTTTCTTCTGTTTCCTTCTGCATTAACTGCTGTTGTTCTGGTGTAGGTAAACATAAATGGAAGAGTAAAAAAGAAACATAGATATTAAAATATATGGTAAGGAATTAAGTGTACAAGATGTGACATGACAAAAAGAGTGTTGTATTAACAAATTTTAACTGTTAATACAACACTTTTTTTAATCTTCTGGATTTTCTTTTTTATAAATATTAGCTTTAAGAAAATATCAATTTTAGTTATAATTAATTTATGGG
>CAMWUK010000240.1 GCA_947177415.1 uncultured Clostridiaceae bacterium
TATTAATGACAACCACCCATCATTATGTAAATTTCTTTACCAATATGGGAAGAGACTATCGTATCACGGCATACGAGATCCCAGAAGCGGGCAGAACTGCAAGAGGAACTGCTTTGGTAAATCTTCTTCAATTGCAGCCAAATGAAAAGATAACAGCAGTTATTCCAATTAAAGAATACCCAGAGAATAAATACCTGTTTATGGCAACCAAAAAAGGTATTGTAAAGAAAACAGCACTGGAAGATTATCAGACAATCAGGAAGTCTGGATTACAGGCAATTAATCTAAGGGAAGATGATGAATTAATTGAAGTAAAAGTAACCAATGGAAAGAAAGAAATTTTCTTGGTTACAAAATTTGGTCAATGTATCAGGTTTAATGAAAATGATGTCCGGGCAACAGGAAGGACATCAATGGGTGTAATTGGAATGAATCTGACATTTGATGATGAAATAGTAGGCATGCAGTTAGATACACAAGGAAGCCATTTGCTAATTGTTTCTGAAAATGGCTATGGCAAGAGGACAGATATAGAAGAATTTAATTTGCAGCATCGTGGTGGAAAAGGTGTAAAATGCTATAATATCACTGAAAAGACAGGTAATGTAGTAGGAGTTAAATCTGTAAACGAAGACAATGAGATTATGCTTATAACCACAGAAGGAATTATTATCCGAACCATGTGCCAGCAGATATCTGAACTGGGAAGAGTAACTTCTGGTGTCAAGCTTATGAATATTGAAAAAGGAAGTAAAGTAAAAATTGCAAGTATTGCAAAAGTAAGAGAAAGTAATGATGTTGTTTCACAAGAACAAGTATTAGAACGATTAGAAGCTGAGTTAGAAGAGGAAAATGTGGATAAAGATATAGAATAACACATTTTTGTGGATAAGATCCTAAAATTTTAAGAGAGATGTGGATAACAGTTCAGGTAGGTCTGCACACTCCGCTGTGCAGACCATATAAAAGAATAAAACAAGAAGGGAATGATAGAAAATATAATATAATTAACCGGGGAGCTGATGGGGCGATATGCCAGCTGCTGGACTTTATGGAAAGGAGCTGGTGCCAATGGTTACATATTCGGATTTAATCCAGTTTGTAATTATGCTTTGTGCAGTAGCAACATTAGCTATTATTGTTACTGATAAACGCAAAAAATAACGCCCTCCGTCTGGTAAACTAAGGCGTTATTTTATAACACACATTTTGCCAGCAGCTAGGCTTCATCTAGCTATCGGCTCTCTTGTTAAGTATATTATATTTCATTATGTGCAAAACGTCAATAGAAAAATAACCGCCCCTGCTACCAACAGAGAAGGTATTGTTACTGTTCATACTTACGGTGCAAACAGTTTCATAAGTGGTTACTGCTCCTCATGACATTGGAGAATAAGAACAATATGTAACTTTAATTAAGTATGGGAATTTTTTGTTAAAAATTTCTCCACAACTTCTACCCATTTCTCTGGTTCATAAATTGCCTTGTAACAGTGAGTATCTCCCTTAAAACAAACCACTTCTGTTATTGGATAATATTTTTTCATAAGGTTAGCAGCTTTTTTGGAAAGTATTTCATTTCCTTTTGTTCCATGAATAAAGAGTACTCTGCTTTGACTATTAATATCATTTATTGTACTACCAGCAAAGACAGAATTAATAATATTTTCTATAGATTTATCAGTCATAAGATCTGCTATCTTCAAGTAGCTGTCCAGATATTTTTCGGGAAGAAAATTTTTCTTGAAACTTTCTATAATTTTTTTATCTCTAGCCTTTGACTTGTGAATAATTTTTTTATAATTATTTATCATAAAATTTATAGCAAACTTTGGACATGATACCAAAGGTGCACCATCCATAATAAGATTATGAATATTAAGCTTGTTACTTTTCCAAATTTCAAAAGCTATTTTCCCACCAAGAGAAATACCACATATAGCATCTATGGTATCAATATCCCTTGTTTTAAAAAATTGTATAATTTCCTCTGTTTCTGCTGATACCGACACAAATTCACTGACAGTCTCTTCTGTATGTGCATTAAGGGCAATCGCATAAATATTGTAGTATTCTTTAAATGCAGTAATTTGTGGTATCCACACTTGCCATGGTGTAAGAACTCCATGTACTAAAACCATATTGGGCTTATTTCCTTCAACAAATTCATGTACTAACATAGTTTAATCCTCCAATCCTAATAAATAATATAATGTAGTTTCCAAGGTTTTAAGCTGTGTCCTTGGCACATACCATTCTGTCAGGGGTAGCTTCTTATAGCAGTGGTTAATGATGCAGCTCATTTCTATACCGTTATAAGTAGTGGATAGATATGTTAGAAGTTCCTCAATGCTTATCTTAGGTGTCAAAAAATCATTTATAATGCATTGTTGCAAATACTGTGAAATATGTGTAAAAAGATATTCAAAATTGCTGCTTTCTTCTATCCCTCCTAATATCTTTTCCACCCTTAATGGGTCATTCATAGAAAGAACAGAGAACTCAAAATTAATCTTTACGATGCCCATTAACTCGCTTGTCATAAAGTCTGCTAATAATTCAAATACTTTGTGCAATATACTCTTTATATTTTCTGATTTTGCATTTACAAATATTTCATCTACATGTAATTTAATATTAACTCTCTGTCTGTTAGCAATAAGCATATCTTTAAAAATCTCATCAATATCCTTATAAAATCTATAGATTCCACCTTGACTAAATCCAGTTGCATCAATAATATCCTGCATAGTTACTGTGCTGACCGTTTTTTGAAGACACAAATTATAAGCAGTATGTACAATGATATTTTTCTTGTTTCTTATATATTCTTCTGTTACTTTTGGCATAAAATTTCTCCTTTCCTTAAAAAATAAAAATGAATCCAAATTCATTTTAATAATCAGTTTATATTTTGTCAAGATAATTACTTGTTTTTTTAAAAAATATGAGTAACAGTTCAGCCGGGGGCTAAACTGTTACGGAATTGGGCAAGCTTCGCATGTAAATTGCCCAATTCCAATCCTGT
>CAMWUK010000241.1 GCA_947177415.1 uncultured Clostridiaceae bacterium
CTTCCAATACTAAAATATGTAATCCAAAAATAATAATTTCTTCTCCAAAATCCAGCTTTTTTCTTCCATAAACCCGCTTTCCACAAGAAAAAATTCCATTTGTACTAAAATCTTCTATCCAGATACCATCTTCCTTTTTTTCCAACACACCATGAAATCCAGATACCAGATGAAAAAAATCATAACAAATCATATTATCTGTATTTTTTCCAATAGTTATTTTACAAGTATTTTCTAAAATATACTTTTGAAATACTGGAATTTGTCTGGAAACCTGAACTATGATAATAGATAGATGTTCTCCAGCTTTTGTTGTAAGTTCCCAAATATCTCCATTTTGTAAAGCAAAATCTAAATAGGGATATCCTTTCTTTTTTAAAAAAAATTCCTCTGATAAAGTAAAATACCATGCCCCTTTTATACTTTCCAACCTAAGTATTTCATTTTCTTTTGTGCCATAAAAACTGCTTTTTAAAGAGATGGAAAATTTTCCATTTCTTAAATTTGGCAGTACATACTCCATACAGGCACACTTTGCATGTATCATCAAAATGGTCTGCACATTTTCCTCCTTATTGGGTATATTCTGTTACTGTGAATTGTAACTATACCTCAATTATTCACGTCCTATATTGCAGACCGCTGCTATCGCAGCTAGGAGCCACTTGACAGCGTCACCTGTCTGCAATCATCGTCAATTGACCCATTAAGCATGACTAAGTCTTTATTTATAAGCCTTCGGCTTACATAAAACTTAGTTCATGCTTAAGGCCGTGAATAATCTCGGCTATATTCTCTTCCATCTACACCAATTAAATACGCATCAGGATTTTCTTTTTTCATTTGTTGATATAATTGTTTTATTTCTTCTTCTGAAACATTTGTATGATCAAGGGAAACATACTGCAAATGTGTAAGCTCCAATAACGGAGCAATACTGTTAATATTCTTGCAGTTTCTACACTCCAACTGTGTAAGATTTTTGCATTCTCCAAGAGGGGTAAGATCGGATATCTTTGTATTTTCCAAATGCAAATCTTGTAATTTCTCTAAATTACCAATTTCACTTAAGTTTTCTACTTTCGTAGAACCAATCCATAAAGAAGTAAGATGTTCTTTTCCTGCCAGCCAGGAAAGGTTTTTTATGGGATTTCCTGTAGCATTGCAAATTGTGAGTTCCTTCAATTTACTAAGAGGTGAAAAATCAGATATTTTATTTCCGCTAATATCCAAGATTAGAAGATTATCTGCCCTTTTAAGTTCCTTTATATCTGTCAAATGGTTTCCAGATAAATATAATTCACCAATTTCTTCCACATTGCATTTGCCTTCTATTAGAACCTCTTGCAGTTTTTTTATACCATTATTACTTTTCTTTATGACTTTTCTGTCTTTTATTGGTATCAAAGAAGGTGCAGGTGTCGTCCTATTTTCCGTGGCTTTTTTTGTCATTTCTTTTTCTTTTGCGTAAACACTTTCTACTTTATCCTGCTTTTTTTCTTCTTCTGCATAAGAAACAAAATGCAGCCTGCCAAATCCCTCCACACCAGCTAATAAAAATGCTCCTCCAAATAAAAGAAACAACATAGCTGTTATGGCATGTACATAAATTTTATTCCAACCACTCCTTTGTTTCTTCCTATAAAGGTCAAAATTATTTTCTATATAATTTTCCTTGCAAATCCTCTCTTCTTTTTCTGTTTCTTCCACTGGATTAGATGCTAAAGCCATGGTTTTATCTAATGTTGTATCAGATATATTTGATTGTTCTAAACTTCCCTCTGCTTTTTCCAATGCCAAAAGGAATTCTTCTGGTGAAAGAAACCTCTCCTCTGGTAAATATGCAACTGCCTTCTCTATGGCATCTGCCAGTAACAAAGGAACACCAGAAAGTTTTGGAATCTTTTCTCCGCCCAACCTTCTTTTAATAGCTTGTGTCTTATTTTCGTATGTAATATGTTCTTGTATAAATGGAATATTTTTATGATTTAGATATGTATATAAAACAATGCCCAGTGAATAAATATCCACTCGCTTGTCGTATGTGCTGCCCAGATAAACTTCTGGTGCCATATATGTATAAGATCCCTTTATAGATAAGTCTTTTGGACATTCCTGCATACGTCTTGCTATGCCAAAATCTCCCAACTTAAAATCTCCGTCTCTGGAAATGAAAATATTTGCGGGTTTTATATCCCTGTGTATAATGTTATGCCTCCCACATACACATAATGCCTGACATAAATCCTTTCCCATTTTTATGACTTCCTCTCCAGTCATACTTTTTTGGGAAAGATATTCTTCCAAGCTGGTAAGTAACTCCATCCGAATGAAAATATCATAGCCGATTCCCTCTGTCCGCCTTCGGATCTCATGGTCTTCATAACTTACAATATTACTTTTTCCTTTTAATTGTGCCATTAGTGTTACTTCTTGGTATACCTCTTCTACCATATTCTCAAAATACTGCCAAACCTCTTCTTCTCCCAATCCTTCTGCAAAACACTGACGCACTTGTTGTTCTGTCTGTGGCACACCAATTACCTTTAATGCCGCATATTGTACCTCTTTGAAATCCTCTCTCTTAATCCGGTACACACTGCCAAAACTTCCTTCCCCCAGAAGTTCCTCCACATACCAATGATTCCACAATGGTTCCATATTATGTAATTGTTCCTGCTTCATGGCCTCACCTTACTTTTTGCATTGTAACTGTTCTATACCTGAACCGTTTCTCTATATTTTTCCTTAGGTATTCTACCAAAGAGAATTTTTTTTCACAAGAACAATTTTTATTTATTACAAGTTTGTTACTTTTTTCACTTTCTTGTCACACATTTTTCGGTCAAATCCTATTATTTTTTCTAAATATGGGAATAAACTTTGTAAAAAATAACAAAGTATATCTCTTGTCCTTTTGATTCCCCAGTTCACATTAGTGAAGAAAAAAGATATTGTCTCGTAACTATTCAGGTAGAAACACGCATTTACTGCGTGTTTCGTAAGAAAAAGTA
>CAMWUK010000242.1 GCA_947177415.1 uncultured Clostridiaceae bacterium
ATATAATGATCTTTCATATGAAAATAAAATTCTTAAGCAAAAGAGGTTAGAAGAACAATGTGAGTATATATTGACAGATGAGGTATATGAAAAAAATAGACTGATAAAAAAAGAATATCAGGAAGCACTTTTAAAGTTTTTGATAAATAATGATACCCTTTATAATAAGTTTTATAATTATACTCTTTTTCCAGATATATTGACACAGTTTACCACTTATCATGCTATGAGCACAATACTTGATATTTTTGAACAGTCAGGTCTGCTTGAGGAAAAAATTGTTTCTAGATATAAGGCTATCAGTAATACATATTGTGGAGAGGGCTTTCGAGGACTGTTGAAATATGAAATTGATAATGCCCGAAAAGAAAAATATGATAAAAATGGAAATAAGGTAAAGAATAAGAGCATAGATAGGGCTTACATGGATGCATTTAAAACACAAAAAGAAATTATAGAACATAAGATACCTAAAATGTTAGCATTATTTGAAACTATTTTTTTATATGCATCTTCACTTAAAGGGAGAGAACTAAAAAATTTTTCTTTATCGAAAGTTACACGTTTTTTTGAAACTGGTGTAAAAAGCTATTTCGGAGAGCAACTGGTTGAATTCGGATTTCCAGTAGATGCAATTAAAAGAATAGAAGATAATAACGTGAAATTAGTGTCTATGAATGCGAATTTGAGTAAAAAATACATACAGGAGCATTTGATTGATATTAAAAAGGTATTAGATACATATGAAAAGGAGTTATTAGACAGAGCTTTAAAATCTATTTTTTAGTTGCGTTCATATCAAGAAATTTGAGATTGTTTATGGCAAGTTCAACTGAACGAATTGGCGTGAATCATTGTGGGGAAATTTTTTAATGTAACAACTGGATGTTTAGAGAGCAACCAGTATAATGGCTGAGGATGATAGCGATTATTTCATTGTTATGGAATGTAGTAGCAAGAATAAGGGATATAAGTATGCAAAAGTTATTCTTACCATGGGTGGTTGTATGTGAAATAATTATGTACATAGTAAAGTTTTATTCTTTGAACGTGAACATTTGGTATGAGTTCATATGATTTCGTTGTAAGTAGGAAAAACTGAGAAAACTGGCTTTATAAATAATTGCGAATTTGTCCAGTGATAGGGACTGAAAACATTTATGGAAAAGCACAAAGAAAAAGATACTTGTTGTTTGCATTTAACTAGGAGGATAATATGTTAGGTAGGCAATATAAAAATTTGCTTTTATTTTTAAGCATTACATTTCTGATTCCAATCATTTCTGTTTATTTACAAATATTAACAAAAAGCTCCATTATAAAATTCATTTTATATGGTATCGAAGCAGCAGCACCTTCTATTGCAACAATCATTATTATAGCTAAGAATAAAAGTTTTAGGTCTTTCTTTACCGGGAATTTTAGAACAAAAAGGATACTGGCAGCATGTATACTTCCAGTCATCATCGCATTTACTACAATGTTTTTAACAAAAATAATTGCTTGTTTCTTCTTAAAGGAACAATTTACATTATGTAGCATTCCTAGTAACCAAGCTATAATAATTTCATGGGCATTTATTGCAGAGGAGCTTGGTTGGAGAGGATATTTGCAACCTTTTCTTTGCAAACAAATGAAAAAACCATATTTAGCACCATTTGTTGTTGGCAGTATTTGGTGTTTGTGGCACTATCATTATTTCCTGTTTGGTGAAATGCAAGTGCCACTTGTATGGTTTTTCATTGGCTGTATTGTGGAAAGCTACATTTATAGTTGGTTGCTTAACTGGTCGGATCATAATTTACTTTCTTCTATGATGTATCATTTAGCATGGAATTTATTTATTCATGTTTTTGCCATAAATCCAGTGGATAATAGGGGGAATACATTACCCTATATTGTTTTAGGTGTTGTTGAAATACAGATTTGTTTTTTACTTTTCTTTTTGAGAAAAGTAAAGACGAAAGAAAAAAATTAAATTTTGTTGTAACTGTTTAGGTACTGAACAGTTACATTTTGTTAAAGTTTGAAGGAGGTAGTTATATGTCATTAGAAATTAAGCGTATTTTTTTAACTAAGCCTAATCCCAATAATGAATATTCTGATTATGAGAATCAGTTACAAACAAGAGTCGTATTTGGTAATTCTGAATTAGAAATGCTATTTAAGGCACAGGAAGATAATATTATGGAAATAGTGGAAAAGGAAATTAAAGATTATGTAAATTGTGATGATTTATGTAATGATGAAGAAGATATGTTTCCAAGAAGATGTTTTCTTACTGGTGAATGGTATGTTCGTGAAATTAGATTTGAGGATGTAGATTATCTAGATATTTGTACGGCTTTTCTTGGAACCGATTGGGGATATAAAACTGATTATTTAGGATTGGACGTTTGTTTTTATTATGAGAAAGAAACAGGGACGTTTAGGTTTGATGGTGTGAATAGTGAAGCTTTATGAATACAATATTTTTTTGGAGGAAATGAACAAATGATTGAAGGTTATATATGGATAAAGGAAAATTATGAGACTGTATACAAAAGGTATGTATTGATTACAGGAGATAAGGCTACAGCGTATCATACAAATGAAATTGTCTGTAATGATATTACATTTGAGGAAGAGGGAGAATGGTGTCTAATCACATTTTTAGACAGTTTTTCAGAAGAAGTATTATTGGAATTATCAAATGGAAATAGATTAGCCTATTTTTTTAGTGATGATTCACAATTGGACTGCGAATTTCTTGTTATAGAAGATAATCAAATAATTAGAAAAAAATATATTTATGCAGATACTCCAGAGTTAGATGAAGATGAAGGATTTTTATTGTGTGAAGAGAAAAATAAAATACAATATTGGAATGATATAGATTATGTAATTGAGATAGCAAGTGAAAATCCTGATAAATTATTTGAACATTAACAGTTTAGCCGAGGGGCTGACCTGTTACGGAATTGGGCAAGCTTCGCATGTAAATTGCCCA
>CAMWUK010000243.1 GCA_947177415.1 uncultured Clostridiaceae bacterium
TTACAGTAACAAGCAGTGTAAAGCCAACAGAAACACCAAAACCAACAACAAAAGTTACAGAAACACCAAAACCAACAGCAAAGCCAACAGAAACACCAAAACCAACAACAAAGGTAACAGAAACACCAAAACCAACAACAAAAGTTACAGCAACACCAAAGCCAACGGTTACAGTTTCAACTGTAAAAGGATTAAGCTATCAGGCAATATCAAAAAATGAAATAAAGCTTAGTTGGAAAAAGGGTTCTAGTGCAGATGGATATGTGATTTACCGTTATGATAGCAGTTCTAAAAAAGATATTTCTCTTACAACCATAAAGAAAAACCAGACCACAAGTTATCAACTGGGAAAATTGAATGGAGAAAAGGGGAAAGTCCTTAATCCTGGAACGGTATATACATTTAAGATTGCATCATACCAGACGGTAGATGGTAAGAAATATTATAGCAAAAAAGTTAAAATTGATGCAATTACGAAGCCAGATACAGTAAAGATTAAGAAAGCAAAACGTACCAATGCCACAAAAGCAAAAGTGGATTGGCAAAATGTTAGCCGTGCAACGGGATATGTGGTATATATATCTGATAAAAAGAATGGAACTTATCAGGCATATAAGACTGTAGTTGGCAAAAATAAAAAGTCAGTTACTATAACCGGATTACAAAAGAAAAAAGCATATTATGTGAAGATAAGTGCTTATATAAAACATGATGACCATACATGGTATGGAAACTATAGTAAAACTATGAAGATTCCTGCAAAGTAAGCAGATAGATCTTACACACTCCGCTGTGTAAGATCGTAAAAAAGACTAAAACAGGATTGGAATTGGGCAATTTATAATGCGGAGTTTGCCCAATTCTGTAACAGGCCAGCCCTTGGCTGAACTGTTACAATTCCTGCAAAGTAAGCAGGTATATTTCCATTAATGGTAACTGTTCATGGTTCTGAACAGTTACAAACAGGCTATGACAGTCTATAGTGAAAAAAGAAAGAAATTACGGAAGGATGTTAGAAAATTATGAAAGAAATAACTAATTTATTAGGATATAGAGAAAGTATAAAGGTTGTTGACGCAACATTGAGAGATGGTGGATTAGTAAATGATTTTTATTTTTCGGATGATTTTGTAAAAGCATTATATCAGGCTAATATTGAAGCTGGTGTGGATTATATGGAAATGGGATATAGAGCTTCCAAAAAAGTGTTTGATGAAACTAAATTTGGTAAATGGAAGTTCTGTAATGATGAGCATATCAGAGAAATTGTAGGTGAAAATGATACAGCTCTTAAACTTGCAATTATGGCAGATATTGGAAGACATGACAAAAATGACTTTGACCAAAAAGCAAACTCTCCAGTTGATTTGGTTCGTGTTGCAGCATACATCCATCAGATGCCAGAAGCAATTGATATGGTAGAGGATGCAGCAAAGAAGGGATATGAAACAAGTTGTAATATTATGGCAATATCAAATTCCCAGGAACAGGATATCAAGGTTGCACTGGATATGCTTGGAAAAACCCCAGTGGATGCTATTTATATTGTGGACAGTTTTGGATCTATATATCCGGAACAGATGGCTAGAATTGCAGATACATATATGGAGTTTGCAACAAAGTATGGTAAGAAAGTAGGAATTCATGCACATGATAACCAGAAGCTTGCTTTTGCAAATACCATAGAGGCATGTGGAGACGGTGTTGATTGGTTAGATGCAACATATCTTTCCATGGGAAGAGGTGCAGGAAATTGTGCAATGGAATTATTGTTAGGTTTCTTAAAGAATCCAAAATACAATGTACGTCCAGTATTTAAGTTTATTCAGGAACATATGATGAAGTTGAAGGAAGAGGGAATTGTATGGGGATATGATTTACAATATCTTATGACAGGTATGTTAAACCAGCACCCAAGATCTGCCATCCAATTTACAAAAGAAGGAAGAACAGACTATGCAGAGTTTTATAATGAGGTTTTGTCATTGGAGTAATTATGAATTATCATAAAATAAAACAAGGATATTTTATCAGCCGTCCTAACCGTTTTCTGGCAAATGTAATGCTGGATGGAAAAGTAGAAGTTTGTCATGTGAAAAATACAGGGAGATGCAAGGAACTTCTTATGGAAGGTGCAATTGTTTTCTTGGAAGAAAGCAGCAACCCAAAACGCAAAACAAAATATGACTTGGTAGCCATATACAAAGGTGACAGATTGATTAATATGGATAGTCAGGCTCCTAATAAAGTAGTACAGGAATATCTGCCACAAATATTTCAGGATGTGGTATGTATTCGTCCGGAAACCCAATATAAAAATTCCCGTTTTGATTTTTATGTAGAGACAGAACAGGATAAAATATTTATTGAGGTAAAAGGTGTTACTTTGGAAGAAAACGGGGTGGTACGTTTCCCGGATGCTCCTACGGAAAGAGGATTAAAGCATATACAGGAATTGGTAACATGCAAAAAGGAAGGATATCAGGCTTATATTATTTTTGTAGCACAGATGGAGGGTGTGACTTACTTTGAACCAAATGTGGAGACACAGCCGGAATTTGCCAGAGAACTTTATCTCGCAAAAAAAGCAGGAGTGGAAATACTTTGTTTTGACTGTAGAGTGACACCAGATTCTCTTGAGATTTATCAGGAGGTACCATGTAAGATAGATCATTGAAAGTAATTGTTCATGGCTCTGGACAATTACAGATAAAGGAACTTATTTAATTGTAATGAAACAATTAAGTAAGTTCTTTTGTTTTTAGAAAACTAAGAAAATGGTTGTTGTATAATAGGTAAGATAAAAATATAAAAAAGTGATTTCTAAAGAAGAATACTGTCAGTATGTGGAGAAATATGCGAATATGGTTTTAACTATGAATGAGCAAATTCTGAAAAATGCACAAAAAATATAGCATATTGTCTTTGAGTCAAAGACTTTTATCTGTATTTTTGTGGTGTTGTCCGTATAATATGGAATGTA
>CAMWUK010000244.1 GCA_947177415.1 uncultured Clostridiaceae bacterium
GGTATCTATATCACAATAATTATCTTTTATAATAAATCTTTCAAAATCAAACATCTCATTTAATTTTATTTTTTTATTAATTTCTTTTAAATTACCATCTTCATCTGCTGCACGTTCTGCATCTGTTTTGGAATAAGAAAAAAATCCATCAATCACGTCCCAGACATCTTCAGGCAGATATACTTCTCTATTCTTACCAAACAAAACATCATATACTATTTTCTTGCATTCTTTATAATATTTCATTTGATAGGAAATATCCTCATAAAGCAACGTATACCATGCCTGCTTATCCCATCTTGTTTTCAAGTCAGCAAATAAAAGCCCCAATTTTTTGTGCCATGCTGCCAGTACTCTGTTTTTTTTGATTGCATCAAAAACACTTTCCTTGTATTCTTTATCCTCAACGATTATTTCATGAAAATCTTCATGTAAATCAAACATATCTTCCTTATCAGTTACAGCACAATCTTCATAAAAACAATTCTCTTCTGATATTTCCGCTTCCCGGACTGCCTGCTCGTATGCCTCTCTCAATCTGATAAATTCTTCCTGTTTTTCTTCTGGATTTGTGCATCTTAATTTTTTGTGGTAAGCTTTTTTTATTATTTTTTTATCTGTTGTTTTTCCTATTCCCAAAATATTCCATATATTCATAATTATTAAGATTCCTTTCAAAATAACCTGCTAAAAGACCGTTTTTTCCAAATCACTAAGCAGACTTTCCAAATTTTCTCTGGCAATTAAAATTTTTTTCTCATCCCATGAATAGATTGCCTTTTCAAACTCCTGTAGATAACTTCCAATTTTTTCTCTATCCCTTCCAATACATTCGCTATACATTCTTTCCGCTTTTGCATATAGAAGTTTATTATTTTCCTCCTCCATAGGAGTAGACTTTAAATAATCTAATTCTTGTATCCGCTTTCTGGCTTCCTCCATGGTAAGTTCGCAATTCTCGTTACATAATATCATTGACTTTGTAGTATGATTTGCTTCAACATAAATCTCAAATTCCACAATTCCATTGATATCACAAATAATCGTATATGTAATATAAGAACCATCATCTAGAGTATCTGGCATTAGATAAGAAAGTTCTCCTAATTTGATTGCTTCATCATTATAGTTTTCACTTGCCTGATAAAGAATTCTATTTTTCATTTTTTCTGTTTTTTCTACTATCCATATACGTTTTGTTCTTTTAGCAGGAATGATAGTATTTTTAGGTAATAAATTTTCAAAACCACTATTCATATCATATTTTATGACACTATATGTTATCACACCTAAATTATATGGACAAATATCTGTCATAATCAAATCTTTTACCTCATAATTTTGTTCTAACAAATGTCCTGTCAGTGCAGCACCAAGAGCCACAGCTTCATCAGGATTTATTTTATATTCCAGTTGCTTACCTGCCAGTTTTGCCACCATTTTCTGAATAATGGAAAGCTTCATTCCACCGCCCACCATTAAAATCTCACCAATTTCTTCCATTTCATATTTCGATTCTTCCACTGCTTTTAATGCCAATTTTCTCATTTTTTCTATTAAATCAAAACATGCCATCTCGTATTCTTGTTCCATAACATCATAATCATAGTTTTTTCCTTTTATATTACAATGCATACTGGCTTTTTCAGATGAAGCGAACATTTTCTTTGCCTGTTCTGCCTGCTTCCATAAAAAAATCTCCTCACATTTTTCAAGTTCTTCCATTCCATAAAATTCTAAAAACATAGTCATAAGATGTCTGGTAAAATCTTCTCCTCCCAAATGATTATCCCCACATACAGATACTACTTCCATAATATTTCCGGTCTGTTCCACAATAGAAATATCAAAAGTACCTCCTCCCAGATCCATAACCATAATTACCTTGGTATCTTCTGCTTCACTCTCTGTTTCTTTATCCTGTATCCCATAAGCCATAGCCGCTGCAGTAGGCTCATTAATAAGCTGTCTGACCTTTAACCCTGCCAGTTCCCCTGCCTGCAAAACCGCTTTTCTTTGGGGATTTGAAAAAAATGCAGGTACACTAATTACCACGTCTTCTATCTTTTCTCCTAAAAAGTGTTCTGCATCTTCTTTGATATTTCGGAGAATGATTGCTGAAAGTTCCACAGCTTTCAGTTCTTTTCCATCTATTGAAAATGTCTTCTCTGTCCCCATAGACCGCTTAAATCCACTGACTGTCTGATTGGGGTATGTAATCTGTCTTTCCTTTGCCACATCTCCTGCAAAGAAATTGCCATTCTCATCTACACTCACAATAGATGGAATTTGTTTTCTTCCCACCCTGCTTTCAATAATAACAGGTTTTCCCTCTCTATATACGGCTGCCATACTATTGGAGGTTCCTAAATCAATTCCTAATATCATTTTCTTATTTACTCCTCTTCTTCACTTATATTTCGTTACTGTTCATAGGTTCCCTGTGTCCAGTAACTATATTTCTTTTTAATGGACACTTATTCATCCATATTTGCTAATATTTTTTCTATAATTATAAAAAAAATGTCCTGATTCAAATTCAAAATATTTTTCATTATAATCACCTATTGCAATCTGACATTAAAAGAGTGAATATATAGAAATATCTTGATATTTTAGCATATCATAATCATCTTTTCTCTTTCAAGCAAACAGGCAAAATTGGTCGTTTTAGAGGCCATTTTGGTTACTGTTCACTCACAAGCTTGACACTTGCTGTCAAGCTATGTGCCAAAAACGTAGAACAGCCAAGGTAACAGTTCAGGTAGGTCTGCACACTCCGCTGTGCAGACCGTACAAGAGATTAAAACAGGAAAAGGAATTGGGCAATTTACATGCGAAGCTTGCCCAATTCCGTAACAGGTCAGCCCCC
>CAMWUK010000245.1 GCA_947177415.1 uncultured Clostridiaceae bacterium
ACTCTGCTGCAAGGTTCGTAAAGCACCAAGTGCTGCTTTTGCACTTGTGTGCATCATCGTTTACGAAACTCCCATACGGAATATATTTATGGTGATGCCTAATTGTGCAAGGCATGGGAGTTTTGTAACTGTTCAGAAATAGTAACGTACTCTTTTTCTATTATTGTATCAAATCCACCTTAATGAAACAAGGAAAATCCCATTTCCAATCCTGCTTTACTCTTTCAGGGTTACTGTTCACTCACAAGCTTGACAGCAAGTGTCAAGCTTGTGAGTGAACAGTAACTAGATTTCTTCTATACATTTATATATTAAAAAAATGACCTTGCATAGGAAACGCTTGGTTAGGTATAATAATATTTGATAATTTTATTTTTAGTAGAAAATTGCTTGCTACTATTCCCAATCTTAATGTGTTTGTTATGAAAGAATATAATTTATGGAGGATTTGAAATGGAACATATAGAAATGTATTTGGAAAATTTTTTATATTCCTGTGTTGGTCTTGCAATTCATGGATTTGAGTTAGTTGGTGTACTGATTATTATTGTTGCTGGTATAAAAGGGGTTATAAAATATATTAAAAAAGAATCCGATGTGCGTTTGCAATTGGCACAAGGCATGGCACTTGGACTGGAATTTAAGTTAGGAAGTGAGATTCTTCGTACAGTTATTGTAAGAGAATTTACGGAAATAGCACTTGTTGCGGCGATTATAGCTGTCCGTGCAGCATTGACATTCCTCATTCATTGGGAAATTAAAAATGAGGAGCATACAGAAAACAACATCTCTTAATGCTGTGGAATTTCCCTTGTTTCATCAAGGTGGATTTGCTACAATAAAAGAGAGTACAAAATAGATAGTACCAAACCGCATACAATAACCAAGAAAGGAAGTGTATTCTATGCCAGCAATACAACCACAAGTTGCTATTACCACTCTGGAAGAATATGAGGCTCTCCCAGAAGATACCAGAGCAGAGGTCTTTGATGGACAAATCTATTACATGGCAAGCCCGTCAGAAATCCACCAGACAATTTCCACAGAATTGACCACCATCCTCAATACCTACATCAAAGGCAAGAAAGAATCATGCAAGGTGTTTCATGCTCCTTTTGATGTGAAACTCAATGATAATCCTCTTATCATTGTCCAGCCTGACCTTATGATTGTATGTAACAAAGACAAGCTGGATGGGAAACGCTGCAATGGTGCACCTGACTTCATCATTGAGATTGTATCACCAAGCAATGCAATGGATGATTACATCCGCAAACTCTACTACTACAAAAATGCTGGTGTTCGTGAATATTGGATTGTAGACCCCCACAGAAAGATCGTGACTGTAAATTACTTCGAAGGTAACAATGTCAATGTGCAATATTCCTTTGATTCCACAATCAAAGTAAATATATATGACGATTTATTTATTAACTCCCCCGATATTGCGGAACTGCTAAATATCTAATTGTTCCCACGACCAGCACATCCTGTTCACAAATAGACTTCCCGTCTTTACATTGGAGAAGTTTCGTATAATACTTTCGTTCCATTATCTGTGCAATAGCATGTTCTGGTGTATCACCATTACTATAATTGCTCCGCAAGGATGCACATAGGAAGTATGCCGCTTTGTGGTGTGCATTCATCACGGGAAACGAATTAAAACGCAAGCGTTTTATTGGTTTCCTAGTTCTATTGTTCATTTTCCAGACAATATACTTTATATCCTTCCTCATTCTTCATGTATCCTAGTGTAATCTTCTTTTTTTCAGTATCCCAGCTATAGGAAGTTTTATCCTCGCTTTCCGTGCCTTCTCCGTTTTCTGTGGTTATACTTTTTAAAATATCCTGGTACATTTTCTCACCTTCCTCATCGCTTTCTGCAATGCTCTCCCAACGGGACAAGACCAGCATATCCTCTGCAAAATAGTAGGTCATCTTCCCTGTATAACTATGGTAGTTACAGTTGTCATAAACATATAGTTCCATACCATCCTGTTTTTCTACTGTGCTTGGTTTTGAATCAAGCTGTTTTTTCAGTTCCTTCTGTGAAATACCTTTTTGAGGAGTTGTATAGGAAATGTTTCCTTGGGAATGGCAGGAAACAAGAAATAAAATGCATAAAAGCAGAAGGGATAAGATTATATTTTTTTGTTTCATATAAAAATGCTCCTTTTTATTGAACTGATATAATTGTTGTAACTGTCCAGAACCATGAACAGTAACTTAAATCTACCGAATTACGCAGTAAAGTCAAATCCCCCACGGTAAGCTCGCACTTGGCTCATTGCTTCGCAGGAATAAATGCGTATAAGGCAGAAATGGGAGTGAAAGAGTTGAAGCTCTTTCACTCCCAGTATATTCTGTTTGTATCTTTACTCAGTCGTCCATCTTCTGTTATCAGAATCAAACATAATATGGCAGAGTACTAATGACTTTCATTTTAGTTATTCTGAATTTTATCAGCCACAGTAATTTCTAATGTTACTGTACCTGTATACTTAGTACTATCTGTTGGTGTTAATGTCACAGTGTACTTCTGACCAGCTATTGCATCTTCTTTTACTGTAACTGTAAATTCCTTACCACTGCCTGTTACAGTAATTGCACCATTACTAGTCACTGTAGCACTAGAATCTGCACAAGAAGTAACCTTAAACACAGCACCTGCTGTTGCTGCTGTTACAGCATAGCTTGTTTTACCAGACTCTACAGGAGAAATTGCAGAAGCTGATACTCCGCTACCACTCACAATCACAGCTGTACCTGTAACTGCAACAGGTGTTGTTGCTGGTGTTTCACTTGTTGCTGGTGTTTCACTTGTTGCTGGTGTTCCACTTGTTGCTGGTGTT
>CAMWUK010000246.1 GCA_947177415.1 uncultured Clostridiaceae bacterium
AATATACAGATACTATAGGAAACGCATTAAATAAATGCGTTTCCTATAACATTCATTTTCTACATATACTTTCCACAACATTGTTTATATTTCTTTCCACTTCCACAAGAAATAATAAAACGTATATATTTTAATAATTATAGTACTTTATAGTACTTTTTAAGTCCATAAAACCAAGCAGGATTATGGATAACTTTATTATATCATATCTTATTATAATTTTCTTTAAATTTTAATAATTTCTAGGATTGTGGTCAAATTGTGTTCAAAGACCACAATCCTAAAATGCAATTACTTTAGCAATCTTCTCTTATTGTTGCACCAGTGCAACTTAGGCGATTAATACTTTTATAGCATTCTTGCCTAACTTACCATTTTCTTTCCATCCACACTTTTTACGGAACTCGTTGACTGCTGCCGTAGTCTTTGCTCCCCAAATACCATCTATAGTCACGCTATAACCTTTTGCCTTCAGATGAAACTGACTCATCTTTGTGACCCATTTTGTGGTGTTGGATGTGAGTAGGTTGTTCCTCTGCATCCTTTTACTTGGAAGTGTGGGCTGTCTGGAGAATTCTTCCATTTTGCTCCAGGCTCAAAACCGTATTTCTCCATAATGCTGATTATCTGCTTAGTCCTTGTCTTGACTGTTCCAGATAGCTGTCATTTTTCCGTTTACTTTTCTTTGTGGAATAACATATACCGCACATCCTTGGATATGTATACTGTTTAATGTCCAGATGGGCTATGTAAAAAAAGGTATAACTTGAAAAAGCCCCAGGAACTATACTTCTGGGGCTGCTTCTTATTGATATTCTAATCGCTGTTTATTCTCCGAACAGTATTTTGTCATGTATCGCCAGCAATCTAACATATACTCAAATCCTTTATCTTTCGTGTCAATTTCTTCTGGTATGTGCATATCCTTTATCGCTCTAAAAACTTCTTTGCATTCTTCTGGATCTAGATATCCACACACATCATTATGTTTTATTAAAATGCTGATGCCATTTTCTTGCCATTCTCTTCCTTTTGCAATTTCTTTTATTTCGTTTGCAAATTCTTGTGTCATTGCCTTATCTTCGTATATCCACCATTTTATAATTTCACCATATCTTTTATCAAATGTTTCTGCTAACTTTGCCAAAAACATTGAGTTTTGAATATATGTGAATTGATATGATTTCATTCCTATTGCCGTCAAGAACATTCCCATTTTACCACGCTTCTTTCATATAATATTCATAAGTATAGCACACTTTTACTACTTATCCAAGTTATGTTGTTTTTTATAATCTATCTAAGACTTTATTTCCTTGTTTCTATAATCATTGTACACCTAATTTAATGTAATTTCAATATGAATTATACACAAATTTTAATGTATTTTGTGTGCCACTTGCACAAAATATAATGTAATTGACAAAACACAAGAAGTAATGTAAAATATAAATAATAGAAAGGAGCGAATTCTATGCTTGTATATAAAATTGATGTGTTAGAAACACTAAAAGAAAACGGATATAATACAACAAAGCTTAGAAAAGAAAAGCTTTTAGGAGAAAATAGTATACAATATCTTCGTGAAAATAAGATGATAGGCACAAAAGCACTGAATACAGTATGTAAACTTCTTGATATGCAACCTGGAAATATTATAAGGTATATAGATGATGAAAACATTAAAAATAATGTAAAATAACTATTGACATTACACAATAAATGGTGTATGCTATAATTGTCAAGAGGGAAACCGATTGATAATTACCGGGCAAGCGGAGAAAGGAGGAAAATATGGATCAGATGAATATGCAGGAAGCATCAAGAATGATTTTAGGGCTTAGGGCGGCTGGTTGGAACGAAAAAGATATAAATGATTTTATCCTTTTTGTGGAAACAGGAGACGAACAATATAAGCCAAAACAAAAAAAGGCTGAATAAATCAGCCTAAGAACTTATGGGAGGCGGGCTTGTCACCGCCTCTTTTTCGGCAAGCAGGTACCGCCTAAACAGTTCCTGACCTAAATATCATTATATCTTAAAAAAGCAGCTTTTGCAAGATGCTTTTTGTTGCACTGGTGCAGCTTAGGCGATTAATACTTTAATTGCATTCTTACCTAACTTACCATTTTCTTTCCAGCCACACTTTTTACGGAACTTGTTGACTGCTGCCGTAGTCTTTGCTCCCTAAATACCATCAATTGTTCCTCTGCATCCTTTTACTTGAAAATGCGGACTGTCTGTAGAAAGTTACTATAATGCCTTTGCAATTACTTTAGCGATCTTCTTTTTGTTAGCTTTAGCATACTTCCACTCTTTCTTATTCGTGCAGAAGAATACCTCTATAAGTACCGCTGGACTTCTTGTCTGGTTAAGTATATATAGGTCATTTCTTTGTTTTACTCCACGGTCTTTGAACAGAGTTGCTAACTTCTTTTGAATCTTATCGGCATATTTCTTACCATTTGCCGTTTTATAGAGTACTTCACAACCTTCTGCATTTATATTGCTTGATGCATTCAAGTGAAGCTCTATTGTCAGATCATAATTTGTTGCTTTCTCAATTGCAAGCTTATATTGCTTTTCTTCTGTAGATTTTGTGAATACATCCTCTGGACATACCACTCTATCCACTTCGTGTCCTTTTGCCTGCAACTCTTTTTTTAGATATGTAGAGAGACTCTTACAAAACTTGTATTCGTTGCCTCCCCCCATCTCTGTGCCATCTGCACTTGTGTAACTGCCATTCTTTAATTTGCTGTGTCCTACTGTTAGTAAAATTCTCATAACTATTCCTCCTCATTCTCATATTCAACTAATTCATC
>CAMWUK010000247.1 GCA_947177415.1 uncultured Clostridiaceae bacterium
TTATATGATAACTTATATAGTTTTCTTGACTATTTTCGTCAATCCGAATATCTATTCAAAATAAAATTTTTCTTTCTTCTATAAACATGCTCCCCAATATAACTCCATTCATTTCACTTTTATTTAACCAAGAATGTTCATGCTTCATAGGTCAATTGACAATAATTTCAAACAGGTGATATTGCCAAGCAGCTCCTAGTTGCAATAACAGTGGTCTGCAATATAGAATGTGAACAATTAAGTTTTACATTCCAAAAGATTTTACGTTTCATAAGCAAACAAAGAAGGCTTCCATACAAATTGTATCAAAGCCTTCTTCTATCATACTATGTAGGTATTTCCTACACAAATATACCATCCTTATTTTAATTACAAATAATTTCCTCTGTTGTCTTATCAAAAATATGAATCTTACTAAGATCAAATGCCAACTTAATGGTATCTCCCGGTCTTGCGGTTGTACGAGGATTAACACGTACACAAAGATCAAACTTATCAATGGAGAAATACAAAAATACTTCTGCACCAAGCATTTCATACACCTTAATAGTAACACTAACAACACTATCTGGAGAAGTATTAATAAATACCTCTTCGTCCTTAATATCTTCTGGGCGAATACCAAGAACAACTGTCTTACCTTCATATCCCCGTGCAATCAATGTCTTAGCTTTCATCTCAGGAACTTTAATTGATTGAGAACCAAAAGTTAAAATCACATCTGTTCCAGTACTTACCACTTTAGCATCAATAAAGTTCATCTGTGGAGAACCAATAAATCCAGCAACAAATAAATTCTTTGGTCTCTGGTATAAATCAATTGGAGCATCCACCTGCTGAACAATACCGTCTTTCATAACAACAATTCTAGTTCCCAATGTCAAAGCTTCTGTCTGGTCATGGGTTACATAAATAATGGTTGTTGCTAATTTTTGATGTAATTTAGAAATTTCAATACGCATCTGTACACGTAATTTTGCATCCAAGTTTGATAAAGGCTCATCCATAAGTAATACTTTAGGACTACGTACAATAGCACGTCCCATTGCTACACGCTGTCTTTGTCCACCAGATAAAGCCTTTGGCTTACGATCTAACAAATGTTCAATCTCCAATGTTTTAGCTGCTTCATGCACCTTTTGGTCAATTTCATTCTTTGGTGTTTTTCTTAATTTCAAAGCAAATGCGATATTATCATATATAGTCATATGAGGATACAAAGCATAATTCTGGAAAACCATCGCAATATCTCTATCTCTTGGCTCCACATCATTTACCAGCTTATCCCCAATCCATAATTCTCCCGAAGAAATATCTTCCAAACCTGCAATCATTCTAAGCGTTGTAGATTTACCGCATCCAGAAGGTCCTACAAAGATAATAAATTCCTTGTCTTCAATTTCCAAATTAAAATCTTTTACGGCAACAAATCCGTTGTCATAAGTCTTATTAATGTTTTTCAATGATAAACTTGCCATTTTCTCTTGTCCTCCTAATAAATCCAGATTCTCTGATGTGGCAGTTTGCAAATCCCCATTCTGTTACCCTTGTCCATCGCAACTCTGTGAGACAGCTTCTCCAAATCCCCGAATCAACTCTTTTTATTTCTTTTCTATCATACACCAATTTTTTTTTGAAAACCATACCTCAATTAAACAAATAAACTTTTTAATATTTGTGCATTTTGTATATGCGTAAATTTTTTTTATTTTTTTTCTTTCCAAAATATTCATTTTATCTTATTTTTTAAATACTTTCCATAAATCCCTCCCCGAAAATTTCTTTTGTTTCAAGCACAATCACGAACGCATTTTTATCTTCATTGTGAATTATATCCAAAATCCCAATCACTTCTTTTTTTGAAACCACACAAAGCAGCACCCTCTTTTCTGCCTTTTCATACATGCCCATGCCCTCTAAAAGAGTAACACCTCTATTCTTTTCTACCATAATACGATTCCCTATCTCCTCATTTTTATTAGAAAATACCATAACCGCCTTTCCAAACTGAACTCCTGCCAAACACACATCCATAACCCAGGAGGTAATAAATACTGCCACAATTGCATAGAGTGCCTGATAAAATCCGAATACAATAGCACCTATAAATACAATACTTCCATCAATTATTGCAAGTAATGTGGATACTGGATATCTTTTTTTCCAATGATGCAAAAGAGTAGCTGCCAAATCACTTCCACCTGTAGAGGTATCTGCCCCAAAAACAAATCCAAGACCAATTCCAGATATTGATGCACCAAGTAACGTTGCAAGCCACAAATCTTCTTTCACAACAGTAATAACCGGAATCACTAACAGCATGATAGAAAAAGAAAAAGTGGCAAAGATGGTTTTCTTGATAAATTCCCTTCCTTTTATCTTCCATCCAAGCCACAATAATGGTATATTCAAAATATAGTTAGTAATTCCCGCAGGAATACCGAAACACCGGTAAACCAAAATGGCAAGTCCAGACACTCCTCCCGTAACCATATTAGCAGGTGTATAAACCATATTTACTGCAAATGCCATAATAGTAGTTCCAAGCCATATCTTTCCATACTGTTTCAATCGCAATACCTCCACTTCGGACTAAAAAAATTTTAGTCACTATTCTGTTTCATATATTGCTCATATTCCATACAAAATATACGTTTGTGTATATTTTTCATTAGGTTCTTTTTTATTTTTAGGTTTTGTTTT
>CAMWUK010000248.1 GCA_947177415.1 uncultured Clostridiaceae bacterium
CTCTGGTAATCCCTGTCATAATAGCACGTTCCAGATAAGGATTGGTTTTGAAGGTGGAGTTAAACAGCCTCCGCATAAAGGAAACCAATTCTTTCCAATGACCGTGTATATATGCCTCCTGCATAGGAGTATCGTATTCATCCAGAAGAATAATGACTTTTTTTCCATAATGTTTAGAAAGATACTGGGATAACCGATGCAGGGATTTGCAGACAAATTCGTCATCCATCTTTTCCTTTTGTGTAATGGTTTCCCGGATATAAAATTTTTCACTTTCTGAAATTAACTCACTGTCAAGCAGGCTGTTATAAGTATCATATAAATCAGCAATCATCCTACAGATGTTTTTTCTTATGTCAGCAAAGTTTTCTTCCTTTATATTGGCAAAGGAAATGCTGATGACAGGATAAGTACCCTGTAATTTTTGGTATTTTTCCTCTTTCCAGACAGAAAGTCCTTCAAATAAATCCTCCCGTCCTTCATACCGGACAGAAAAGAATGCTTCCATCATGCTTATGTTCAGGGTTTTTCCAAAACGGCGGGGACGAGTAATTAAAGTGACTTTATCTTGGGATTCCCACCACTCTTTTATAAAATATGTTTTGTCTATATAAAAACATTTTCCTTTTCGGAGTTCTTCAAAATCCTGTGTTCCTATAGCAACTGTTTCTGACATGTCTTTCCACCTCCCATATTCTCGTAACAGTTTAGTAGGGGCTGAACGGTTATATATTCTCCTTTTATTGTATCAAATCCATTGCAACGAAACAAGAGAGTGCTGCTATATCTTCTTATCCAATCAAAACAGTACTTCCCTCAAAGGCAAACCCATAACAGCGTATCCTTTCCTTTGGAATCCCTTTTGCAATTAAATCTGTGGCATAACCTTTTTCCTCAATCTGTGCTAAGGCGGCTTCTACTGTATCTTCTAAGCCGGCTTCTCTCTTTGGTTTGTGTACCTTAAATTCTAAAATAATCGCATCCAAGTCCTTTTCCAATGGTTCTAAAATAACATCATATCTGCCAAAACCACTTTCCCGGTTAGATGTCAGCAAGTAACGGTCACGGAGATCTACCAGCAGCCCTAAAACAAATCCATGATAAAACCGCTCCGGCTGCTGCTTTTTGGAAGGGTGTGTTCCTGTATCAAAACTGCTGAAGATTTGTATTGCTACATCGTTTATATACTCGTTCATGGCATCCAAGTCATCCAGCAATAAAGCTTTGATAAAATTATTATAGGCTGTTTTGGAGGCATTGGCAAACCAGCCCTTTATCATATTCCGAAACATAAGATACACTTCCTTGTTGGTAATCCCAAGTTCATAGGAACAGATTCCGGTTTCTATGTCCTGTTCCACATGATCCACCTTTAAATATCCGCTGGCAATAAAAAGGCTCCATATCGCATTCTCATCCTCATCTAATGCACTAAATACAATCTGTTCATCCACTTCTGTAACAAAAGTATTTCCTTTTAGTAAATCTTCCATAATCATTTTTACATCTTGGCTGCCACTGCGAATTAATTTCCCAACCAGACCATTGGAACTGGTATTTGCCCAGTAAGGTGCAAACTTTCCTGTATCCAGAAAGTTAATAATAGACCATGGATTATAAATATCTGTGATGTTTCCAAATGTAAAACCATCATACCATTTTTTTACATTCTCTTTTTTATCAGACAGACCATATCTCTCCAATGCTTCAAATACTTCCTGTTCTGTAAATCCAAAAGATGTGGCATATTCACCGGATGTAGTGGTAACCACTTTCAGGTTGTTCAAGTCAGAAAAAATGGATTCCTTGCTCACTCTGGTAATCCCTGTCATAATAGCACGTTCCAGATAAGGATTGGTTTTGAAGGTAGAGTTAAACAGACTCCGCATAAAGGATATTAACTCCTCCCAATGACCGTGTATATATGCCTCCTGCATAGGAGTATCATATTCATCCAGAAGAATAATGATTTTTTTTCCATAATGTTTAGAAAGGCATTGTGATAAGCGGTGCAGGGATTTGCAGGCAAATTCATCATCCATCTTTTCTTTTTGTGTTATGGTTTCCCGGATATAAAATTTTTCATTTTCCGAAATTAATTCACTGTCAAGCAGGCTGTTATAAGTATCATATAAATCAGCGATCATCCTACAGATGTTTTTTCTTATGTCAGCAAAGTTTTCTTCCTTTATATTGGCAAAGGAAATGCTGATGACAGGATAAGTACCCTGTAATTTTTGGTATTTTTCCTCTTTCCAGACAGAAAGTCCTTCAAATAAATCCTCCCGTCCTTCATACCGGACAGAAAAGAATGCTTCCATCATGCTTATGTTCAGGGTTTTTCCAAAACGGCGGGGACGAGTAATTAAAGTGACTTTATCTTGGGATTCCCACCACTCTTTTATAAAATATGTTTTGTCTATATAAAAACATTTTCCTTTTCGGAGTTCTTCAAAATCCTGTGTTCCTATAGCAACTGTTTCTGGCATGTCTTTCCACCTCCCATATTCTCATAACTATTTAGCTAGGGCTAAATTGTTATATACTCTCCTTTTATTGTATCAAATCCATTTCTACGAAACAAGGGGGCGATGCCATAGACAGTTATACAAAAATAACAGTTGTTACGGTTCACACCTACGGTGCAAACAGTAACGGAATCCAGCCTATTTAGAATTCGCCTT
>CAMWUK010000249.1 GCA_947177415.1 uncultured Clostridiaceae bacterium
GAATAAAGAGTTGTACCATATATATATGTTTGTCAATCGGAAGAAAATATTTAACATAGATTCTCGTGAAGAGTTTTCTGTCATATATTTGAAGAAAGGAAATAAAGAGAATTTGAGACTTGCTTTAAACCTAGATAATTATGAAGAATTTTGTAGTAATGAAAAAATAGAACTGTCATATGATGTGTTGAATAGATTGAATCCAGATACGGGTATGTTTCCGAATATAAGAAATAAAGAGGAACTACTGTTTTTAATATCGATATATGAAAAGCAACATGTATTTGGAACAGTATATCCTGAATGCAGGTTTGGACGTTTAGTTCATTTGACAAATCATTCTGATAGTATAAAGAAAAACGAGGAAGATGGATATAGACCAATATATGAAGGAAAGTTTATAGAAATATATACTGGTAAATATGCCACTTTTTCTGGAATGAAAGAGAAAGATAAGTATAAAAATAAAGCAACGGCTAGAAGTATTGATGATATAGATGGGGAAGAGTATCCAGAAGCAAGGTATTATATAAAAAAAGAAGTTTGGGACAAGTTGTCAAAGAATTTTGACGATGATTATATTGTTGCATGGAGAAGTCTTACATCAGCGACAAATAGAAGAACTATGTTAGCGACAATTTTACCTCTTGTTCCAACTTGCCAGTCTATTCAGATTTTACAGTTGCCTAAAGCAGATATGCTTCGTGTATTGGCTATTTTTAATTCGGTGGTTTTTGATTATATTGTCAGATTAAAAATGGCAGGACTTGATTTGACACAGACAATAGTAAAACAGATTCCCGTGCCAGATGCAGAGAACTTTGGTAAAGAAATATGTTTTATGGGAAAGAATGGTACTATTGAAAAACATATTAATTCAAGAATAAAGAGTCTGTATTTGTTTGATAAGAGATTGAAAGATATATTTAATGGTATTGAAACCTATAACATTGAAGAATTAAAAACTAGAAAACAAATAGTAGCTGAAATAGATAAACTTGTGGCAGTAGCGTATGATATAGATATGGTTACATTAAAGAAGATAGTGCTAACTTTTGAAAAGTATTATACAAAAGAGGAAGTTGAAAATTGGTTTTGATACTTTCGACTTCCTCCAATTCAAAATTATTAGAGCATTCCATAGGCTTTAGAGGATGAACCGCTTCCGTTACGAGCCCATACACGACTGAGAGATTTTATTCGTTCGAGTTCAGAATCATCTAAAAGTGATAGCACATAATAATTTGTGTCTATTTTTTCAAATACAAGGATTTTGTATACGAAATCACCACGATTTCCGTATTTTGATAATTCGTCAGAATCATCATTAGGGGATCCTTTAAGTTGGATTCGCCAACTTCCATTATTTGGAGCAAACTTGATAGTTGATGGATAAAAATCTTTGCCGAGGTAATTTATTGTGATATTTTTTTCACGGGAAGTATCCTCTGGGTCAATATCAAAAAACTTAATTCCGCCATACATACGAGATGGGTCTGAACATTCATAAGGTGTTCCTGCTACAGAGCCAGCTTCGATTTGTCCAAGCTTAGATAAGTCAAGTATATTACGGGATCTACCAGTTGATTTTCTCATTTCAAACCAAAATTGTTCATTTGTAAAAGCTGGTGTTGAAGGAGTTGGATTTACAACAAGATCAACATTGGGATATGATGGTTTGGAAAAAGGTTTATGTGGTTTGTCTATTGAAATGATAGTCGGTATTGAAATTTTTTCAGAACCGAATAAAGGATTTTTCTTTTGGCGTTGTTTTTGTGATACACGCTTACTGATATTATCAATTTTCTGAGTTACTTCTTTTGTAATATAATTTGCATCAAGTAAAGTGTTTATATCGTCTATAGAAGTGATTTTAGTAGAGCAAGAATAATCTTGATCAATATATTTTTCTATGACATTATATATATTTTCAAGTTTATTTATCTCGTTAGGAAGAGTGAATGTTTGAATGAAGCAACTTTCAAAGTTTGTCCAAAGACCTCCTCCTGTAAGGTTATTAGAGCCAATAGCACACCAAGCCTTTGAGGGGTTTTCTAATAAATATATTTTGCTGTGATATGTTGTTGAAAAACTTTCAGAATGGATGACATAGAGTTCATCACAAAGTGTAAACAGGTTTAAGAGTGCTTCATAGGATGTGCCGTCAAGATCGATACCTATAAAAGCTTTAATATGTCCACCATATTTTTTGAATGTTTCAAGTGATTCTTTAAGACGTAAAACACCACTGTTTTTGGCAAAAGCTGAAAATATTGTGAAAGATTTGTAATCGTTTAATAGTTCTGTTTTCAGAATATCACCAAGTTGGCCTTGAAAAGGTTGGTTGATAATTGACATAGTATATTTCTCCTTAAGTGTATAATAGAAAATTATAACATAAAGAAAGTGCATTTAAAAGAGAGTGTGTCTTATTTTCCAGGACATACGCATGAATATTTTTAATCTCTATTTAGCTATATTATTATGTTTCAAATATATGATATTTGTTTTAAATGTTCTTTTGCATTCGTACATATACAATAACACTTTTTTCTTAACGACATTTTCTTCCCTGCTTCAAAAAGTTTTAATATGGATAAACACCACTTATTTATGATGTTCAGATTCTG
>CAMWUK010000250.1 GCA_947177415.1 uncultured Clostridiaceae bacterium
GATAAAGATCGTGCTTTAGCAAATATAATGATTAGTAAACTATCATCTGCCCTTTATGATATACCAAAATATGAAGATACTGATTTATCTGCATATTGGTATGACGATGAAAAGGGAAGTTATATTTTAGGAATTTATATTGGTTATTATGAGACTGAAAGTAATGATGATATTCCTAAGAAAGACAAACAGAAAATAAACCGTGCCATTGAACAGGCATTTGATATCACGCTCTCAAACAGGCGTTCGACATCATATTCTGATGAAATAGCTGAAATAGAGAAAAGAGGGTATTAAAATAAAAAAACATTTTTGTACCACAATAATTGTTTTATTATGTTTTTTCCTTAAACGGATGCGGAAAAAATAAGGAAACAACTGTGCAACAAAAGATTGACTTGATTACATTGTATGGCAAATTAGGTCTGCCATACTTTGATGAAACACAAGAGGAATTTGAAGAAGATTTGGCAGTATTGAAGAAAAGGTATTCTGACCTCTCTCGTTTTACACAATTCCGTACATAGAAAACGCTCACATTTTATACAGCTTTTACACAGGGTCACCGAAAAAATACAAAAATCCCGCCCTCCAACCTTACGAAACCGTAAGAAAATTGTAAGGCAAACGTAAGAGAAAACATGTCAAAAATATGTTAAAATTATAATAAGAAAAGATCTATACAAAATTCATTGTTCATTATATGATACAATGAAAGAGGAGGAGAAAATTATGTATCAGGAAAGGAAACATATTAGTATTGGAAAAGTAATATTAGGCATGGCATTGACTGCATGTTTACTTGGTAACTTGGCTTTAGGTGCATATCAGATTCAGCAATCTGATACAAATAATCAAAAAGTGGAACAATTCATTGATGACCAACTGGAAAAACAGGCAAAAGAGGCAGAAAAAAAGAATACCTATCAAGAAGATGGATTTGTTGTTGCAGAGCAATACGAAATCCGGAGTACTAAAGCTATTTCTGATGCATATCAAAAAAATGATGACTCTGCTTTAAATGATGAGGATAAAGAAACCTTAAAACTTGCTAAGAAGATTTTAGAGAAAGCAACTAAAAAATGTAAAACCAGTTATGAGAAAGAAAAAGCAATTTATGACTGGATGTATAAACATATAGGACAACAGGATGGTGCTATTATATCCATGCCTTCAGAACAGGAAAATACCTTTACACCAGGAGGTGTATTAAAAGGCCGTAATGCTGTTTGTGTTGGATATGCTACAACATTCCGTTTATTTATGAATATGCTCGGAATGGAATGTCATATTGTACATAATGATGGACATTCTTGGGATTTGGTCCAATTGGATGATGACCAATGGTATCATGTTGATGTTTACTATGATGTTTCACGTACCGCCAAATATTCTAATTTCAATATGCCTGATGGAATCGCTAAAAATAGTCATGAATGGGATGGTTCTATGTTACCAGTCGCAAAGGGCACTAAGTATACATATCCTTTACAAAATTATGAGGAAGCAAAAGATTTATACGCTGTTCCAAAAAAGCTGAAAAGAACACTGGAAAAGAAAAAAAACGCTCTCTGTTTAAAATTTAAGAAAAAATTAACAGATAAAGACCGTGCTTTAGCAAATATAATGATTAGTAAACTATCATCTGCCCTTTACGATATACCAAAATATGAAAATACTGAATTATTTGCATATTGGTATGACGATGAGAAGGGAAGTTATATTTTAGGAATTTATATTGGTTATTATGAAACTGAAAGTAATGATGATGATATTCCTAAAAAAGACAAACAGAAAATAAATCGTGCCATCGAACAGGCATTTGACATCACACTCTCATAAAATATAGTAAACGCATTAAATAAATGCGTTTACTATATTTGCTCCGCAAGGATGCACATGGATGCACATAGGAAGTATGCCGCTTTGCGGCGTGCATCCAGCACAGGAAACGAATCAAAACACAAGCGTTTTGTTCGTTTCCTAGTAAATTAGATGAAAGAGGATATTAAAATGAAAAAAACATTTCTTTGTACCACAATGATTGTTTTATTATGTTTTTCCTTAAGCGGATGCGGAAAAAATAAGGAAACAACTGTGCAACAAATAGATATAGATAAACTGCAGGAAACAATGCTTGCAGCAGATGAGACACTTCCTAAAATGCAGGTAAGTAATTCTAAGGATGAAAATGCAGATTTAAATTTTAGTTCCTTATCCGATATGGATTATAACCGTATTGCTGATTATTTTTATGCCTATGCCAAAACTGGAACAGCAGAGGAAATTGCAGTGATTCAATTAAAAGATTCCAAAGATGAGGCAATCTTAATGCAATCTCTGCAAAAGCATGTAGACAGCCGCATAAAAACATTACAGGAATACAATCCCGAACAGGTAACAATGGCTGAAAAAGCAGTTATTACAAGAAAATCCGGCTGTGTAACCTTAATTATAAGCGAAAAAAATGGAATGGTCCAGAAAGCATTTGAGGATTTTTTGTAACTATTCAGAACCTGCAAAAGTGATATACAAATTGCATAAATAAA